>NZ_JABXKI010000218.1 GCF_017115095.1 Nostoc sp. NMS4 | reverse complement strand
GGAGGACGTTATGCTAAATTGTTTCTCTTACAAGCGGCTGGTTATCAATAGGAAATGTTTTTAAACGCAGAGGGACGCAAAGGAAACGCAGAGTAACGCAGAGTTTTTTGTAATTTATTTTTTTACTTAGTGAATTTAGTAGCGATGCCTACGGCGGGCTGCGCCTACCTCACTTTGTACAAAGCACATAACACCTCTATCTAACCACGTTAAACTGTTCAGTAAACATCGATCACTAGACCCTCCGTATCGTTAAACATTGTTACCTGATAAAATTATGCAAATAACGCAACAGCGATACTATACCCCAGAGGAATATTTAGAGCTAGAAGAAGCTGCTGAGTATAAAAGCGAATACATTAACGGGCAAATAATTCCTATGGCACATGAGTCTGTTAATCACAATTTAACTGCTGGAAATATTGCAACTGCGTTAAATTTTGCTTTTAAAAAACTAGATTACGAAGTTTTTAGTTTTCAAGTCCGCTTGTGGATAGCCAATCAGAAAATCTACACTTATCCAGATGTAATGATTGTGGCGGGTAAACTAGAATATTTTAACAACCGTAGAGACACAATTTTGAATCCCCAAGTTATTGTTGAGGTTTTATCAAAATCTACTAAAGGGTACGATCGCGAAGATAAATTTCAGGCTTACCGAACTATTTCCACTTTCCAAGAATACCTATTAATTGACCAAACTCGGATTCATGTAGATCAATTTTCCAAAACTGGGAAAAAGCAATGGACGCTTCGTGAATATGATGAAGAAGATGAAGCGATCGCACTTGTAACCGTACCATTTGAGATTTCTCTACAAGATTTATACAACAAAGTTAAGTTTGAGCCTGTTGAGTCGGAAGGGGAAAGTGCTGATGTTGAGGAATTGGGGTAAGGTGCGATGCCCTATATCTTAAAAATATTTAAGCCACTTTTAACGATTTTTGAGGAAAAGTAATTGGCGATGGCAAAGGTTTTCCTTGCTCTTCATACCATTCAATCAGAGATTCAATTACCTCTTGCCCATGTTTAGCGGCTTCTTCATAACTCTTACCATGAGTGTGGAATTGCTGCCAAGGGAATTCGGGTAAGTGTACTAAGTAGCAATTATCCTCATCTGACCATTGAATTACCATACTATAGCGATCGCTCATTATTCTTCCTCTATTAAGTTAACCAAACTCTCTAACTATCGTTGCTATTGGCAGAAATAGTGAGAGTTCATTGTCTTGAAAAGGAATAAACTCATACTTGAGATAAAATTCCTTTGCTTGCAAATCAATAGCATCTACTCTCACGGCGTACATACCAATTTCTTGAGAAACACGAACAGCCCGATAGAGAGCATCAGCTAACAATTCACCTCCTAAACCTTGTCCTTTAACCGAGTTATTTACAGCTAATTTCCCAATCAGCATTGCTGGAATCGGATAGGTTGGCATTCCACTCTGATAAGATTCTGCTAATGATTCATACTCAATAACGCTAGCACTGACAGTATAATAGCCATCAATCTTCAAGCTTCCTGATGCCGGAATTGCTACAAATGCTTTAGCAATTCCTTTATTATGATTTTGTCGTGCATATTTCTTAAGATAATTATTCAAAATTGCATAACCACAATCAAAAGAATCTCTTTGATGCTTTTTATCAATTGGTACAAAACTCCATCTTGCCGAGCTATCACTTGTCATACTTCTGTCTATATTTGTGAATAGTAGATTTAAGTTTTCCCTTCAGTTCTGGCGGATTTTCCATTACTGACATAAACAAATCTCTATCAAGATTAGACAGCACCAGCCTTTCATTCGCATCTATATCTTCCTTGGCGACTGGCAAAACATGAAAAAGTGTATAAGCACTCAAAGAAATTCCTTTGAGACTCGCAGCCCGTTCTAATAGTTCTTTTTGCTCTTGGGTAACTCGTAAATCGATGCGGCAATCTTTTGCAGATGATGTTTCTGACATGGCTAATTCTCATCTTTCGCTGAGTTTCTATTTAGAGCATAACTAATATTAGTGGACAATGTACACACAATGTTTGGAAACAGGATCATTTTTTCATTTAAAACACTAGTGTGGAGAAAGCGATCGCCTCACCATCCCCCACCAATTTCGATAAAATCACTATGGTGCTAGTTAATCCTCCCTAAATCTGATCAAAAGCGATCGCACTTACAAGATATTCCTGACAACTTGTAGAAATTCTCTTACTACAGGTGTCATATCTTCTTCCCGCCACACTATGGCCGTTTCTACTAATGGTGTTTTCTCCTCTAGAGTACGATAAACTACACCAGTCCTCTGAAGATTTTGCAATGAAGACGGTGCGATCGCAATCCCCATTCCGGCTGAAACCAATCCGATAATCGTCTGCATCTGAATCGCTTCTTGAGTCACTTTTGGACTGAAGTCTCCTTGCTGACAAAGACTTACGATTTGGTCGTAAAGTCCAGGCCCCAAGTGGCGAGGGAACATGATAAAGTTTTCATTTACTAGCGATCGCACTGAAATCTTTTCTTGTTCAGCTAAGGGATGAGTTTCTAACATAGCCACAATTAAAGCTTCTTGCTGAATGCATTCTTGATTGAGTGTATTGTCTTCTAAAGGTGGATGGGCAAAACCTACATGAATGCGACGATCCTGTAGCGCTTGCTCTTGCTGAGTTGTGGTTAATTCTTGCAATACCAACTCTACTTCTGGAAACTGTTCTCTAAATCGCCGCAAAATTACAGGAAGCAAATCATAAGTTGCTAAACTAGTAAACCCAATTTGCAGTAGTCCCTTTTCACCTCTTCCCGTTTTTTGGGTTAGCTCAATTGCTTTTTGGAGTTGAGCTAAAAGTTGATAAGCTTCTTGCAAAAAAACTTGTCCAGCTTCCGTTAGTTGCACCTGTCGCTTAGTTTTGCGATGAAACAGTTCTACCCCCAATTGCGCCTCTAATTGCTGAATTTGCTGGCTTAAGGGCGGTTGAGCGATGTGCAGTCGCTCGGCGGCTCTACTGAAGTGCAGTTCTTCAGCTACAGCAATAAAATAGCGCAGGTGTCGCAATTCCATTTTTTTGATATTTTATAAGTTTCAATTCTCTATAAATATATATTGGACATCTGAAAACTACCTACCTATGATACTCATACATATATTTTGTAGGGAGTCAGAGCTATGCAGGAAAAGTATACTCCAGGCTATTCAAGTAATGCGACGAATTTCATGGCAAAACGCAGCTTAGATACTCATGGTGCGTTTTTCAAGCCTTATTTACGTCCAGGGATGAAATTGTTAGATTGTGGTTGCGGTCCTGGGACGATTGCTTTAGGTTTAACAAGAGGCATTGCCCCTGGTACGCTTACAGTAATGAGTAATGCTTTGCGAGAATGGAGTCAGCATCCAGATGGATTTTTTGCTGCTGCTTGGTGTGAAGTTGTGGGATGGAAGGGTTAGGAGTGAAACGCAAAGGCGCGCAAAGTGAAGCGCAAAGGTTTTAGAGACGCTAACGCGAACAGCATAGCAACTCTTAGAGCAATACAGTTCAGTTAAGCAATTTTTTCCTTCTCTTTCTTTTCTCTGCGTCGCGCCAGTTGCTTCTCCCAAGGGGAGACGCTGCGCGAACAAGTCGGGGAACCCGCCCAACGCACTGGCTTCTCTGCGCCTCTGCGGTTCGTAATGCTATGTATAAATTATTTAAACTTGGCTTTAACTTTCAAGTTTGATTGAAAATTATGCCACCATACTCGATCTAACAAGACGTTCATTCAACCTAGAAAAGAATCTTAAAATTTCAGCGATTTACTACTATATCATTAACTGGCTAAGATTTGAAAAACAGTAATTATTGCTTCTTTAAGAATGAGCAAAAGTCCTTCAAAAAATATTATTCATAGCGCCGAATTATTATTTATCTTTCTTATCTTCAATGCCCCATGCCCTAATTGCACACTTCTATGGGATTAGAAGTATCCACACCAACCCAAACAAATACCTCTAGCAGGTTAAACTAGGTCTGGTAACAACTGCTCCACGTTCCTTATGAGGCTTTTATGGGAGCTAACCTCAAACAGATTGCCAACTATTTAGATAACCTTGGTTGGGACTACCGTTTTGATGATGAAGAAGACCAAATTATAACAGGTGTGGAGGCTGATAACGTAGAAGATTTCCTAATAGTTGTCCAACTGGATGAAGAAGGAAAATTTTTTCGGGTATTTGCCCCTCAAGTTCTGGGAGGAATCCAAGACCATCCTCACAAGGCAGCTATCCTCCAGACAATGCTTGCCATTTCCTGGGAAACCAAAATGTTACAATGGGAATATGACCCATCCGATGGTGAAATTCGTGCGATTATCGAGTTTCCTTTAGAAGACTCAATTCTCACAGAAAAACAATTTCACCGTTGTCTGAGTGGATTAATTCAGATTGTGGATGGCATAGCAATACCTCGCCTGACAGAAGTGATGGCAACAGGTCTCGATCCGGGGAATATAGAACTTGGGGAAAGACTATTACTCAGTATCCAAGAAGAAGCCCCAGGATTGTTAGATTTACTAGAAAAAGCAATGGAAGCGCGAAAAAAACGAGGAAGTTTTCCTAGTGAGTGAGACGGATCATCACTTAAATCGCTATACTCCAAAGTGATACCCTCACTATATACTGAAATTTTCTGGGGCTGGATATTATGACATCCTATGCAACCTCCTCTGCCAAAGCGGAAATGAGCGAACTCCGGCGGTTGAAAGCCTTACTACCACCAGAACTACAAAGCTGGGTCACGGTTGAAGGCACAACTGAGGTCAATCCACCCCTGGTTCGCTGCGAAGAAATTGGTAAAGACCAGGTAGAAATTCAAATTGATTTGGTGAAATGGGATGCCCTCGCAATGGATCAGCGTAATCTGCTGTTCTGGCATGAGGTTGCTCGCGTTCAAAATGACACAATTCCTAAAGATGGTTGGGAAATGGCGGCACTAGCCATCGGTTTAGGTGGTGCTGTCGGGGAATTGTGGGTACAAGATGGATTGCTGCTGGTGTTAGCTTTGTCGCTTTGTGGTGTGTCAGGCTGGCGACTGTACCAAAAAAATAATGGGGAAAAGCAACTAAGAGAATTGCTCAATGCTGATGAGAAAGCGATCGCTTTAGCAACTCGTTTTGGTTATAGCCTCCCCAATGCCTACAAGAGTCTCGGTAGCGCCTTGAAAACCCTGATTGATAATACTCCTAGTAAGCGCCAACGGTCGAGATACGAAGCAAGACTCTCTGCCCTCAAACGCAGTGCTAATAAGGCAAAAGCTAAATCCAAAACTCCCGATGAGGGCGCACTATAGAAATCATAAATTAGGTTGGGTGGGTATTTGCTCACCCCCCCAAACACCTAAATTTACTATTTCATAAAATCTTACTTTTTTCTTGACTACATCTTTATCAAACTCAAATTTTACAACTGGTTCAGCATTTTATGCGTCTGGGGGATCACGCGCACGTGCTTGACAAACCCCTTCATCAAAGCTTGCCACGCCAAAACGCGATCGCTCGAAGGCGCAAGTACAGGTATTGGAGAAAATTGTTCTGATACTGCCAAAGGCGTAACAGGTTGTAAAAATACTGGGATATCTGGACTAACCTCTGCCACTAACGAAGCTGAACGTTCCAACTCGCCGGGATCTGTGTTTTGAGACACAATTATCTTGACAAAAACATTTAAATATGAGTCATAACATAACTGGAGAAATTTACTATGTTCTTGCCAATGACTTTCGCCGCTAACACTGGGCAATTTGAAATCCATACCTACAGAGTCTAAGTAGGGGAGAATCATTGCTAGTTGTTCTGGGCGATGTCCGCCAGTTTCTAAGTATATAGGTAGACCAGTTACGGCTCGCACTTGTGGTAGAAACTGGGTTAGAAATGAGGCATGAAGAAGTGGTTCGCCGCCAGTTAAGCTAATGCTATCGTGTAGACAAGGTAGATTTTGCTGTTCCACCCATTGGATTAATATGGGTAATGGAACGGGGTTAGAGTGGATTTCAAAGTCGCGCAATCCAGGCGATCGCTCTATCCGACAAGTTGTAGGTGCATTCCAAGTGTTGGCACTATCACAAAAGTGACAGCGCAAATCACACAAAGCAAAACGAATAAATATCTGACGTGTCCCTACATTCAGTCCTTCCCCTTGAATGGCAGAAAAGACCTCAATCAGGCGTGCGGTAGGTGTAACCGTATTTTTAGCAATCATAAGATGAGAGAAAGGCGATCGCGCTGCGTCGGCACAACAGCAAGGATGTTTTTTGGCTTCTTGTTCTATTGTGAATCGTCGCTAGCGATCTCCAATCTCAGCCCCGGTAAATAGCAATTAGTCCTAATTACCACTAATTCCGATATTAGGTTAAGTAATTTTGTAGGACAAAGTAATGTTTGGCAGATTACATTATACATGGCAACGAAAGTGCAGAGCTTCATGACTAGCCAACCGACAGAAGTCGATTTTCCAGTTAATTCCCTAAACGACATGGCTATAGTGCAGGTGCCGACGCGGTTGAGCGTGCTGGAGGCTTTAGGCTTTAAGCAAACCTGCCAAGGCTTAATCGGGCCCAATTCACATCCCAAGCAAATCATTATTGATTTTCACCAAACTACTTTTATGGATAGTAGTGGTTTAGGTGCCCTGGTAAGTAATTTTAAATTCGCTCAAACTAAGGGGATTACATTAACACTGCGGAATGTAACACCTCAAGTTATGGCAGTCCTAAAACTCACAGGGTTAGATCAGGTTTTTCCTTTAGAGCTTGTGGGGGATGAGTCGTTAATAAAACAAGATGATGTAGTAGAGAATCGGAAGACTACTTCCCGTAAAGTAGAGCAATTACCCACTACTCACCCTTCTGTGGCATCTTGGATGAAACGGTTCTTAGATATTGTCGGGTCAGTGATTGGTTTATTAATTACAGGAGTTTTGTTTATTCCGATTGCGATCGCTATTCAAATTAACGATCCCGGTCCCATTTTCTTTAGTCAAATTCGTTGTGGTTGGATGGGGAAACAGTTTAAGATTTGGAAATTCCGCTCTATGTGTGTGGATGCGGAAGCGAGGAAATCCCAAGTCAAAAACCAAGTGCAAGGTGCTTTTTTCAAGAATGAGAATGATCCCAGAATTACTAAGGTAGGGCGCTTTTTAAGGCGAACTAGTCTTGATGAATTACCCCAATTTTGGAACGTCCTCAAAGGAGAAATGAGTTTGGTAGGCACTCGACCACCTACACCCGATGAAGTGGAACGCTATGAAGTACCAGAGTGGCAACGTTTGGATGTAAAACCTGGTATGACTGGCGAATGGCAAGTAAATGGACGTTCTACAGTCCGTAGTTTTGAAGATGTAATTCGTCTGGATTTGCAGTATCAAAAAAATTGGAGTTTGGTGTACGATTTAAAGCTAATTTTCAAAACTATAGCTATTCTATTTAATAGAAACAGTGGTGCTGTTTAGCTAATTATCCTTATTCACAATTTTTTGAGAACTCGCAATTCTCACGATATTCTTAAATACACCCAAGTCTATTTTAGGCTTGGGTAAATTTTAGGTTTACTTACAGTAGCACGCAAGTGTCAGCCAATTTTGGATTTGAGATTTTAAACTGATTCCACGGATCAAGCCTCTTTATTAAAACAAAGATGTTTATGTATTTTTTATCCACTATTAAAATCAGGGTTTAAAAGCAATTTTGGATTTTGAATTGTTCAATCCAAAATCCAAAATTCAGCGATCCTGTGTATGAGATTATCCCATTACCTTCTGAACACTAACTATTTCAACCTGCTGCACCTCTGGCAACAAACGCTTCACGCCTTGCTTAACAAATCCCTGCAAAAAACCAATCTGCTGATTTTGCTGAAATACCTTTTGTAAGGTTTGCCGCAAATTCTCCAAATTCAAACCAGTCCCAGAATCTATCGCTATTTCCTGCTGTTGGAAATACTCAACTAGACTTAACCCTGCGACTCTAGTCAGATAAGCTGCACTTACTCCCTGCACTACGCCACCAGCAACAAAGGTAATGGCATTACTTTTCAGAACAGTACTAATCGCCTTTGTCGAAAGTTCAACTAAACCCAATTTCAGCATTAAACTTCCCATTGTTCCAGCTACGGTTTGTGCCTGTTCTAGGGAAAATTTTTGCTGATAGATATTACCCAAATCCATTACCATTTGAGCATTAATTGCCGCAGTTGCCAAAATATCAAGGGCTGGGACTGGGTTAGCAAAGGCAGCAGCAGCAGCTATCCATTGATATTGTTCAATAATTGGCGTGGCGCGATCGCGTCTAGTTCCATTCAACCAGTTTTTCGCCTCAGCTTTCAACAACCCGGCTTTCCTCATGGTTGTTACCCAAACTAGCCGTTGTCTTTGCTGTGCCAAAACTTCACCCAACTGCTGAGTTAACTGCTGGATATCTGCTGCTGGTTGCTCCATCCACTCTTGCAGAGAACCATCAGCCTCATGCTTTCGGACTTTGATGGCAATGGGAGAGGCGGAGGTTGCAACTACATTTCCCTGGATTCGCTGTTTTAGTGACAGCAAGATACTGGCGCTTTCATCAGTTAAATACTGGTCTTTTTTGTTGAAAACCAGCATATTCGGCTGATTTGCTGCCTTTAGCTGCTGTAAGGTTTGAAATTCTGAGTCTGTCAAATCTCCGTTTGTCAGGAACAGAACAAAATCAGATTTTGCTACTTCTGCCAAAATAGCCGCATCTGAATTTTCACCCACTTCTCTAAATAAAGGTGCTGTCTCTTCTAAAGACACAAAATTTTGTGTCTCGACATTTTGCTTTAGCACTTGAATTAAAGTGCTTTTACCCACGGATTTACCGCCAGTCACAGCCACTTTAATTTCTTGTCTGTCTAATTCCCACAATAGTTGGTTAACTTGTTCTCGCAGTGTTTGTAACGCCGGATGGTTTTCTGATTCTTGTGCCAGTTGGTTAATTACAGTTTCAGTTTTAGCGATCGCACTTTCCACAGTCGCCTGATCCACCACCATACCATCTAGCTGCTTTAAACTGTCTTTGGGGCGCTTTTGCTGGAATAACCACAAACCACCGCCTACAGCTAAGGCACTCAACAAACCAAACTCACCCACCTGCACTATAGAATCGTGCCAACTGTCCAACATCCATAGAGAAAAGGAAAGTCCCAATCCTCCCACTAAAATTGGTCGCTGCAACTTCACAACCATGATTCTCCGCGCCTTTTAGATGGCTATTTCTTCCAGAATAGATTAAAATCCTGCTTCTGGGAATTTAACAGGCGATCGAACACAACTTTCTTTACCTACAGATGCCTGTAAAATTAACTCTCAACCATCACCATAATAAGTAGATCAAGCTAATTCAATATAAAATGCTACAACTCTACGCAAATCTTTACTAAGCTAACATTAGACTTATCCCAAGAGACTCCATCAGATGCGCTACAAGGATCAATAAAAATTTCTTTTCCCTACTCCCCACTCTCTATTTTGAAGCTAGTCTAAGATTTACAGGAGAAATAAATATGAATACAAAACTGGTTGAATGTATAGCGCAGTCTATTTTCTGATAGCATGATAACCGTGTCATCGTGCTAGTTATGATAGTATCGTTTAAGGACAAAGCAACTGAAGACATTTTTGATGGTAATGACTCAAAGAAAGCCCGAAAACAGTGTCCTATAAATTGTTGGGAAGTTGCACAGAGAAAATTAGATCAACTCAATGCAGCGTTCTCTTTGGATGATATGAAAGTTCCTCCAGGTAATAGGTTAGAAGCTTTAAAAGGCGAACGCAAGGGTCAGCATAGCATTCGGATTAATGATCAATACCGGATTTGCTTTACATGGACACCCGAAGGAGCATCAGAAGTTGAAATAGTAGACTACCATTAGGATTTAGTAAGAGATGATAGTTCCAAAGCATAGACCCCCCTCACATCCCGGCGAAATATTACTCAAAGATTTTTTAGAGTCAATGGGAATATCACAACGAGAACTTGCAGATGCAATTTACGTTCCTTATCAGCGAATTAATGAGATTGTAAATCAAAAGCGGGGTATCACGCCTAGTACAGCAGTACGGTTAGCAAAATTTTTTGGGAATAGTTCAGAGTTTTGGTTAAACCTCCAACAGAACTGGGAACTCTACCATGTTCTAAAGGAAGAAGAATCGGAATTAAAAACTATTGCACAATTTAAAAGTTCTGAAGCAAAAGTTTGAGGTAGGGTAGTGTCAGGATTCGATCAAGGAGCTGACAATCAATCAGCATAAAGCAAAACCCTGTAATCTTTTAGGAAAACAGGGTTTTGCTTTATCTTTCATTTGGTGGCGGGAAGTGGATTTGAACCACTGACCTTCGGGTTATGCTTACCAACTACAACTTTCGTTGCCCAGATTTACTGGTTTGTGGTCTGGACTGTCCCTTCACCCTCGTCATTATCGTTAGGGTGTCTGCCTTCCAGTCTCTACACCTTCTCCATTTCTGGAGCTTGGTTCGGGATTACCGCGCTATTGGCTTCCCCGAGTTTGACAGATAAACGCACATAAGTTTCTTTATGTACCGCCCATAGCAAGATTAACTAATAAGCGTCTAGTTAACTTTGCCCGTTGAGCCCGACGAGCTACCAGGCTGCTCTATCCCGCGTCGCTCTTGACTTTTATAGCATAACCTATAGTCAAGAGTTTGGCAACTACAAAAATGATAATTCTCCAATTACTTCTAAACGCTTGTATTTTCCCAAGGTGACAAACTTTTCTGAGAGGCTTTCGGCGGCGCTGGGACTAATCCACCCCATTTGCTGGAGTAAGTGAATAGCAACGGCATATTTTGCCCGTTTTGCCCCATCCATAACTTTGATTGCCAATCCCAAGCCTTCACCGAGTCTACCAATGCACTGCACTCCTTCTGCACCGGTTTTGCTGACTAGTTCTCCTGGAGTTAAACGCATCAGTTCCGTATCAAATTCTCCATCTCCTGCTACCATTGCGGGGTGATGAGTCATAGCACGGACAATGCGCTCCATATCCAAGTTGGTACTAGAGGCTAACAGTGCATATAAAGATGCCATGTGACCGAGTTGCATCAGATAAGTTGGTGCGCCACAGTCGTCATGAGCGCTGATAAATTCTGCTGCTGGCATTCGCAGCAACTCTGCTACTTTGCCCAAAATCAATTGCTGTATTGGGTGCTTGCGATCCAAGTAGTTATTCAAAGGCCAATGGCGTTGCTGACAAACGGCTAACATTCCCGCATGTTTTCCAGAGCAATTGTATTCCAGAGGACTCCGTTTGCCTTCAGGAATTGGACACTGGAGTATAGTCGGATCGAGATCAGCCCGCCAAAGGATGTTAAATACCTGTCGGACTTGATCTACTCTTCCTTTATGGGAACTTGTGATAATTGCTAAGTCGCGATCGCTGAGTTGATAGCGTTCTAGTGTACCTGTGGTAGTTACTGCGAGTGCCTGAAATGGTTTGAGGGCTGAACGGATAAATGCAGCAGTTTCAGAATTTCCGGCAACGGTTAGAACCCGTCCTCGCTCGTCGCAGACAACAGCTTGGACTATATGCCTGGATTCAATAATACCTTCCCGCAGCAACCGGACTTCCAGTGCTGCGGCTTGAGTTCGTTTTCCCATTGTCATGGGTTTATATTTATCACCTTTTTTAATTAATTAGTCATTGGTCATTGGTCATTAGTCCTTAGCTAATGACTAATGACCAATGACCAATAACTTTTTAAAACAAATGCCAAACTATAGTACCAGTAACGTACATTCCCGCCAAGCCAGCGAAGGTAAATTGTAACCGCCGCAGAATGGGTTTAATTTCGTATGCAACAATTAAGCGATCGCGGTTGAGAACTTCCTCTGGTTTAGTCCAAGTTTGGCCGTCGTACCAGCCGGATTCTTCATAAAATACTGTGGGACTGCAAAGGCGATCGCACACGTAGAACCAGCCTAAGTACAACCTTACCAGTATCAGTACTAACCCGACACTGGCTCCGGCTGCACCACAGAGAAGAAAATGTGCAATATACTTGTGAGGGGGAAAACTTGCCGCCGCTATCGGCCCTGCGAAAAGCCAAGATAAACCCCAAATCCAAACAAGTTTTGTGATATACTCGCGCCAATCTAAAGTAGTATCACGAAACAGCCAGGAAGTTTTTAACTCTTCGTATTCATTGAGTGGTTGTTGGTCTGTAGGAACTGGGCAATTAGAAACCGAAGACCTGATCATGTTGGCTTATCCTCACCTTCATCAGATTCTGGAAGGGAAATACGCTCTGCATGAATCCAGAACGCCTCTAAATTATAAAACTCCCGTTCCTTGGGCATCATGATGTGAACGATTACATCACCATAGTCTTGTAGTACCCAACTTCCCTCGACTTTTCCTTCTGTCCTTAAGGGACGGCGTTGCAACTCAGTTTCGACTTTTCCTTCAATTGCTTGAGCGATCGCCCTGACCTGTGCTTTAGAATAGCCAGTCATCATCACAAAGTAATCAGCCAGGTAAGATACCTCTGCTACTTTGAGCAATAATATCTCACCGGCTTTGCGGTCTGATGCCGCAACAGCGATCGTTGCAGCTAATTTTTCGCTCGCCTCTTCGGTTTGGCCGTGGCTTATTACCGCACTCTTCGTCAGTGGGACAGATTGCAATGGGAAATTTCCTTGGAAATAATCAGTCATTAAACCTCAGGTGCTTTCTTCCTTTTGAAACAATTGTTGACATTTACTTACAAACAACAAACAATTGATCTGACAAATGTGTCAATAGGTTTTTTTGAATACTAACAAAAAAACAGGTGTCTATGGGATTAGTTTGATAATTGGCTGTTTAGATTTCGATATCCGCAACAGCTGAAAAGCTGATGGTTATGTGCTGCGAGAAATCAACCAATAGCTTTCCAGCAAGAATTGACAGCGAAAATAATCACAGATTCATCAAACAGCATAATATCTAATGCAAAGCTAGTAATTCGCAGGTAACGGCACATCTAGGCTTTAGACTATCTGCCAAAAATTACGATCCAACAATAGCTTACTAATGACTGGTCTAGCAAAAGTGCGATTCCCATACGCATATTATTAAGTATTATTAAATTCTTTATCGTCGATTACCCACGGATTGAATGAAGTGAAGCCGTGAGATTTTTAGTTCAACAATCCACCTGAAAACCTGCTTGTCTATCGCTGTATTTTTAGTAGTAAAATTAGCTACCCCCAAATCTCTTACTACTTAGACATGAGGGGATAATTGCAATTTCTAAAGATTAAACTTCTTGTTTCGTAACTATGCCTCTAGACTGAATTGTTCTACGTTCTGCTGTCAATGAGTAACACAAGGACTCATACTGATTTAAAGCTTGCTCAAAAGCATATTGCTCAACGGCATATTGGCGACTTTTGTAACCCAGAGTTTTGACTTTTTCGGGGTTTTGGTACAAATCTAAAATTGCGATCGCTAAAGCTTGGGGATCTTCTGGAGGAACGATAACTCCGCCGCCACTTTGCCTGATAGCTCTTGCTGCCGTACCATTGTCGGGAACAGAGGCAACTAAAGCCCCTCCACTAGCAAGTAGCACTTGAATTTTTGACGGCATATTAAAGGATACAACATTTTTCTTTTGTACCACTAAACCAACATCCGCAGCTGCTAACATCTGTGGTAAATCTTTGCGGGGTTGAAATGGCAGTAGCAAAACATTATCTGCGCCGGAGTCTAGACATTCCTGTTGCAATCGCTGTAAACCTTTTGCCTCTCCAACGATGACAAAAACAATATCTGGGATATGGCGCAACACAGAAGCAGCTTTGACGACGCTTTCTAAACCTTGAGTTAAGGCGATGTTGCCAGAATAAAGTACTACAAATTTGCCGTTTAGATTATGTGCTGCGCGGAAAGGGTTATCTTCTTTAGGCAAAGGGCGGATAAAATTTACATCAACCCAGTTGGGAATTTGCACAATTTTCTCAGCTTCTACGCCCTTAGATCGCAAATTCTCCACAAACCCATCGGCGATGACGCTAATTTTAGTGGCAGTGCGGTAGGCAAATTTTTCCAATAATGTAAATAACTGGATGAGTAATTTATTTTTCAGCAGACCAACGTGGACGGCTGCTTCTGGTAATATATCTTGTAGATTTAAAATTACCGGACAAGCACGTAACCATCCTAAAAGAGCAACTGGTACACAGCTTGGCAAGGATGGCGATGTTGAGAGGATCACATCGGGTCGCCAACCGATGAGGGCGGGTACAAAACTAGTGACGACGAAACTAGCATCTAGTAATACTCGATCTAATAGGTTGGGTTGTGGACGAATCCAAACGTAACTGCGTTGAATTTGAACGCCATTTTTGTATTCGTTGAGGTACCATTTGCCCCGATATTCCTGGTAAATTTGCCGCTCAGGGTAGTTGGGCATAGCAGTAACTACGCGCACTTCATGCCCACGTTTCACTAGTCCCTCTGCTAATTCAGTCATCAGAGGGGCAATACCAATTGGTTCTGGATAGTAGTTGTAGGAGTAAATTAAAATCCGCATAAAAATTTAGTCCGAAGTACTCCGGTTTTTTATTTAATGACAAATATTTGTCTGAAATATCATTTGGGCTTGGAAACCCCTATATTTAATTGTGACTCTAGACTCTTTTTCTGTCAGGTATTTTCCTTAAAGATTGAGTAAACTTTGAGATGTAATACTTAGATAAACTGGGAAAATTTTTTACTATTTAAGCAGTTTTCAATTGGTTATTTTTTGATTGGTACTTACGTAGAAACCCTAAGTATATTAGGTTTTGCCAACCATTAAGATCAAATTGGGATAGTTAGTATTAATTATCCCTAGAAGTTACGGAGATAAACCATTTTTCTCAAGTCTGAATATTAATAAAACTTTATGATCGTACTAGTTATGCAATGAGCGATCGCCCTTGTATTTTCTCTTTTTTTGCTGGCTCTGGTTTCTTAGATTTAGGTTTTGAAACCAGTGGTTTTGATATTGTTTATGTCAATGAAATCTTCGCCCCATTCATCGCCGCCTATCGCCATTCACGAGAAGTTCTGAAAATGCGATCGCCTGAATATGGATATCATCATGGTGAAGCAGCAGATGTCACAAATCTTATTGTTGGAAAAGAAGCACAACACCTTCAAGAATTAGTCAAAGACTGCCGCAAATCTCATAAGATAATTGCTTTTATCGGCGGGCCTCCCTGTCCTGATTTTTCTATTGCTGGAAAAAATAGAGGAAGTTTAGGAGATAATGGCAAGCTTTCCGCTTCTTACGTTGAATTAATTTGTCGCAATCTTCCAGATTTCTTTTTATTTGAGAACGTTAAGGGGTTATGGAGAACAACAAAACACCGTTTATTTTTTGAATCGCTCAAGCAACAATTACAAGAAGCTGGCTATATATTGACAGAGCGGTTAATTAATGCTATCGAATATGGTGTACCCCAGGATAGAGAAAGAATTATACTAATAGGTTTCAAAAATAATTTTCTTCAAGATATAGGAATAGAATTCGGTACTGAAAAGTTACTAACCAAGAGGTGTTTTCCTTGGAAAAATTATATTTTATATCCTCAAGAAAATGTTTTTGCTTACCCTTGGCGTAAGTGTGAACCATTCCAAGAAAATTCCATCATTTCTTGTCCTGATGACATACCTGAAGAATTAACAGTTGAATACTGGTTTAGAAAAAATCACGTTCTAAAGCATCCCAATGCTGAAAACTATTTTCAACCAAAGGCAGGGATTGCAAAAATTGCTGCTATAGATGAAGGAGATGATTCTAAAAAGTCTTTCAAGCGTCTGCATAGATGGCGTTACTCTCCGACAGCTTGCTATGGAAATAATGAAGTACATTTGCATCCTTACAAAGTCCGGCGGATTTCTGTAGCTGAAGCTTTAGCTATCCAATCTTTGCCGACAAATTTTGTACTTCCAGAAAATATGTCACTCACTAATATGTTTAAAACTATTGGTAATGGTGTTCCATATTTGGCATCGCAGTCATTAGCTAAAACTATTATTAACTTCTTAGGAAATAGTCTAAAAAGCACTGCTGATATTCCTGGTATTACTACTACTTAAAGTCAACTTAAATACTTGTAGTAATTGCAGGATATCTGTAAAGCCGATATTAAAGACAATTCAGCAGCTTGTTTTCAGAATAAACTCGTAATAAATGTGGTTTAATATATATATAAGAAATGTTTTAATTTTTTATAAAGTTTAATAATCAATCACTGGCAGAAGACACGATGGCAGCAGACTATCCAGACATTGATATTGCGCCATTTATCGATCACTCCCTGTTAATGCCGACAGCTACTCCAGAGCAGGTTGAGCAATGGTGTGAAGAAGCATATAGATTCAACTTTGCGGCGGTTTGTCTGTTCCCCGCTAATGTAAAGCAAGCAGTCGAACTCCTCCACGGTAAAAACCCGAAAGTTTGTACGGTGATAGGCTTTCCTTCTGGTGCAACGACTTCAGCAGTGAAACTGTATGAAGCTCAAGAAGCGGCGGATAGTGGGGCGACTGAGTTGGATGTAGTCATAAACTTGGGCTGGTTGAAAGCTGGCAAAACTGAAGAAGTCCACCGGGAGATTGCCGAAATTTGTGAAGAGACTGGGCAAACAGTCAAGGTAATTTTGGAAACTAACCTGTTGACAGATGCGGAGAAAAAAATCGCTGCTGAAATAGCTATGGAGGCAGGAGCGGCATTCTTAAAAACTAGTACTGGTTGGAATGGTGGTGCAACAGTGGCAGATGTACGACTTTTGAAGGAATTTGCCAAAGAAAGGGTGGGAATTAAAGCTTCAGGTGGTATCCACACTATCAATCAAGCCCTAGACTTAATCGTAGCGGGTGCTACTAGATTAGGCACATCTCGCGGTATGGATTTGCTCCGTCAGCGCGATAACCTGGGAAAGGTTGAATAGTCATTTGTCCTTTGTCATTTGTCCGAAGCTAATGACCAATGACTAAATTACTAATGACTAATAACTACTAATAACTAATGAGTAGAACCTACAAAGCAACTGGTATTAATCTTAAAACCCAGGCGCTGGGAGAATCGGATAAAATAGTGACGATTTTGACACGGGAATTCGGTCTGATTCGAGCAGTGGCTCCAGGGGCACGTAAGCACAACTCCAGCCTGGGCGGTAGGAGTGGAATGTTTGTTGTGAATGAACTATTGATTGCCAAAGGGCGATCGCTTGATAAAATTACTCAAGCACAGACGTTAAAAACTTATCCTGGTTTAGCTAAAAACTTGGGAAAACTGGCTGCCAGTCAATATTTAGCAGAAATAGTTCTGTGTGAAGCTTTGAGCGAACAACCCCAAGAAGAACTTTATGAGTTGTTCAATGAACATCTCCATCGGTTAGAGGTGGCCTCTAGTGGAAATCCATCTGATGTTTTGGCTCATCTGGCTCATGGAGTGTTTCACCTTTTAGCCTTAGCAGGACTCACGCCGCAAGTGCAAATCTGTTGCCTATCTCAACGCCCCATCAAGCCAGACTTTACAGACCCCAAGTGGCAGGTAGGATTTAGTATCCCTGCGGGTGGAATAGTTTGCTTAGAAGCTAGGGAACGTTTGCGAAGAGAGGAGCAGAGGGAAATGAGGGAAATGGGGAAGCAAGGGATCAGGGAGCAGGGAGCAAGGGAGAAGAGTTTTCCCCTCCGCCCCCCGCACCCCGCCCCTGTGCCTCTTTTCAATGCCCCTTTCCCACTTGCCCTGAGCGAAGCCGTTCGCGTAGCGTCTCGTAGAGAAGGGATGCCCAATACCCAAACAGTTGTTGTGCATCGGCAAGAAATACCTGTGATTTCTAGTCGTCTGGGTGCTATGGAACTGGCTTTGCTTCAACATCTGTCACAACCAGAGATAATGCAAATTGATGGTGCTAGAGATTATGACTGGTTATCTGTTGAGCAGATTTTGCGCCAGTATGCTCAGTATCAATTAGGTCGCCCTATTCGCTCTGCTACCTTGATCGACTCTTATTTTGCTGCCAACCATGATGCAACCGTCTGATTTGGATAAAAAAATCCTGCCTTTGTCACCAAGCCTCGCCAAAAGACAAAATAGGGTATCAGAACCTACAGTCAGGAATCACTTGAGTACAGTTTCCAAGTGTACACCTAGTCAAATAAATGGCCAAGAAATGTCCCCAAAAGACGTTTCTAAAAACGATCAAAGTTGGACAGCAGAAATCCCAAAAACTGATGTTCCAAGCCAATCAGAAATACAATCTGAAGATAAATTAACCACTGCTGAAGTAGATAGCAACGGCTCTCGCAATGGGCATAATTTGCCAGTAGCCGCGATCGCCGAAAAAGAACCACCGAAATTAGATGAGTCTGGTTCAGGCGGAAAAGCTGTTTCAGGTAATGTACCACAGCAGGGGTTTTTGCCTGTATTAAAAAACCCTAATTTTCTGGCTCTTTGGGGTGGTCAAGTTTTCTCCCAACTGGCAGATAAAGTTTATTTAGTGTTGATGATTGCCTTAATTAATACTCAGTTTAAAGCAAGCAATCAGAGTATTAGTGGTTGGGTATCAGTCTTGATGATGGCTTTTACTATTCCAGCCGTATTGTTTGGTTCCGTTGCTGGCGTGTTTGTCGATCGCTGGTCGAAAAAGGCTGTGCTGGTGGCAACAAATATTTGGCGCGGCATCCTGGTTTTGTCAATTCCTTTTCTGCTGTGGTTGACTCATGGCTGGAAACCCATAGGAGTGCTGCCAGTGGGTTTTATAATCATCCTGGGTGTGACTTTTTTAGTTTCCACACTGACGCAGTTTTTTGCCCCGGCAGAACAGGCGGCAATTCCCTTAATCGTAGAAGAACAAGATTTACTCTCGGCAAATTCGCTTTATACAACAACGATGATGGCATCGGTGATTGTTGGGTTTGCTGTCGGGGAACCGTTGTTAGCGATCGCTGATGGACTTTGGCTGCAAATTGGTGGTAGTGGTAATTTTGGCAAAGAACTTTTAGTAGGTGGGAGTTATGCGATCGCGGGACTAATTTTGTTCCTCCTAGCAACTAAGGAAAAACACCACCACCCCGATACAGAATTTCCTCACGTATTCTCTGATTTGCGGGACGGTTTTGCCTACCTCAATGGAAATCATCGCGTCCGCAATGCTTTGCTTCAGCTGATTATCTTGTTTTCTGTCTTTGCCGCATTAACTGTTCTAGCCGTGCGGATGGCAGAAATAATTCCCAACATGAAAGCCTCCCAGTTTGGCTTTTTACTAGCAGCCGGTGGTGTTGGCATCGCTGCTGGAGCAACAATTCTCGGTCAATTTGGTCAACGCTTCTCCTATACCCAGCTAAGTCTGTACGGTTCTATAGGTATGACAGCATCCCTGATTGGTCTGTCAGTATTTACAACCCAACTATGGCTAGTCTTGTTACTGGTGGCGCTATTAGGTATCTTTGGGGCACTAGTGGGAATTCCGATGCAAACCGCAATCCAAACAGAAACACCTCCAGAAATGCGTGGTAAAGTTTTTGGCTTGCAGAACAATGTAATTAATATTGCTCTCTCCTTACCATTGGCATTAGCTGGCGTTGCAGAAACCTTTCTGGGATTACAAGTAGTTTTTTTGGGATTAGCTGCGATCGTCTTTTCAGGAGGTATATTAACCTGGTATAACTCACACAAGTAGTTATCAGCTAACAGTTGTTATTATTCATTACCTTGAGGTAATTAATATTTACTTAAAGCTTTTGCGTTCATGGTAAACTGTGGTCAGTGAAAATTTATCACATACTTGCCGGATATGAATCTGACATTAGTCAGAATAAGTTGTTTAAATATCAGAAATTAACAACTTATAACTAAAATAAATAAAGCCATAAATCCACTGGTTTAAGTAGCTGACAATAAGCTTTTTAAACTAGTAGAAAGTTGTGGAAATTTTTAATAAATAAAAAAACCAGCAAGTATAGCTAGATAAAAGAAAAATCACAAAGGATACAAGTAATAGATTAAACCCGCTTTTCTTACAGCTAAATAAAGAATGCGTATAGCCTGGATTGGAAAAAAATCACCCTTTTGCGGCAACGTCACCTACAGTCGAGAAATTACAAATGCCTTGCTAGATAGGGGACATCAAGTTAGCTTTCTTCACTTCGCCCAGGAAGAGTCTGAACCTGACAATTGGCCAAATCTTCGAGAGGTTTCCCTACCTTTCATTTACAAGTCCCAGGTTTACACGATTCCCACTTTTAAAGCCACCAAAGTTTTAACCGATTCACTGCGGGAAATCAAACCAGATGTAGTCCATGCTTCCTTGACGTTATCTCCTCTAGACTTTTTTCTACCGGAAATCTGTGAGGAATTGAGGTTGCCCCTAGTTGCCACTTTTCACACACCGTTTGCTGGCAAGGGGGCAAAGCTGGTATCGGGAACACAACTTTTGGCTTATCAACTCTACGCGCCTTTTTTAGTTAACTACGATCGCGTGATTGTATTTTCCCAAATTCAGCGAGAATTATTGGCAGGGATGGGCGTAAGGGAAGAAAATATTGCCGTGATTCCCAACGGTGTTGATACCGCGAAGTATTCTCCAGGAATTTCTAAAATTAAAGCAGAATTTAAAGCCGATCGCTTGTTTGTCTATCAGGGTAGAATCGCCCCAGAGAAAAATGTCGAAGCCCTCCTCCGCGCTTGGAAGCAGTCGGCAATGGAGCCTGGTACTAAGTTACTAATTGTTGGCGATGGTCCCTTGAAATCTTCCTTAGAGCCGTTTTTTGGTTCAGAATATGGCATTACCTGGTTGGGATTTGTCGCTGATGAAGATCGACGCATCGAAATTTTGCGCGGCGCAGATGTATTTGTTTTGCCTTCATTGGTAGAGGGTTTGTCCCTATCTCTGTTAGAAGGAATGTCGTGTGGGTTGGCTTGTTTAGCAACAGATGTGGGTGCTGATGGAGAAGTATTAGAAAAGGGCGCAGGTGTAGTTATTAGTACCAAAACAGCGCGATCGCAATTGAGAACTCTCTTGCCTGTGTTGCAAGACCATCCAGAGTTAACAACCCTACTGGGGCAAAAAGCTAGACAGCGTGTATTAGACCGCTATACCCTTAGTAAAAATATTACTCTACTGGAAGAACTTTATAAAGGAGTTTTAGCACAGCGACCTCTACCACTAAGTCGTCGTAGAGCATAGGTAAAGGGAATAAGTGCGATCGCACTCTAAATTCTCAGATGGCAATGAGTGCGATCGGGCAACAATATTAGATTAGGCAGCATTGGCTAACTTATAGCTGCTGTGTATGTTTTTTCTGGGCAATTATCGGCAAAAATTAACAAATTAGTTAACATAAAATAATAAATATACAGTAAATTAAAGCTACAAAATCAAAAAATGACTGCAATCATCGACATAAAAACATTATATGAATCCAATTACCTGCAATGGTTAGAGGAGACTATTAAATGTCTGAAAAATCGACAATTAGCAGAGGTTGACTATGAAAACTTAATAGAAGAATTGGAAGATTTGGCTAAAAATGAAAAAAGGCGAGTCAGAAGTTTGTTGGAACAAATTATTAGACATTTATTACTTTATCAATATTGGGATTTAGAAAAGCCAAGAAATGCTAATCATTGGGCAGCAGAAATTATTAGTTTTCGTAATCAACTAAATGAAGATTTAAATGCCAATTTACGCAATCATTTAGAAGAGAATTTCAACATAATTTATAGCAATGCTTTAGATTATGTTAAAGCTAAAACAAATTTAACCAATTTACCTGAATTATGTCCTTATACCTTAGAGCAAATTTTGGATAAAAATTGGTTGCCTTAATCTTAAATTTAATTCTTTTGTCAACTTAGAGCCAGGGCGAATGGAATTCGCGGCTACACAAACAAAGCCCACCTCCGTGGGCTAAGATAAAATTAAGTTTTTTTAACCCACGGAGGTGGGTTTTGCCTGTGTAGACGCGGTTTCTAACCGCCCTTTTATCCTTAAGTTGACTGTGCCCCTACCGTATATTGCTGCTATAAAGACCATCCCAAAGTAGTTGGCTGTTCATAAACCCGCTTTAGAGTATTTACATCTCTGGAAGAAATAGGCGACGGGTTACGAACTTGAGAAAAATATAGGGCATCAGTTTGTAGCGGACTATGACCCCAAATTCCCAAAGCGTGTCCGAATTCGTGGCGGGTAGCTGCAATGAGATATTCACCTGTTTGACTGGGACTTAACAAGATGGTGAAGCGGTGGGATAAAACTTTGTTGCTGGTGTATAACTCGTAAGTAGTTTGTGCCGATCGCGCACGAGGTATATTACTACCAGGCGAAATTTGTAGAGGTGGCGCTTTTCGGGCGATCGTAATATCAGCAATTTCTGGTTGTTCAACTATAGTTAAAGGTAAATAATTACTCCACTCCTGTACACCCTGTAATACAGCGTTAACCCATGCTTGAGCTTGTTTTTCGCTGATGGCTTTTGGTGGTTCTACGTAAACTCGAATGGGAAATTGCGACCAGACTAAATAACCTACTGGGGTTGTTCTGACTTGGGAAAAGTAGTCACCACTGTTAGTGTTATCTTGCCATTGTGCGAGTGTGGGCGGTAAGGGATGGGGTTTTAGTGGAGATGATGGAGGCAGAGAGATTATTAAATCTGAATATGCATATTTTGGTATTATTGTAAACCCATTACTCGACTGGATATTAATAAAAATGATTAACAGCCCTGTGCCAAAAAATAAGGCAAGAGCTGTAATTAACCGTCGTGAAATTGAATTTATTAGGGCGTTAAGTATCGGGTGTTGGGTTATTTTGCCCATTTACCTATCCTTATTTAGGCAGCCAACCAGCACTTAAAACTACTGTCAAACCGAGAAAAACTACTGTCAATGCCCAAGTAATTCGGTTTAAGGTGTTTTCTGCGCTTTTGGTGCTGCTAAATAGCTGGGCTTGTCCGCCAATAGCGCCAACGCCATCACCTTTAGGGCTATGGAGTAAAACTAAAATAATCAAACCAGTGGCGGAAAATGCCCAAATGCCTTGCACGATATTACTAACTGTCATGGTAGGAATCTCATTTATAAAAAGTTTCAAAAAACAGAATTCAGGAGTCAGAAGTTCACTAAAAACTCCTAACTCCTAACTCAGCACTCACCACTCACCACTCAGAACTCTTTACAGTCCTACTTGTACGGGGGTGCGAGTGCGTTGCAGTTCATATTCTGCTGTTTTTAGCAGCGATCGCCCGGTCATTTCTGGTGGCTGAGACAGCTGTAAAATCTCTAGAATCGTCGGGGCGATGTCGGATAGCTTACCATCGTTTCGCAGTTCGACATTTGTGCCATATCCAGGGATTTTAACTTTCTCTCCTTCCACCAAGATGAAGGGGACTGGGTTAGTAGTATGAGCCGTCCAGGGATTACCCCCTTCATCTAGCATATACTCAGCGTTGCCGTGATCGGCAGTAATAATTGTTGTACCACCGACTTTGATAACGCTCTCTAATAAGCGTCCCAAACAGCGATCGACTGTTTCAATTGCTGTAATGGTAGCGTCGATTTGTCCAGTATGCCCTACCATGTCTGGGTTAGCATAGTTAATCACAACTAGAGAATACGTACCCTTTTGAATCGCGGCGATCGCAACATCTGTAACTGCTACTGCTGACATCGCTGGGGCTTGATCGTAAGTGGCTACCATCGGGCTACTTACTAGTTCCCGATCTTCTCCAACAAAAGGTTCCTCCAGACCCCCATTAAAGAAATAGGTGACGTGGGCGTATTTTTCGGTTTCGGCGGTGCGGAATTGATTCAGACCATGATTGGCTATGACTTCTCCCAGAATGTTACTGAGGTTCTGAGGCTCAAAGGCTACAGCCACAGGCAAGTCTGAATCATACTGCGTAAAGGTGACAAAAGATAGCGGTGTGATTTGCTGTCTTTCAAAACCGTTAAATTTGGGACTAACCAAAGCTTGAGTTAATTGTCTGGAGCGATCGGGGCGGAAGTTGAAAAATATCACCCCATCTCCTGGTTCTATTGCGCCTGGAGCAATTCTGATGGGGTTGACAAATTCATCTTTTACCCCTTCGGCGTAAGATGCTTGTAAGATTTCTACAGCCGTGCGATTATCACCCACACCATCTTGGGTCATCACATCGTAGGCGCGTTTGACTCGATCCCAACGGTGATCGCGATCCATTGCGTAGTAGCGACCACTGAGGGTGACTATACGCCCAATTCCGGCGCGGTCTATATAATTTTGCAGCAGCGTCATCGCTTTTACACCGTCAGTTGGGGCGGTGTCACGACCATCAGTGATAGCGTGGATACAAACTTCTGGAATTCGTTCTTTCTTGGCTAAGTCAAGTAGTCCGAATAGATGGGTGATATGAGAATGTACCCCTCCCTCAGAACAAAGCCCGACTAGATGCAGCTTGCTATTCCGAGAACGAACTTCCTGGCAAATTTTGACAAGTGCTGGGTTGGAGGCAATAGAACCGTCTTCGACCGCATCAGAGATGCGTACCAGTTCTTGCGGTACAACTCGCCCAGCACCAATGTTCAAATGACCAACTTCCGAGTTGCCCATTTGACCTTCTGGCAACCCTACGGCTTTTCCTGATGTGTGGATGAGGGTATGCGGGTAAGCGGCCCATAAACTGTCCACGATGGGAGTTTTCGCAGCAGTAATGGCGTTTCCTCGCGTTTCCTCGCAGTAGCCCCATCCGTCTAAAATGACTAGCACCACAGGAGCAACAGGTGCTTTGGTCATAGTAAAATTGCCCTTTACTGTTTGTAATACCCGAATGATACCACTGCTAATCCACGCCGCAAGTGAATTTTTGCTTATTAACTTCTTTTATGAAGGACTTGCAGCTTTTTGAAAGATTTTTTAAATTTTAGTAATTTTTCTGTGATGTTTTAGAAAGCTAATAAGGAGTGATTACTTAGTAGTAGTATTTTTGCGCTACTACTAAGCCATTTTCTAGTTTATCATTTTCTTTTTGTAGAAGCTTTAGCAGCTTTTTTCGCCGCTTTTTCGGCTTCTATTGCAGCTAATTTTGCCTGTTCTTTTTCTTCGGAAATTTTCTGGAGATAGTAATGATAATCTCCTAAATAAACGCGGAATTCACCGTCACGAATTTCGACGATTTTGTTGGCTACTTGAGAAATAAAATAGCGATCGTGTGAAACTACAATTGCCGTACCATCATAATTTTTGAGCGCTTCTTCCAGCATTTCTTTCGCTGGAATATCTAGGTGGTTTGTCGGCTCATCTAAAATTAGTAAGTTCGCGGGACGTAAGAGCATTTTTGCCAACGCCAGACGAGCTTTTTCTCCTCCACTTAATGCCCCAACTGCCTTAAATACAGTATCACCTGTGAATAAAAAGCGTCCCAAAAGTGTGCGGACTTCTTGATTATCCCAGTCGGGAACTTCATCATGAATAGTTTCCATGACAGTTTTCTTCAAGTCCAAGGCTTCAGCTTGATTTTGCTCGAAGTAACCGGGAATAACGTTATGATCGCCTAATTGAACACTACCTTCTGTGGGTGGTTCCATCCCCATAATTACGCGCAGAAGGGTAGATTTTCCAGCACCGTTAGGGCCAAGAAATGCGATGCGATCGCCTCTTTCAATCAGGAGATTTGCCGATAAAAACAGGATTTTCTCACCATAAAGATGAGTTAAATCTTTAATTTCTACTACCTCGCGTCCACTGCGGGGTGCGGGGGGAAAACGGAAGTGTAGAGTTCTTACCCCAGCAATGGGTGCTTCAATGCGTTCAATTTTGTCTAGTTGCTTTTCCCGGCTTTTTGCCTGGGTACTGCGGGTAGCACTGGCGCGAAATCTATCAACAAAGGTTTGCTGTTTTTCTAATTCTTTCTGCTGGCGTTCGTAAGCACTCAGTTGCGCTGATTGACTTTCGGCTTTTTGTTCCAAATATGCCGAGTAGTTACCAAGATAGCTAGCGGAAACGCCACGTTCGGTTTCCACAATTTGGTTGCAGAGGCGGTCAAGGAATTCCCGGTCATGGGAGACTATTACCATCGGCGTAACCAGTCCTCTGAGGTAATTTTCCAACCACTCAATGGTTTCTAAATCTAGGTGGTTAGTCGGTTCATCCAGCAGCAACAAATCGGGTTTTTGCAGGAGAATTTTACCTAAACTCATTCGCATTTGCCAACCACCACTGAAGGCGCTGACGAGGCGATCGCCATCTTCTAGCCCAAACCCCATTTCTGGTAAGATTTTCCCAATGCGTGCATCTAAGTTGTAGCCATCTAAGGCTTCAAATTTGCGCTGCAAGCGATCCAACTTGTCGATCAGTCGATCCAGTTCATCTGGGTTAGCCGTTTCCATCTCTTGTGGGATGTGCGCTAGAGATAACTGGACTTCGTTGGCTTCTTTAAAGACAGTCCAAAATTCTTCTCTGACGGTGCGGGTGGGGTCTACTTCAAACTCTTGATTTAGGTAGGCTATATGTAAGCTATTAGGACGGATAATTTCGCCAGCAGTGGGTTCAATTTCCCCAGAGATGATTTTGAGTTGGGTTGATTTTCCAGCACCATTGACACCGACTAAGCCAATGCGATCGCCTGGTTTAACTTCCCAGTTGATATCTTTGAGAACTTCGCCTGTGGGATAAATTTTACTTATATGTTCTAGTCGCAGCATTAAGTTTCTCTCAGGTAGGGAGTGGGTGGTTGAGGACGAAGTACTAACACCGCCTCTAATATTAACAAAAATTAACTATAAATTCGTCGTGAGAAAGGTTGGAAGCCGCAAACCAAATTTGGCTTGAGCCACGGATAAAATCTACCACATCTATCTCAAGGCTGACTTTGTGCTACTTGTCTAACTTCTTCGACACTGAAATCAAATGCCTCAGCCACTTGTTCCACTGTCACCCCAAATTTCAATAAGGTGGGTATTAATTTTAATTTGGCTATACGCTCCCCTATTTGGATGCCATCATGATAGAGTTTCGCGTTTTGAACTTGGTTTATAGTTAAACCTAATCCCTCCGCAACTTGCTCAATAGTTAACGCTAAATCTAATAGACAAGGTACTGATTGCCGTAAACCTTCCAAACGCCCTTCTTCAAATGCTTCTTGATAAACTTTTGTATCTTTGAAACTTCTAGTTCCTATGTTGTAGTCCACCAATTCCTCTACTCCTTGATCAGAAGAATCCTACTGCGCGGCTTGTCTGACTTCTTCGACACTCAAATCTAGCGCCTGTGCTATTTGTTCTACAGTCAACCCGGCTGCCAACATTGCTGGTACTGCTTTGAGTTTACCTTCTTCAACGCCTTGAACCCTACCTTCTTCAACACCTTCCTGAAAGGCTTCCTGATAAAATCTGGTTTGCTTTAACTCGCTTAAGCCAAACATTTGCTCCATCTCCTCCCTAGTCATTGTGGGAAACTTGTAAGCCAAAATAGTCTCTATAAATTGTAATAATTGCTGCTGTTTTGGTGGTGAGCTTATCTCTGACTTGGTTCTGTCTATCAACTCCCTTGCTTGTGCGATCGCTATATCGTCGGTTGCAATTACTAATTTAGCAGTTGCAATGCCAATTGGAAGCGATGTAGCTTCACCTAATTCATCCAAATAAATGCGCCTGACGCGCCCACTTGTGAAAAACTCACGGTAATGTTTGATATTGCCTGTATCTACATTCCTGTTTGGGTATAAAACCACAGCACCCCAGTCATTTAATGGTTGATTCTGACGCAGGTATAAACATATTTCTGCAATTAGCCGTGAATAAATTTCCCCATCAGCTTGAAATTGCACTTCAACAAAGTAAATCGGGTTCTCGCTTCCTTGCGTCGGTAGAAACACACCATCGATTCTAAAGGCTGTTTGTTTGATTTCAACTGATGAAAATTGATAAAGACTAGCTGATTCTGGAGGATTACCAATAAGTTCAAAGAAGATATCAGGAAATTCTTGAAACAGCCGATAAAAGATGATGTCTGTTTTCACAAATTTATATCATTTGAAAATTTTGATTTGCCGTTTATATATTACTTGATTCTTCACAACCATCTCGAACTTTCAGCAATTGCTCTTTTGCCATCCCTAATATACGTGATAGTGGTGCTAACAAACTATCATCAAAGGCTTCTCCAGCATAAATATTATTCAGTTCAGTCGGAGATAATTTAAAGGTATCGCAGAATTTAGCAAACTCCTGATTACTCAAGTCAAGCTCTTTTTGCCTATCTTGAAGTAAAACTGCGATCGCTCTAGTTCCATGCTTGGGGCGCTCACTAGTTTTTACATATTTTTCCATTAAATAATTGACTTTTCTGGTATCACCGCCGATTTTTTTAATTAAATCAGTACAAGCCATTTTCAGCGCTTTTTTTAAAACTTCTTCTTCATTTAAAGTTTTAATAATTTCATTAGCATATTCTGGTTTAAAAAATCCCACCAAATTCCCTTGATGATAAACTGGTATATAAGGATTATTCGTTTCAAGTTGCCAATCTAAAGGCTCATTGCGTAGCGACATAGCTGCACCCCTAAATATTTTAAGATTGCACCATTTTAAAACCATTTATTCCTTAACTGCCAGTAAAATACCCTAGCACTGGCGATTAGAAATCGCAGCTATACAGACAAAACCCACCTCCGTGGGTTTCAATTTGCTGGAGTTTACGCAGACGGACTTAGTTTGTGTAGCCATTACGTATTTCTACCAGAACTTTAACTCAGCCAAAATTAGCGATCGAGAGGTGAATCAATGCGATTTTACTACTCACACACCTAGTTTTGTGATTCGTATTCTTCAAAAATTATTACAGCAGCTTCTAGGTATCGATCTAATAGACGACGAGCGGATATATCAGGTAATACTAATTCGACTGCCCTAGTGGTTTCCATTACTCCACCACGATCTTCTCCATCTTTAAAAGCTGCGATAGAACCCCATAGTCGAGCTATTGCAGTTTGAATTTCTTCCCTTTCAGGCAAATACCATATTTCTCGACTAATTTCATTACACTGTAAAGGAGTTAAAAAATTTGGCTCTGACAAAGCTTGCTGAATATATTTATTAAGCTGGAAGAGTTTGTCCGATTCAATCTCGGATGAATATATTTGTATGCACTCTATTGCCCATTGGATTGCCAAACTATAGTGATACTTTTGTAATTTCAGTGCAATTGGATAAGCCCAAAGTATTTTTTTTTGCGCTATGGTTTGTTTTACATTTTCTATTAATTGTTTCATAGATGTAACTATATCTAACTAACTTGGAGTAAAACTTATAAGTATATAATTTTTTTCACCTCGTTCTACTTAAGGTATCTCCAAATAACAAATGAGCGTCATAAAAGTGGTAGTAATTATCCTTCCCAGTCTTGACGAGTATCGCACAGAAAATTGTCTGCGATCGCATCATCAAATAAATACGGGCAATGCTCTGGAAAAGTTCGTAATGGTAAGTTAGTTTCTCGTAGCGCTAAATCCACTCCCGCTTCAAAGCCATCTAATAAAGCTTCTTCTATTCGAGACTTTAAGCTGGGGTTCTGTCGCAAATGTCTGTGGATGGCGCGACGCTGTTCTCGAATTGTTAAAAACCAACTGCGAGAGCGTTGTTCGGGTT
>NZ_JABXKI010000290.1 GCF_017115095.1 Nostoc sp. NMS4 | reverse complement strand
ATAGGCATGAAATTTAAATTATTTTAACTTTTACCATAAAAGTAGCGCAAGAGCCAAACGTTCTTCTCTCAATCAACAAAAGTCCACCATTGAATTAGACAGACTCGCAAATCTCAAATCTAGGATTGAAGAGAGTTTGCCATATATTAGTTTGACTAGTGAGGCTGCTCGCAGAGAGTTACTAATTGCCCCAATTTTACTGGATGTTATTCATTACACTCATGCCCAACTTAGAATCGAATATCCTCTGATAGTTACAGAACAATTAAAAGGTTCCCTTGATTATTATTTGCACGCAGACCGTAAACTGTTAGTTGTAGAAGCTAAAAATGCTGATTTAGCTAGGGGCTTTACCCAGCTTGCTGTAGAACTGATTGCTATTGATGCGTGGACTGATTCTCAAGAGGCAAATTTACAGGGGGCTGTTTCTACAGGGGATATTTGGCAATTTGCTCTATTGAATCGAGATAGTAGACAAATAACTCAAGACATCAACTTATATCGTGTTCCTGCTGATATAGAGGACTTACTTCGGATTTTGGTAGCGATACTGAGCTAAGAATGAAACACTATCATATTAATATTTTCTATAGTGAAGAAGATAAGGGCTATATTGCTGATATTCCTGATTTGAAGTACTGTTCAGCGTTTAATTTAACAGAAGAAGAAGCACTTCATGAAGTCTTGCAAGCAAAAGCAGCATGGTTAGATGCTGTGAAAAAAGAGGAAAAACTAATTCCTGAACCGAGATATCGTCCTGCAATTTACCAGATAGCTTTATGATTTGCAGAGAGGCGATCGCACTTTTGCGTGGAGGTTGCGATCGCCTTTGATTAAGAAATGTTAACAGCAATATTCAGGTTATTTGATTGCAGCTAGATCACGGGTTAACTTTTTGTTAATCGTTTCTAATACGTTAGCTTCTTGTGGCGTAATTACTCCGTCTAGATCAGCAATTTTTTGACATTGCGCTAGTAGAGGTACGGCAAAATCACTATTAATTTGCTCAAGTAAGGTTTCTAAAGATGGTGGAGATGTAATATTAGAAGCGATCGCATCGATTGAAGCAGGACTAAGATTAGCGGCTTGTAATTCTGGCAAAATATCTTCCCAAGATTTATCTAGATTACCTGCTAAGACAATATGAACCAAAATCTGATCCATAATCTTTTCTTGGGAAATCGCACCTTCCAGAAATTTTACGCTCTCTAGTTGAGCATCTACTAAAGTCGCTTCTAAAGTTAATGGATTCTGCTTTGCTTCATAAAACTGACAAGCTGCATAGCCTAATGCGTAGATCATTACTGCATTTGAACTAGCACCAATTACGGCTCCCGCTACTGGTACAACTCGTAGTAAACCCAAACCTGCTTTGATTGCTGTTTTTCCACCCAGCCCTAAACCAAAAATTGCTACTGCTTCCCCTTTGCGCTCTGAATCTTTTAAATCCATTCCATAGGCAGCAGCAATTTGATAAACTAACTCCACAGATAATGCAGCTGTAGCAGCCCAATCAACAGCAAATGTTACGACAGCTTGTCCTGGTACAGCACTAGTGGTAAATCCTGTTATTCCCGCGAAAACAGCTTTCTCTAACATCAGATGATGGGCAATTCCAGCCGGTTTTTCATTGGGATGCTTTTGCTGTAACTTTCTAACAGCAGCCTCAGCCTTAACTACATCAACTTGTTCAATCAAAGGATTCAACCAGTCTTTATTTAGAGATTCGATTGCTGATCGTAGAGAAGGATTATTACCAACTATTGCTAATGCTTGACCTGCGATTTGTGTTGCCTGAAAAGTTGCACCACCAATCGCACCACCAAGACCTACAGCTGCTCCTGCAACAGCTTGCCCTGCTTGAACAGCAGCACCTCCAACTACTCCGGCTGTTCCTGCTACTGCTCCAAAAAATGAACCCAAAAAAGATGGGTTTTGTAGAGTTAATTTATTATCTGTTGTTGTTTTAGTAATAGCGATTGAAGATTCAACTTCATCTATTTGAGATGTTAATACAGATGAATTTACTAGTGCTTCTAACTCAATTTCTTGTTGCCAATCGGGAAAATCTTCACCTGTTACTCTACCGTATATTTTGACCTTCTTACAAGATTGGATGCCTAAACTAATTAATCCATCACAAATAACCGGGACTACTAACTGTTGTACTGGAACTTCAATTGATTCCAGCATTATGTGTAGACAATTTTGTTTGAAACTAGTTTTTGGCGTAATTTTTGGTAAATTTAACCACTGACTTACCAGAGTGTTAATCGCATTTGTATCACCCTGCTTGGCAAGCTCTAGAATGTTTAGCTGTATCATACTTAGTGGTAGTGAGAATCTTATCGATAACTTAGTTAAATTATTCCCACTTACCACCTCAAAAGTAATATCTGATTTTGAAACTGATGCTGTGGCTATTGACTTCGACTCGGTTTTAAGTGGCAAACTTAGTCTTAAGCAACCCACTCAAGCGATCGCTAGCTTGAGACTGTTTTTAACTAATTTGCGATCGCTCCCCCTCTTTCAATCAGTGAAGTTCTCAAAATTCTTCTTCATCAACTTCATCACCTGTCAAGAGTGCTTGTGAACTATGGCGCACATAAAGCACATAAACAGTGTCTTCACGAATTGTAAACAAAATACGATAGATGTTTTTTGACTTACCATAGAAAAGTTGACGCATTTCTTCAGAAAAAACCTCATGTTCTAGAGCTAACCGACACCGACGAAGTTTTTCTTGAAGAGATGCAATAGTATCCATTAACCCTCTAAACCACTGATCTGCATAGGTTGGGTTGTACTCTCTAAACCACAGGTATGCTGCCTCAATTTGAGCATCTGCTGTCTTAGTTGTTCTAACTTGAAATGCCATATTTCTGCTGCATTTCTTGCTCAAATTCCTCAACAGGTCTTGTCCTACCTGCGTCTACATCCTCCAGTCCTTTTCTAATTCCCGCAATTGTTTCCAACTGTTCCAAAAGCTCTAGAAGTTTCTGGTAAGACTCAGCATCTTGAACAACTAGTTCTGCTTTGCCATTCACGGTTAAGACTAGGGGTTGTCCAGTCTCCTTCATTTGCTGAATAAATTCAGAAGTATTGCGCTTGAAGCTTGAGAGGGAGTGGATATCTCGAACGATGTTCAGCATGGCTTTGATTATGCATTAAATTTGCACTAAATATAATGTTAGCATTCAGATCATTTAATAATCTTAGTAAGATTTGATACATTCAACTTCTAACCATCAGCGATCCTACACCTACGCATCAGCACAATTAATCTGGGGATCGCTTGCTGTATTCTTCACGATTTGTTACAAAAGTACAAAGAACTTCTAGAGACCCAAAACCACATGTTCGGCGGACTTACTGGTTTACAAGATCCTAAAGGCACAGATTGGGGAGAGCGGATGCTCAACACCGTCGCCAGCCAAACGATTCGCCACTTGTTCACGCAAAGCGAGTCAGTAGAAGTCTTTGTGCGCTGCTACCCCTCCAGCAAGCTCTTGCAAGGCAGCATTGATAGCTTCAAAATGAGCGGTCGTGGCTTGGTGATTCGGAAAGATTTCGCGGTTGAGGAGATGTCATTTGAAACTGATGCGGTGGCTATTGACTTCGGCTCGGTTTTAAGTGGCAAACTCAACCTTAAGCAGCCCACTCAAGCGATCGCTCAAGTAATTTTATCAGAAGCGGGTATCAACCAAGCCTTCAATGCAGAACTGGTGAAAAAGCGCCTACTTAACCTCACCGTACCATCACTGACGGCATTATCTGGCGGCGAACCAGTCTCCTTTACGGAAGTCCAGGTAAAGCTATTGCCAGAAAATCGCTTACAGCTTGTAGCAAAAGCAGATTTAAACAATGGCGAACTTGTACCCCTGAGCATGATCCTAACTATAGGCATTGAAAGGCGGCGGCGAGTTTCTTTCAAAGATCCAAAAATCGAACTTGACCAAGTACCAGAAGGACAACGGGAGATTTCACAAACCTTGAGCGTGGCGCTGGTAGAAATTTTAGATAATATGGTCGATCTCGATCGTTTTGACCTCGATGGGGTGAAAATGCGACTCAACCGATTAGAAACTGAAGGTCAAAAAATTATTTTCAGTGGATATGCTGAAATTGAACGTATTCCAAATAGCGCTTAATGTAAGATACACGCAAACAATCAAAATAAAGTGAAGCTTTAAACAAATTAAATACCGCCTAGAATCATCTAGGCGGTAGTTTAAATCTTTATGTTTTGAAGGAGTTAGGAGTTATTAATTATAGATTGTAATTAATTTTTATTTATCACTCCTAACTCTTGTAGAGACGCGATTAATCGCGTCTCTACAAACTCTCTATCTTCCCACACCTACATATTGGAATCCTGCGCGTACTAGTGTTTCGGGGTCGAGGAAATTACGACCATCGATGATAACGGGGTGCGCCATTAGTTTTGCCATCTTCACATAGTCAAGAGTGCTGAACTGTTGCCATTCGGTGACAAGTACTAAGGCATCGCAGCCGTCAGCTAGTCTTTCGGCATCGGTTTCTACTAATACCCCAGAAAGCCCATGACGCATACCTGTTTGGGAAATAATGGGGTCGTAGGCTTTGACTTTGGCTCCTAGTCGGTTTAACTGCTCAATTAGGATCAGTGCTGGAGCGTCGCGTAAATCGTCGGTATCTGGCTTGAAAGTCAGTCCGAGTAGTCCGACTGTTTTGCCTTTGAGAATTTTTAGAACTTGTTGGAGTTTCTCTAAAGCAATCAATCGCTGGCGTTCGTTGACACTGACAGCAGATTTTAGTAGCTGGGCTTCATAACCATAGTCATCAGCAGTGTGAATTAGAGCGGAGACATCTTTGGGAAAGCAGGAACCACCCCAACCAATACCAGCTTGCAAAAACTTGTTACCAATGCGAGAATCTAGACCGATACCTTTGGCTACTTGAGTGACATCAGCACCGACGCGATCGCAAATATTAGCAACTTCGTTAATAAAACTAATCTTAGTAGCTAAAAAGGCATTAGCGGCGTATTTAATCATCTCCGCCGAACTCAGGTCTGTTGCCAAAATTGGCACTGGGGGTAAAGATTGATCGGTGGCGAATTTGCGTTCGACAATTGGACTATACAGTTGTTGCATCAAGGCTATTGCCCGTTGACTATTGCCTCCTAGTACAATGCGATCGGGGTTGAAGGTGTCATGGACTGCTGAACCTTCGCGCAAAAACTCTGGATTGCTCACGACATCAAACTCGGCTGCAACCTGAAGTAATTTCTCATCACTCGATACCCCACCTGCGGGTACCAATGTTTTCTGCCGTTCTGCAATCCCATCTAGAACAAGCATCCGCACCCAGTCACCTGAGCCAATGGGTACTGTAGATTTATTCACGATCACTTTATAACCACCGTTGAGATTTTCCCCAATCCCACGAGCTACAGCTTCGACGTAACGAGTATCACTTTCACCTGTGGGTAAAGGTGGTGTTCCCACAGCAATAAACAGAATTTCTCCGTGGGAAACTCCAGCAGCCAGATCGCTAGTAAAATGAATTTTCTCTGTTTGAATGGCAGACTGCATAATTTCTGAGAGTCCTGGCTCAAAAATTGGAGACTGCCCAGACTTCATTAACTTAACTTTTTCTTCGTTGTTGTCTACGCAAATTACATCATGCCCAATATGAGCCAAGCAAGCACCTGTAACTAAACCAACGTAACCAGTACCAATCACGCAAACACGCATTTTTTAACTCCTCACTTTTTTGGACTTAATCTTCAAAAAGAAGTTCTCAATTTTACACTTAGAAAAAGTCAGCAACTAATATAGACTAGCTACCAATCGGGTTAGCGTACATGAAAATTCAGAGCAACGCTAAACGCCACTCAGGTGGTTGAATTATTGGCATCGCTGTGAACGCGATCGCGAAAATCTTCTATTGTCAGTTTTAAACCTTCTTGCAGAGGAATGGTAGGTTCCCAATTTAACCAAGTTTTTGCCTTTGTGATATCAGGCTGGCGACGGCGAGGATCGTCCGAAGGTAGTGCCTCGAACTTAATCTGCGCGTCTGGATTGATCATATTTTGCACAGTTTGTGCCAATTGCAAAATCGTGTATTCACCAGGATTACCCAGGTTCATTGGGCCAATGTAGTCGCTATTCATCAGGCGGATGAATCCTTCTACCAAATCGGAAACGTAGCAGAAACTACGAGTTTGCGAACCATCACCGTACACGGTTAAAGGATTACCCCGCAAGGCTTGAACTATAAAGTTGCTCACCACCCGACCATCGTTTTCTAACATTCTCGGCCCGTAGGTGTTGAATATCCGAACAACTCGAATATCAACTTTATTTTGCCTGTAGTAATCAAATGCTAGAGTCTCAGCAATTCTTTTACCTTCGTCGTAGCATGAACGTATCCCAATGGGATTGACGCTACCCCTATACTCTTCAGTTTGGGGATGAACTTCTGGATCTCCGTATACTTCACTAGTGGAAGCTAAGAAAAACCTCGCTTTCACCCGTTTAGCTAGCCCCAACATATTCAGGGTTCCCATCACGTTAGTTTTAACGGTTTTAACTGGGTTGTACTGGTAATGTACTGGTGAAGCCGGACAAGCTAAGTGATAAATTTGATCCACTTCTAACCGAATTGGTTCGGTAATATCGTGGCGGATCAATTCAAAGTACGGATGTCCTAACCATTTTAGAATGTTCCGTTTGTGACCAGTGTAAAAGTTATCCAAGCATATTATTTCATGCCCAGCAGTCATTAGTCGGTCGATGAGATGGGAACCAATAAACCCAGCACCGCCCGTCACCAAAATTCTCATAGTTTCCCAGTTACTTACAAATATTTTCAGTAGCTATTGCACTTACTTTTAGATTACCCACCTTGGGTACAAAAATACAGAACAAAAAAAAATAACAAGGTTCAATCAAAAAATGTTGTTGAACTTACCTATTTTTTCACGGTTGTAGTTTTGTTATATTCTTACCTGTTTTCTTAAGAATTTAATTAGCAAAATAACAAAAATTGTTTGAAAACTGTTTGTTTTTTAGCCGAACTTTATCAAATCTTCAAAAATATAAAGTATTTTTACGGTTATTAAGGTTTTAGTTGAATACAACAAGTTGGTCGAGATCGGGTTGACACTCGTGATCCATCCAAATATATGCAAATATACAGATGTGAATCCCTACGCTGATTTATTTGTTGCAAAGATTTTTGGAAATGCTATGCCTCAAGTAGACTACGCCAACGCAGTCTAAGCCCACTTACTTTAACTGTACTCTGCCTTATATCATACAGCAGATGTAATGCTGCTAACCGTATTAGATATAACTAAATTTGTGCTTTGAGTGCGTTGCGGTTCTCCAAGCATGATAATTGAGCAGGAGAGTTGGCTTGCTAACTGGCTTGTGACATCGCTAATGGCTAATCCTCCAGGACTAGTACGATTACGTATAAAAGGTAAAACTACTAAATCGTATAATCGTGCCGCTTGCAAAATTGCTTGGGCAACATTTTCGTGAGCGATGATTTGAATTTCTGGGGCATTGGTCAAAGCCAATTTAGATATCAACAAGGAGAGATGCGATCGCCTCCAAGCAATTTTACTAGAACTAGTGCGGCGATCGCACACATTTAAGACAGTAATGTGGCTCTGATTTGCCTCTGCGAGCATCTGGGCAAAGTATACAGGCTGTAATGTCGGCGCTGTTAAGTTTTCTACTGGTACTAAGATGCGCTGAATTTTTTTCGGAGATTCTACTAGACGTGTTACTGCGACTGGACAATGAGATGCCCAAAGTACACCATCAATCACATTTCCAAATAAACGCGCTCGCAACCCAGTTCGTTTACCCCAACCCATAACAATTAAATTAGCCTTTTGTTCACGAGCAGCTCTGCTAATTCCTTGAGCAAAGGCATCATCAATTCGCAGCACTGGTTCTGTGGCTACGCCCAAGGCTCGACTTTGGGTCGTGGCTTTATTCAATAACCACTCACTCCGTTGTAGAGATGCTTCTAACTGGGGTGCATCCATGTGAGCAGCAGCAGTAGCGATCGCCAGCGGTATAATTTTTCCCTGAGACTGACGCGCTAATAACGCCGCCATTTCAATCAAATACTGCTGGGTCTGAGGATTATATACAGGAACGACTATAGTAAAAGCACTGTCTGTTTCTAATGCCTTCTCATCAGGTAGGAGTGGTGGTGGATCTTCAGCTGGTGAGGAATTCAAACCAACAGCTATTTGACTGGTCATCAACGGCCCCAAGGTCGATGTGACAAGCATTAAGACAATGACACTGTGTAATACTTCTAGTGGCAGCAACCCAGCCCGATATCCTACTAAAGTTGCTGCTAAAGTTGTACCAACCTGGGGAAGTGACAGCGACCACATCGTTAGAATTTCTTGCCACTTGTAGCGGTAAACCAGTTTTGTCAACAAAGCTGCGATCAATTTACTGACAATCAAACCAACTATGAGCAGCAGCGTTAACTTGAGCGTGTTCAAATTGTTTACAAAGGCGGGTAGATCGATTAGTAGGCCAAGGTCAACAAAGAAAATGGGAATAAACAGCACACTGCCAATAAATACCACCTTTTCTTTGACTGGGCCTTCACCCACAGCTTCATTTACCGCCAAACCCGCTAAAAAAGCACCAACAATTCTTTCTACCCCAATCAATTGAGCGCCCATAGCTGCCAGAAACACAGAAAGCAACACAAACAAAAACTTGTTTCCTTCATCGTCTCCAGACCGCTTGAAAAATTCTTTGCCAGCCCAATCAAAGCCTGTAACAACGGCAACCGAGTAAATCGTTAACCAGCCCGACAGTTTGAGTAGTTTAGCAAGGCTGAATACTCCACTATGAGCGACAGCTACACAAATGGCTAATATCAGTACTGCGCCAATATTTGTAAAAATCGTTGCTCCAATGGTGACAGTAACAGCTTCGTTGTTTATTACTCCCAAACGGCTGATGATGGGATATGCCAAAAGGGTATAGGAAGCGAATAAAGAGCCAATTAAGATTGAAGTATTCCAGCCATAGCCTAAAATCAGCCCGATTAAGGTTCCCATGACCAGGGGTACACTAAAAGTCAAGCTAGCAAATCCAAAGGCACGACTTTTTTTCCGGCGAAATTGTTCTAGATCGATTTCTAACCCGGCGACAAACAGCAAATAAATTAACCCAATGTCTGATAGTAGGTTAATCATTGGTGAGTCAGACTGAAAAAGATTCCAACCTGAAGGCCCAAGTACTAGCCCTGAGAAAACCAAACCTACTAATCCTGGTAATCTTAGCCGCTCAAACATGATGGGTATAACTAAGATGACCACCAGCAAAATAGCAAAGGGAACAATTGGTTCTTTGCCAAGAACTTGGGAGGTTGGTTCTAGAACAAGAACTTGTGATATTAGTTCCATATATAGGAATTGAAGGGGCTATGGTAAAACAGCGATTACCTTGGGGGCGATCGCCCGATCAATATGAATAAATAGAGAAGCCACCTGACGAAAAATCAAAAATCTTAATTTAGACTAACTAGGCAATTATTTAAGAATTAACTACCTACGGGTGGATTTGACTCAAAATGAACCGTAAGCGATCGTAGTCATCTTTCAATAGCACACTCAAGTTACGTCCAGCTTTAATTAGCCATTCTCGGTCAGCTTTGCGTAACTGGTATACATCTCGAATAGCAGCTGCGGTTAAAGACTCTATGGGCGCACCATTTATACAAAGCAGTGTCCGTAAAAAATTTAATTCTTCAGTAAATTTAATGATAGCTTCTGGTTCACATCGATAAACAGCTTGATGAATTTGCGGGGGACGGGGTGGAAGATACTGATATACTCTTTGGTTATAACTTTGATTTTGCGAAGATAGTTCAAATCCGACGATCGCAGCCCGAAATTCTGTGCGGAGCATGGCAAATATTTGGGGTTGTTCCTCCCGTAAATCTTGCAAGGACAACCCTAAAGCTCTCGCCCTGTGTACGGAATCTATGGGCATAGTCGTGGCATAATACACTACAGCATAAATTTGATTGCCAGATTCTTCATCTACAGAACAGACCCAGCTACCAAAGGGTGGCATTGAGGGAAAGCTTAAATCTGGTGGTTCCAAACACTGAGCTAGAAATTCAGTACTAGTAGTTTCAATCACCTCCGCAATGTGATTCGGATGGCGATCGCCAGTGGCAAACTGTGGTAGGGGGAGGCGCATGGGAGTGCTGAGTGCTGTTAGCGGTAGCGGGGCGTTTAGCCCGTGCTGAGTTAAGAGTTAGGAGTTAGAAGTTATGAGTTAATAGTGAGGAGTTATGAGTTAAAGAATCATAATTCCTAACTCCTAACTTCTCATTCCTAACTAATCTCACTCCTAACTTCTCACTCCTAACTAATCTTATTTGGCTTTTTTACGTCCGGCGGTGGTTTCTACGAGTTCCAATTCGCTCAGGCGGAAGGTAACTAATTTATCCCAGTTACCACCTTCAAATAATACGGCTACTTTGCCATCAGTCAGTCGTTGCACGAGTCCTTCGTAGCGATAATAAGTATCTGCGGGATTCTTGACGCGAACAGTTGCTCCAGGCAGAATCATGTTTTTAGCCTCGCTTGTTTCCTTTTAATAGCTTAATACTTGTTAATAGTCATTGGTCATTAGTCATTGGTCACTTGTACTGTCCTTCCCTACAAGACGCTACGCGTAGCTTGCTTCCCCGGAGGTCTACGACTACGCTCAAGAACCGCTTACTCGTTCGCGTATAGTTGGTCATTGGTCATTTGCAAAGGACAAATGACAAATGACAAATGACCAATGACAAATGACGAATCAATAATACTTCTGCTTTTGTCGAAAATTTGCTACTGATTCAACTATTCCCAAGGAAATGAAGTTGGTCAGCATCGCAGAACGCCCATAACTCATCCAAGGTAGGGGAATACCTGCCACAGGCGCTAAACCAACCGTCATGCCAACGTTGACAATCACCTGAAACACAATCATCGACAAAACGCCAATAGCCAACAAAGAACCAAAGTTATCTTTGGCGGTTTGGGCAATATGCAATAGACGCAAGCAAATTAAGCAGAAGACAAACAGCACTACCAAACAACCGACAAAACCAAATTCTTCCCCGACTGCGGAGAAAATAAAGTCTGTATGCTGTTCTGGGACGAAATTTAGTTGCGTCATTGGTCCCCGAAACAGACCCCAGCCCCATATTTCACCAGCACCAATAGCAATGCGAGATTGGATTAAATGATATCCAGCGCCGAGTGGATCGTGATCGGGATTCATGAATACAGTTAGTCGGTCTTTTTGATACTCTTTCAAAACATGGTTCCAGGCGAAGACTCCTAATTCGCCACCCAGCATATTAAGAGTCCACGCACCGATAGCACCAGAACCAAATCGTCGCCAGGGAAGAGTTTGCCAGCCCACAATCGCCATCGCAACTGACCAAATTAATCCTAATGGTCCAAAAGATAGTTCTTTGAATAAAACTATCGGCTCTGCTAAAGGCCAAGATATACTAAACAAAATGGCGGCAACCACTGGAGAAATCATCAGAATTAACCAGCCTGGGTTAGCATTTGCCCAGTAAAGCATTCCTAAGACGATCGCACCAAATACCAGTGATGTTGCCAAATCTGGCTGCAAAAATACTAATCCCCAAGGTATAGCGGTGATTGCCAGAACGCGGAAAACACCTTCGAGGCTAGAAGCAGTCCGCCTGTGTAGCAAGGCTGCTAAGGTGATAATCATGCCAACTTTGGCAAATTCTGAGGGTTGCACGTTAAAGCCAGCGATACTAATCCATCGCTGTGCCCCTTTAGCGCTAGTACCAGCAATCATCACGGCGATTAAGCTGAAGTTTGTTAATGAATAAGTTACCCAGTGCCACTGCATCAAGAGTTCGTAACGGATGCGAGATAAAAGCAGGGCTATAAGCACGCCGATACCCGCTACCATCCAGTGCCACCACCAGTCAGTTACTGGCTGCTTCAGTTCCGTACTGAGAATCATCAGGCCGCCAAAGATACTGACAGCAATCGGCAAACAAAAAAGTAGCCAATCTACACTCTGCCAGGGCTTAACCCAAGACTTCCAGCGAATTTTGGGGAGCGATCGTTTTAACAACATTGTGCCAGTTTAGACTTTAGCTTTAATTGTTGGGAATTGGGCATTGGGCATTGGGCATTGGTTATTAGTTTTAGTTATTCTCCCTTGCTCCTCTGCTCTCTTGCTTCCCCAATTCCTAATACCCAGTCCTTAGTATTCCCAAGCTATAGCCCAGGAAGTAGATAGAAATTAAAATTTATAATTATGTCAGGGCAGCAACTGATACTTTACCAGCAATGGTAAGAGCGATCGCTGTTAATGCTTTTGCTGAAGCTGAATCTGGGTCGCCAACGACTATCGGTACACCGCTATCACCACCAACTCGTGTGGAAATTTCTAGCGGCACGCACCCCAACAATGGCACTCCCAATTCTGCGGCTGTTTTGGAGCCACCACCGGAACCAAAGATGTCATACTGCTTATCTGGTTGATCGGGGGGAATAAAATAGCTCATGTTCTCCACGATCCCCAATACCGGAACATTCATCTGCTGGAACATCCGCAATCCTTTGCGAGAATCTAACAGGGCTACAGTTTGCGGCGTGGTGACAATTACTGCCCCTGCCATCGGTACTGCTTGGGTTAAAGTTAACTGAGCATCTCCGGTTCCCGGTGGCATATCCACAATCAAATAGTCCAGTTCTCCCCATTCAACTTGATAGAGAAACTGGCGAATTACACCATTGAGCATAGGCCCCCGCCAAATTACTGGCTGATCTCGGTCAATCAAAAAGCCCATTGAAACTAATTTGACCCCGTGATTAAAAGCAGGTTCCAGTATGTCACCTGTTTCACTGGAACGCACTACAATTTGGGCATCAGCCAAACCTAGCATTGTGGGGTCATTGGGGCCATAAATATCAGCATCTAGCAAGCCGACTTTCGCCCCAGTTTGAGCTAGAGCCACTGCGACATTCACTGCCACTGTACTTTTACCAACACCACCTTTACCACTGGAAACAGCAATGATATTTTTCACCCCAGAAATGCCAGTGCGATCGGGTAAACTTTTTTGTTGCGGTGTTTCTGCCGTCACTTCTATGCTGACATCTGTAACCCCTGGAAGTTTTTTGACAGCTTTCTGACAATCTTCAACAATAAATTCACGCAAAGGACACGCAGGAGTGGTTAACACTAAAGTGAAACTAACCTTACCACCGTCAATTGTGACATTGCGAATCATATTCAGTTCTACCAGACTTTTACGGAGTTCTGGGTCTTCCACTGGTCGCAAAATTTCTAAGACAGAGCGGGAATCGAGAACATCGTACATAAAAATTCAAAATTCAAAATGAATAAATACACTTGTGGAAAACATCTTAGCTATTAACTGGATGCCTTCTTAAGTAAGGTCAGCTTAGTGCTATCACTGTCACTGCCGTAATAAAACTTAGCAAATAGCATTATTACCTAATTGAATCTTAACTTTCTTTGGGCGTTAGGAGTGCTGATTTAAGAGTGCTAAGTGCTGAGTTAGGAGTTAAGAGTTAGGACGTTTTGTTTATCTCCCTCATCTCCCTCATCCCCAATCCCAGTCCCTAAAAATCAAAACAACTGTCATTAAGGGATTTTTTCTTACCAGATACGGAGGGTAATGCCGTCTTTTCTACTGCCTCAACTAAAGATCGTGCAACGCGGTCTGCATAAGGACGGGATAAAGACCAAATTAAGGGCGATAACCAACCCCGTAGCGTTACAGAATAAGACAAACAAGTACCACAAACCGTTGACTCTACTTGGTAAGTTACCCGTTCCTCTATTCCCGGAATTGCCATCACTCGGATACTCAGCATCTCTCTGGGATTGACCCGTTCTACAAAAATTCTGATGGGAATTGGCGAAAAGCGTGTTACAGCTTGAAAAATTAATCCTGGTTTGGGTACTAATCCGTAGGGAACATTAGTACTCTTAAGTTGTGGATGCCAGGAAACATCTGTTAAGTCAACTACTTTTTGCCACAGTTCATCTACAGAAGCAGAACTAATCTCTCGATATGTCCATACCAGAGAAGCGCAAAATCGACGACGTTTGCGGTGGATGAATTTGGATAACCAACCTTGCATTTTCCTAATCCTCCTCCCTAGATACTTTCTGGTAACTCTGGTATGGTGTACAACTACGCTCAACCCCTAAATTAAAACGTTCTCAAAAATGCCCTCATAATTCAAGCCTCGATTCGCTACAAACCTTAACAGCCGACATCAGCAATATGGCAAAAAAGTTGTGAGTCAGCCAGTCAAATCCTTGATACCTCAAGCTTAAGACTAAAATTTAGTCTTTATACCAGAATATTCCAATTAAGAATTTCAAAAAAAATTAATTCAACATACAAGCCTATACGCATTTGAGGGAAAATAACTCTAGTGATGCCCATCAATCGTATAAATGCTTAACCAGTAAGAAAAAAGCGGGTTGGGCAAATAGAGCTAGATTGTTGGCGCGTGTTTCCCCCAAATTTTAAAATGAAAAATTTGTGGCTTTCTGGAAATTGTAATTTAGGTTCGGGAATCTATGTTGACCAACTCGCAAATACCAACTGTAGCAGCAGAATCATCCAAGTCTTTGCCAGCAGCTGACGCTCAGGCTAGGGTCAGTCAGTTTATGAAACAACTGCAAGACGAAATTACCGAATCATTGGCAAAACTAGATGGTGTGGCTAAGTTTAATGAAGATAGTTGGGAACGCCCAGAAGGAGGTGGAGGGCGATCGCGTGTGCTGCGAGATGGTGCAATATTTGAACAAGCTGGTGTAAATTTTTCTGAAGTTCAGGGTTCGCATTTGCCACCCTCAATTTTAGCCCAACGCCCAGAAGCCGCAGGGCATGGCTTTTATGCCACAGGCACTTCAATGGTATTACATCCCCACAACCCTTATGTACCCACGGTTCATCTAAATTATCGCTACTTTGAAGCGGGGCCAGTGTGGTGGTTTGGTGGCGGTCTTGACTTGACACCTTATTACCCCTTTGCTGAAGATGCGGCACATTTACACAAAACATTAAAGCAAGCTTGTGACAAACATCACCCAGAGTATTACTCAGTGTTCAAGCGGTGGTGTGATGAATATTTCTACCTGAAGCATCGTGACGAGACACGGGGAGTAGGTGGTCTATTTTTTGATTACCAAGATGGTCAGGGTGCTTTATATCGCGGGCCAAATCCCAATGGGGAAGCGGCTATTTATAGCAACCAGTTGGGAACACCAGCAACTCGCAATTGGGAAGATTTGTTTGGCTTTGTACAAGACTGTGGTAGAGCATTTTTACCAGCTTACGTACCGATTGTAGAACGGCGCAATGGGATAGAGTATGGCGATCGCCAACGGAATTTTCAACTCTACCGCCGAGGAAGATATGTAGAATTTAACTTGGTTTATGACCGAGGTACTATTTTTGGTCTGCAAACCAACGGACGCACCGAATCAATTCTTATGTCCCTACCTCCCCTAGTGCGCTGGGAATACGGCTATCAACCGGAACCCAATTCCCCTGAAGCCGAGTTGTATGAAACTTTCCTTAAACCTCAAGATTGGATCAACTGGACACCAAAATAGTGCTGAGTTAGGAGTTAGTAGAGACGCGATTAATCGCGTCTCTACAAGAGTTAGGAGTTATGAGAAAGTGATCTTCCCCTGCTGTCTCATTTCCCTCATCTCCCCACTCCCCACTATTTTGGTGAGTTATAACTACGAAAGTTAAGCACTTAGCCAAAAAAGGTGACAATTTTAGCTATAGCTTGTTAATCTCAAGTGACAGCATTAGAAAATTCTGTCACTAGTTAATCTTAAAAGGAATGCCACGGGGAGGGCTTCAGTGATTCATATAGACCAAAAAACCTATACAACCCAAGACGGAAACACCGTTATCATCCTGACACCATCAGGTCGTCTGGATATCACCACTGCTTGGCAATTTCGCCTGAAGTTACAAGAGTGTATTTCCAAACTTAGTCGCCATGTAGTTGTAAATCTGGCTCAGGTAAACTTTATTGATAGTTCTGGTCTCACATCTTTGGTAGCTGGAATGCGTGATGCTGATAAGGTCAAGGGCAGTTTCCGCATCTGCAATGTACATCCAGAAGCCAAACTCGTGTTTGAAGTGACGATGATGGATACTGTTTTTGAAATCTTTGAAACAGAAGAGGAAGCTTTAGAAGGTGTACCTCGTAGCATTGCTAGCTAAAAAAGAGTTAGGAGTAGAGACGCGATTAATCGCGTCTGTACAAGAGTTCATTCATAACTCACAACTCATAACTTTATCTTATTGAATACTGATTTCGCTTGGTGTAGCGATAAGGCCCCATAATCGCCCCCCAGGTTGCTTTTCCAGTTGCGGGATCAATTCCTTTGTCGTAGCTGTGAAATTCTGTCGCTGTAGCTGCAAAACCTAAAGAAACATCGATGCTATTGCCAAGATAAGTAAAGCTGCAACGAGTCTCTGGTTGTGGGGTAGCAGTAAACTTATAGCGATCGCCAGCTAGTTTCTCCTGAGTAACTGTTAGGATACAACCTGGTAGTAAATCTAATTGTTCGGATGTCAGTGTGTTTAGTAGACCAGGGTTATCACCTGCGCCTTTTAATGCACCTGGATCTTGAGGCATATAATATTGTACTTCCACAGTTGCGTCAGAGTCGCTCACCTGACGCAACCGGATAATTCGCTGGCGGTAAGGTTGATCTAGGGTAATAACGTTAGCCTGTTCCGCAAACAAGGTAATGCTATCTTCTGTGAATAGATTAACTGGTCTTTGCCACAAACAAAGGTGAACATACCAGACTGGTTCTGCTATGGCTTGTTCTCGATTATCAAATTCACCAGCTAGGTACTCACCTAAAGCAATTAACTGTGGTGAGAAGTTCATAAGTACAATAAATAAATCATTAAGGATAATAATTTTTGGCTAGTTTTTTAGGGGAAAAGGTCTTATTTCCTGTAGCTACCAGCTTATAAAATACTTCTGATGTGTATATATTATAAATGAAACCGTCAGCCGCTAAAAGCTCAACTTGGCAAAGTAGCCTTTAAGCGACAAAATAAAGATACGTCGCCCTTAACATTTCTTTTTTCTTTGTGAATAACGTCCGTACAGTCTCTGATACAAAGCGAACTTTCTATAATCTTCACACCCGTCCGATCAACACTATTTATCGTCGGGTAGTAGAAGAATTGATGGTGGAAATGCATCTGCTGTCAGTAAATATCGATTTTAGCTACAATCCAATTTATGCCTTGGGTGTCGTCACTACTTTTGATCGCTTCATGGAAGGCTATCAACCAGAACGGGATCAAGAATCAATTTTTAACGCCTTATGTAAGGCTATAGAAAAAGATCCGCAACAATATCGACAGGATGCCCAGAGATTGCAAGCTGTAGCGAAGGGTTTGCCAGTTAAAGATTTAATTGGGTGGCTCAGTCAAACTACTTTCTTAGATCGAGATGCTGACTTGCAAGCACACCTGCAAGCGATCGCTAACAATCCTAACTTTAAATACAACCGTTTGTTCGCAATTGGTGTATTTTCGTTATTAGAACAGTCAGATCCTGAATTAGTCAAAGACGAAAAGCAACTCACTGAGGCGCTGAAAGCGATCGCTGCTGGCTTGCACATCTCCGATGACAAACTCAACAAGGATTTGGAGTTATACCGCTCTAACCTAGACAAAATGGCACAAGCGCTAGTGGTGATGGCAGATATCCTCTCAGCCGATCGCAAAAAACGCGAGCAACGTAAACAACAATCAACTACCCCAGTTGCTCCCCCAAGTTCCAACGAATAGTTAGAATTTGGCAGTGATGAGTTAAGAGTTATGAGTGAGGAATTGTTAATAACTCCTAACTCCTAACTCTTAGCTTTATACTCCCAATATTTTGTAGATTAAGCTGTTAATTATAGTCAGCGTAAATGCCCCAATAACAGCACTCCAAATCCCATAACGCAAGCGAAAGCCCTCTACTAACCAAGCAGCAATACTAAAACAAACTACGGCAATCATAAAGGTGAAAATGCCGGATAATAAGTCCAATGTGAGTAGATTTGGTACTGCAAAAATGAGGCTTAAAATCGGTCTGACTATTGCCGTTACGATACCAAGCACTGCGGCAGAAAGGAACGCTTTACCAGGAGTATCAATTTCAACTCCCAAAGGCAACTTACTAATTATCAACAAGCTGATAGCTGTTACTACCCAAACAATTAAAAGCGTCACGATGTTCATGCCACAACCCCTGATACTAATTCGTAATTCGTAATTCGTAATTAGGACACACTGAAATATGCTTTATATAAGCGTTTTTCAGATTGTTAACCTATTTGGTGAAACAAGACATCCTTCCCCAATTTGGTATGAAATGTGGATGGTAATTGGTGATAATTTGCTCAATCTATAGCTGGAAAAATCTTTAAAGCTCAACCAATTATTTGTAAATTAGCAGTTTTTTTTTATCTAGCCGAGATTTATTCTAGATATCTTTAGGTTTGGGAAAAGGTTTGAAGGGGAAGTGGGGAGCGATCGCTTGGGGACAAGGGGGACAAGGGAGACAAGGGGGACAAGGGGGAATTATTGAATAAATCTCTCCCTTGTCTCCCCCCTCTTCCTTGTCTACCTTGTCTCTTCTTCATGCCCAATACTTCTCTACGAGAGGCTGCGCCAACGACAACTCTTGGAGACGCACTCGCGTTCGCTCAGTACAAGTGTCCCATGCCCCATTCCCTATCTCATCTTTTAAGAGGAGGTTGGGTTTTTTTGGGTGCTAGAGGCGCTGGTGAGTTAGGAACCACGGGAGAAATACCAGGATTGATAGGACTGATGCCTTGCCCCGTTGGAGGCTGAGTGATGCTAGGAAAGGGTACAGAATTAGGTGCTAAGGGGAATTTTGGGGTAATATTCCCTTCGGGGTTGATGCCTGGAAGTGTTGTAGCACCAGGATTGATTGGGAAAGTGGGGACAGTAGGTTGGTTAGGTGAGTTTGGGGATGGTTGAGATGGGCCAGGGATAATTCCCAAAGAAACGCGATCGCCTCCTACTTGTCGTAACAAATCCAATGTCTCAATCACATCATTGTAAGTTGCTGTGCGCGAAGCATTCAGCACTATAACGGCATTAGGATTGGCTTGGAGATACTGTTTTAAACTCTGTCTTAAATCTTCCTGTTTTACAGGCTGTTTTTCTATGTAAGTATTGCCCACAGCATCTATAGTCACAATCACACTTCCACTCTGAGATGTGATTCCAGATACAATACTGGGGCTGGCTTTAGGCAAATCAACATTTATTGCCTGTTGCCGTGTAAATTGTAATGCCGCTAATAAAAAAAACGTCAGTATACAAAAAACGACATCAATTAAAGGGATGATTTGAATTTGGACTTCTTCAATTGGTGTATGTAGATTAACTTTCATGTTTTACTCTCAAGCCTGGTTCAGGGGTTGAATTATTGATTATTAATTAGGTGTATTTGGGGGTTCAGGAGGTTCAGCAACTCTAGTCTTTCCTGGCTTGCGGGGTGGAGTGAAATTTTCTCGCACAATTGGTGATGTCCTATTACTAAAATCAGGAGGAGACTGGCGATAGAGCAATTCCATCTCATTCCCTGCCTTCCGAAAAACTTTGACTTGGTTGACTACAAAACTTTGAAATAGGCGGTAAAATACTAAACTAATAATGGCAACTATTAGCCCACTTGCCGTACTAATTAAGGATTCACCAATACCAGTAGTCACTCCGGCGGTAGATTCAGTTCCCAAATCGCCAATCCGAATTGAGCGTAGAGAGTGTATCAGACCTAAAACCGTGCCTAACAATCCCAATAGTGGCGCTAGGGCAATCACGGCTTCTAAAAGTTTTTCGCCCCTTCGCATCCCAGCTAATTCGTCTTCTGCCGTAGCCTCTAGTGCTAGTCGAAAGGTTTCCGCATCACTTTTGGTTAAACGTAGAGGGGCGTAGAGAAAACGCCCAACAGGTTGATGGCTTGCTTGTTGTGCGATATCCGCAGCTGCTTCCCAATTATCCTGAGCAGCATCCAGGATGCGATCAACTATTTGCTTTTCCTGAGTCAAAATTCGCAACCAAAACCACAAACGCTCGAAAATCACACTCAAAGCCAGAATCGACAGAATTAGCAATGGCCACATCGCTGGCCCACCCTTATAAAACAAATCTAAAATATCCACTGTTTAAGTTTCCTCGCTCCACGACTAAAGCAAATGTGTTAAGGCATTTTAATTCTAGAGATTAATGCAAAATGAGGGACTTCCAAAATATAAATTTCTCAAAAACCTCAAAAAACAGTGCAAGTATGACGTATTTGACTGAGACTGCTGTACAAACTTGTTGCTGGGTAGGCAATTGAATGATAGACCGATAATTTTTGGCATCCTTTTGCTAGACTTCCTTGTAATACCAATTTGAAAAAAGAATGCAATACATAGATAAGACCCTATCCAACCCTCTACAAGGCTTCGGGGAGGGTGTTTGGTCGCAAACATTTTTTGAATTGATATAATCTGAAGTTTCACCACAGGATATTTTCACGTAAAGGAGAACAAATTTTGGCAGCAGTCCGAGTCCGTCAGCATGTTAATCCACTTGGTAAAAAGTATCAAACACCAGCAAGTCCCCAAGACTGGGAAAAAATTTATGCAAAGCCAAATCAACCACTACATTTAGATATTGGCTGTGCAAAGGGGCTATTTTTGTTGAATATGTCCAAGATAGAACCTAACTGGAATTTTCTAGGGTTGGAAATTCGGGAACCTCTGGTGATAGAAGCGAATAAGTTACGTTCTGAGTTCGGTCTAACAAACCTGCACTATTTATTTTGCAATGTGAATAACTCACTGCGATCGCTTTTATCTTCCCTCCCTTCAGGAAGTTTACAACGTGTTACTATTCAATTTCCTGATCCTTGGTTTAAAACGCGCCATGCTAAACGTCGTGTAGTCCAACCAGAACTAGTGGCAGAGTTAGCTAATTATCTCGCGGTTGGGGGGTTGGTATTTCTGCAATCAGATATGGAATTTGTGGCGGTGGAAATGCGCGATCGCTTTGCTGCTAATTTAGCTTTTCAGAAAGTTGGTGCAGAAGAATGGCTAGCCGAAAATCCACTATCAGTCCCCACAGAACGGGAAATAGGCACGCAAAAAAAAGGTGAGGCTGTTTATCGGGCTTTGTTTGTTAAAGTATAAGTGGTAAAAAAGTAAAGTAAATCTTCGAGTTTTTTGGGCAACATATTTTCGAGAGCAATTCCGAAAATCTCTAATGTATTTAGTGATAAATTGTAATATTATTAGCTCAGATATATGTTGTGTAGTTATGTTAAATTGAGAAATTAGTTAGGAGTGATTATTCTTCCTATACCTAATGTCTCTTTAATTAAATCCAAGAGTTAAACCACATTCGTAGCTTGTAACTGTCAGGGGAGAGGGGTAAGCCCAAATAAATGGGCATCCAGAAAATAAAAGCAACCACAATGATAAAAGTAATGGTGACACCTAGCGCCCGGAGTTGTTGATAATAACTACGAAGGCATTGATCGACAAACCAAGCGATCGCTAAAAATACAAATACCACTGCACACATATAGTGGTAAATAAAAACACACCTCGTCACCTTCACCCAAGGTAATAAGTTAGCAGCATAATTTATAACTAAATACAAAGCAATCCAAGTATCAACACTAAGAGTTGCAGGTACAGAAAAACGCTTTTCCTTCACCAAAGGAATTACGACTTGTGACACCAGCATTCCTATTAAAAATAACATAGCGGCAACACCAAACCACCACAAAAATGGATTGCCCATTGCATGGACATCATAAATAACTCGCCCAGCACCAGCAGGTAAAGGTGGTCCCATCACAGGTAAGGGTTCGGTGATACTTTCAGCCGTTTGATAATAATATGCCATTGGTCGAGTCATCAAAGGCCATTTGTACCAGGCAGCACAGTAAGGATGCACATCAGAATTATTACCACCTAAATGTAAGTGAAACTTCAAAATTTGCTGATGTACTGCAATAAATCCATAAGTTTTATCTAGTTGAAGGTGAGGAATCCAGATTATGCTGTAGATAAAAGCTGGGATAATTCCTAGATAAAATAACATCTGGAAAATATTTAATTGAGTCAAGTTTTGTAGTGGTGTCTGAGATGAGGGAGATGAAGGAGAATAAGTACTAACTCCTGCCTCATAACTCCTAGCTTCTGACTCCTGACTTACGCCTTCTACCTCCTGAATTCTACCTTCTGCCGACGCTCGCGGACTCGCTAACGCTGCGCTATCCTGCCTCCTAGCTCTTCCCTCCTTCAATGATAAGGATGTAAAGGGGTTAGGAAAAGAATGCATTAAATGAATTACCCAAGCTACTATCCAAATGAGATAAGCACCTGACAAAAACCATAAACCGTTCCATTTAGTACCGACAGACGCACCAAAAGTAATACCAGCAAAAACTAAGCAAAAAGAACGTTGCCGATTTTGGTTATCTAATGCCAATAATAAAAACCAGTGTCCTAATAAACCAAAAATGACGATATAAATATTACTTAAAGCATAGCGAGATTCAACTAGAAAGATGCCATCACAAGCTGTGAACAAACCTGCAATTATTGCAAAGGTACGGCGATAACTCAATTGATAAGCGATCGCAGCCACAACTAAAGGGATAAATGAGCCAGTAAGGGCATTAAACCAACGATAAGTCCAAGGCGATCGCATTGAACCCGTCAGCCCATTTACCGTATCGTGCCAAAAAGGAATGTGACTGCCAATCCAAATGCCGATGCCAATCATATATTGACTCAGGGGCGGATGAGCATTAAAAAATGGCGTATGCGTGAGATAATTATTACCGAATTTAGCAAAATAAACTTCATCAAAAACCAGAGTGTTGAATCGCTCCAATCCCCAAAACCTCAAGGCGAGTGAGAGGATAAATATACTCAACATCCCAATTCGGAACCATTTTTTAGTCATTTGTCATTGGTCATTTGTCATTTGTCATTTGTCATTGGACATTGGTTATTTCCTATTCTCCCTCTATTATGACAATTAGACAAACAAAATATAGCTCTACAATAAACCTTGTTTTTTCAGATTAGCTAGCGCGTCTTCAGCAGCAGCTTTTTCTGCATCTTTTTTATTACGTCCTTTACCTTCTCCATAAATTTTTTCATCTACCAATACTTTGGCTATGAATTCTGGCGCATGAGAAAGTCCTCCTATTTGTTCTGTGAAATATTTGGGTGGATTTGGAGTAACGTTGCGTTGCACCCATTCTTGAAAGCGGTTTTTTGAGTCTACATTAGAACGAGATACAACTATATGCTTAGGATCTACAGAATCAAATAGTGGTTCTATAATTGCGCGAACGGTTTCAATATTTGACTTATTATCCAAATAGTAAGCACCAAGAACTGCTTCAAAGGTACTACTGAGCAAATTAGGATTTTGGTAGCCTCCATCTCGAATTGCGCCTTTTCCTAGCCGCATCCTAAAGTCTAAACCTACCTCTTCAGCGAACTTTGCCAATTGCTTCTCATCTACCAGCGCCGAACGCCGCCGGGTTAATTCATCTTCTCCCATTTCTACATGACGACCATAGAGATATTCGCCACTTAAGAAATTCAGCAAAGCATCACCGAGAAACTCTAGGCGTTCATTGTGTTCGCCTTCTCCGGGGTTTTCGTGGACATAAGAACGGTGGGTAAGTGCGCGGCGTAGAAGTTTTTCATTATGGAATATTAGAAGTTTGTGCATTTTATCTTGTGTCTTGTTGCAGAAATTGACTGTTGGGAAACTGTACAAGTGTGATTGTCTTTAGACATTAAAACACCGCAAATTGCGGTGTTTTAGTAAAACCCAGTCTTTACTAAACTGGGTTTTTAAAAGCTATTTTAAGCAGCTAGTTTGTCAAACTCAATTAAAAACAATTTCTGACCTTGCCTTTGGACTTTACCATCTCTTACAGCAGCATCAACAAACTGACTAAAGTTTTTAAACTTCTTGCCGTCAGACATAGAAATAGAGGAAAAGCCCTGATATTTATGGCAACGCTGACGCATCAATTTGTCAATGTATCCAAATACGGTAGACTTGCCTTGGCTTAAGGAAGTTTTCGTAGATTCAATTAGGTACTTAACAGCGTCATTGTAATTAATTTGAAACTCAATATCAGTAGTTTCAAGCTGATTATTATTGAGAACCAATTGAGGCAATTCATCTACAAAGTAAAGTTCATCAGCAAGGTTTTTCAGACTTTGTTTTACATTACCTCGTCGTGCAAAGATTATGACATTTTTATCCTTGTCTTTCAGGAATTTAACTGGATTTGCAAAGTCGCCATCTCCTGACACAAGGATAAAAATATCTGGGGACTGATTGTTATATACATCGTCAATTAAATCAGATTTAAGTTGATTGTCTGCACTGTTCTTTAAAGAGCAGGTAACATCTTCACATTGAAAACCAATACGTTGGAGATTCTCTTTTGCAGAAGCCTGGTTTTCAAATAGTGAATTATAGTAGACTCTTCTAATAATTAAACTCCCCCTTGCTTTGGCAAAAGCCAGCAATGAACTTGCTATATTTTGACTTAAATAAACATTTTGAAAATCGCAATAGATGCCAACTTTTAGTTGCTGCTGGCTTGTTTGTCTATTGGAAGATTGATTAACGTGTTGCATTGTAATGTATCCAGTATTCTTTGGTGAACTGGACAGCTTCAACAAATTACACATCTAGCAGTAACAAGGCTTTATACGAGGAATTTGTACTCAAAAAGTACTACCCTGCGATAAAGCTCTCTACCGTCGCTTTCGTTTGGTTCAAGTCTCAGCCGTAGAACTCCTGGCTTCCTACCAAGTTTCGCGTCATCCTTTCCCCTGAACATTCATCCAAACATCTTGTCTTCCCGTTGAAAGTCTAGTCAATCAGTTGACCCGACATTGGACTGAATACTCAGCCGAAGGGATGACGCGAAGCTTGGCAGGAAACTAGGAATTCTGCTGCTGAGACAACACCAAAAACCTGCGCTTTAGAGTGCGGTTATTTTGCTGTCTTAAATATACATTGGCATAGCTGCTTCTAGATGTCAATATAGTTATTCATGAAGATTTCGTAAAAGCGCTCACCCATATCCATGAACTTTAAAAATGCTCTATGGTATTATTTCAGAAATATTTTAGCTAATAAATAATTTACGGCTTACTTTGCGCGATCGCACCATACAAAATACCTAAAATTTTCTTGATATCCTTAATATAATATTCACTCAAATCAATCGCAACTACATTACCTTCAAGCTTAAGAAATTGCCAGATAGTACCGATAGTAACAGCACCATATATAGCTTTAATTTGATTTCCACCTTTCTCGTTAAATAACTGAGCAGCTACCATTTCGGCAATACATTGGGCTAAACCAGACCTCAAATTCTCATTTTTACTTTCTACTAGGACAATCACCGGACTACGTACAAGTAACTGCTCCGAAGAAAGACTCAAAATAAAATCACAAAAGCCGTTTAATCCTCGCTGACTATCAACAGTAAAATCAACTCCAGAAAACAAACTTATCTCATAATTAAATTTGCGTCTAATTTCTAGCAAAATTGGACTAATTATCATTTCACTACGAGCTTTTTCGGAACTTATCGCTACTGCTAAATCAACATTTTCCCTAAGAATAGTAGATAACAAATCACTGCACTCTTGTTCTTGTGTATCTGCGAATAGTCCAGATGACTCGCGGATAACTAAACCAAAAGAATCAATAACTTCAATAAGTTTAAAATCACTATAAGCCATAAAACTTACTCTTTTGTCTTATGACTTAATTCTATAACAAAGTTTAAAAATTCAGCTTTGGCGGAAACACCCTAGCTAAATCAAGAGATAAATCAGGGAAGCAGGGAAAAATTATTACCTCATTTGATAAGAAAATTCGCTTATTTGAATAGCCATATCTGCCTTGATTATCCTGATATGGTTCACTGTAAGCTTCCAAATAATTATCAAATAAATTGAATATCCAATAATCAGTAATACCTGCTTTAGTATAGAGAGGTATTTTCACATCTTGGTCATAAGCTAAAGAAGAATCTGCAACCTCCATCACCAATAACACATCAGTCGGTTTAGGGTGAGACGATAGATAATTATCATCTCGGTTTTGAACAATCGCAAAATCCGGTTCAGGTTCGCTATTAGGCGGCAAAGCAATCGGAGCTTGAGATTGCAAAGTAGCCTCGTCTCCCAGTATTTTGGGGAGTTGCTTCAACAGTTTTCTTAAACAAGTTTCATGAGCTGTACCTTTGGCTACCATTTGAATAATTTCTCCATTAATTAATTCAATTCGCTCATCCTCATGGAAAAAGCCCAATTCTCCAAGCCTGTGGTATTCATCCAGTGTGAAGCGTTTAGCCTGAGCAATACTCATAACCTTACCTTTCTCTCATTGCCATAATACTTATTCTAAAGGTGTCAGAAATTGGTATGCTAAAGGCCGAGACTCGCTATATTGCAAACAATGGCTGCGCCTACTATCAATCCCACAATCACTGCCTTTCCCTTGACAGCCGTAGTTGGTCAAGAAGCAATTAAATTAGCCTTGCTGTTAGCAGCCGTTGATCCTGGTTTGGGAGGAGTAGCGATCGCAGGTCGTCGCGGTACGGCAAAATCTGTAATGGCTCGTGCTATTCACGCTCTACTACCGCCGATAGAAGTTGTCAAAGGTTCAATTAGTAATTGCGACCCCAACCACCCAGAAGAATGGGACGATCAACTTTTGGCGGAGTACGCAGATAAAGACATTCAAGATGTTCCCGTCGAAATTATCCCCGCGCCTTTTTTACAAATTCCTCTAGGTATCACTGAAGACCGACTCCTCGGTTCAGTAGATGTAGAAAAGTCGGTAAAACAAGGTGATACGATTTTTCAGCCCGGTTTACTCGCTACCGCCAACCGTGGTGTACTATACGTAGATGAAATTAATTTATTAGATGATCAAATATCAAATCAACTTCTAACAGTATTATCTGAGGGACGCAACCAGATAGAACGAGAAGGGATTAGTTTTCAGCATCCGTGTAAATCCTTATTTATTGCCACCTATAACCCAGAAGAAGGCGGATTACGAGAGCATTTGTTAGATAGAATTGCGATCGCCCTTTCTGCTGACGGTGTACTCGGCTTAGATCAAAGAGTAGCAGCAGTTGAAGTGGCGATCGCTTATTCTAAATCTCCCCAAGATTTCCTCAAGCAGTACGACGAAGATTTAGATTCTCTCAAAACCCAAATTATCTTGGCGCGGGAATGGTTGAAAGAAGTCATCATCACCCATGAACAAATTGCCTATTTAGTAGATGAGGCGATTCGCGGCGGAGTTCAGGGACATCGCGCTGAGTTATTCGCCACGCGGGTAGCCAAAGCTGCGGCGGCTTTGGAGGGACGAACAACAGTTAATGCCGAAGATTTGCGCCGTGCTGTGGAATTGGTAATTGTACCACGCGCCACAGTTGTGCAGACACCGCCACCCGATCAAGCGCCTCCACCGCCACCACCCCCACCGCAACAGAATCAAGAAGAACCCCAGGACGAATCTGAGGAGGAGGAAGAAGAAGAACAGGAGGAAAAGGAAGAAAATCAAGAGCAAGAACCCCCCAGTATCCCGGAAGAATTCATTTTTGATCCAGAAGGGGTAATTCTGGATGACAACGTGCTTTACTTCACTCAAATGGCGAAGCGGCAAGGTAAATCGGGTAGTCGTAGTGTCATCTTTTCTGATGACAGGGGACGCTATATTAAGCCGATGTTGCCCAAGGGGAAAGCGCGACGCATTGCAGTAGATGCTACCTTGAGAGCAGCTGCACCTTATCAAAAAGCCCGAAGAGAAAAACACCCAGATAGAAAAGTTATTGTTGAACAAGCTGATATTCGCTCGAAACGCCTGGTACGCAAAGCCGGAGCGTTGGTAGTATTTGTAGTAGATGCTTCTGGCTCAATGGCTCTGAATCGAATGCAATCGGCTAAAGGTGCGGTGATGCAACTGTTGACAGAAGCTTATCAAAACCGCGACCAAATAGCATTAATTCCCTTCCGGGGAGAACAGGCGGAGGTATTATTACCGCCAACACGTTCTATTGCTTTAGCGCGTAACCGCTTGGAAAGATTGCCCTGTGGTGGAGGTTCGCCTTTAGCGCATGGTTTAACTCAAGCTGTGCGCGTCGGCTTAAATGCTCAGATGAGTGGAGATATTGGGCAAGTTGTCCTTGTAGCAATCACCGATGGACGGGGTAATATTCCCTTAGCGCGTTCTTTGGGTGAACAGCTAGAACCAGGCGAAAAGCCAGATATCAAAGGAGAATTATTAGAAATTGCTGCCAGAATTCGGGCTTTGGGGATGCAACTATTAGTAATTGATACGGAAAGTAAATTTGTGTCTACGGGCTTTGCTAAAGAATTATCGCAAACAGCAGGAGGTAAATATTATCATTTGCCGAAAGCCACAGACCAAGCTATTGCTGCTATGACCAAAGGTGCGATCGCTGATTTAAAATCTCGTTAGCCAAGGTGATGGTTTGTTAATTATTATGTACTAGACTGCTGAGAACTTGGTTGTATGTAGCATATATAGCAATCCGATTTGATTCCTGAATCACTCGTAGAGTACCAGGGGGACAATAAATTATGATTCAAGCCTTACGTAAACTAGTAACATTCGATGAATTTATCGCTTGGTATCCAGAAAACCTACAACAACGTTATGAACTGCATGATGGAGTAATTGTTGAGATGGCACCACCAACAGGCGACCATGAAGAGGTCGTTGGATTTTTGGCACTAGAAATATCTGCCGAAATTAAGAGGCTAAAACTTCCCTACCTCCTTCCCAAAACGGCGTTCATTAAACCATTGTCAGGTCAATCAGCTTATTCTCCAGATGTGCTGATATTAAATCGGACTAATTTAGTAAATGAACCTCTGTGGAAAAAAGAATCGACTGTAAGCCAAGCAGCATCAGTTCCCTTAGTAATTGAAGTGGTAAGTACCAACTGGAGAGATGATTATTTAAAAAAAGTAGCTGACTATGAGGCAGTAGGCATTCCCGAATACTGGATTGTAGATTATGCAGCTTTAGGTGGTAAGCGGTTTATAGGCAATCCCAAACAACCAACTATCTGGGTTTACTCGTTAGTTGAAGGAGAATACCAAATCAGGCAATTTCGAGGCAGCGATTGCATCATCTCGTCTGCTTTCCCAGAGTTAAATTTAACCGCCGAACAGATTTTTCAAGCAAGTGGATATACCGGATAGTTGCAATTTTTGATAGTTCAAAAATTATCATGGCTGAATCAAAAGCCATTTTATAAACTTCTAAATTCTTGTGATCTTTAATAACTCTTGTACTGTTCTCCGTCATCTCCCTCAAATGACTACGATCCAGTGGGCATTACCTGTGGTTGCAAATAGCAAATCAAATCTTGAATTCCCTTTTGCAGGTAGCGCGTTACCGTCATTGGACTAGTACCAATATTTTTAGCAGCATCCTTGCGAGAAAGTTCCTTCAAAAATACCATTTCAACTGCCATCCGGGGCTTTTCTTCCAGCATGTTTATCGCGCCTTGGAGTTGTTGGCGTTCTTCTTCTTGTTGCAGAAGCACATGAGAACGAGGACAAGGAAGTGCCTCACCCAAGGTTATTTGACAATCAACATAGTTAACTGCGGTCGCATCTAAACTCAAAGGCATCCGGTTTTGAGCCGCTAACTTGGTTTCTTGCCATTCATGCACAGACACGCGAAGTTGGTCAGCAATTTCAGCATCCTTGGGCGGGCGACCTAAAGACATTGACAAGTCCTTGCGAATCTTTTGTCCTTCATTGTACAATTCTTGCCAACGACGGGGGATTTTTAATAGAGTACTGCGATCGCGCAAAAAGTGCAGCATCTCACCGCGAATGTATGGCACTGCAAAGGAACTAAAAGCATATCCTTGGCTAGGGTCGAAGCGCTCAATTGCCCTAATTAAACCAAAATAACCGATTTGTTCTAAATCTTCATAAGGTTCATTACATTGATGGCTGAATTTATGAGCCATCTTCCGCACTAAGCCAGTATGTAACTGTACAAGTTTATTACGAAGTTTAATAGAAGGATTCTGGTGGTACAAGTGTAATAATTCTATACCATCAGTTCGTAAAGAGGACTCACTTGTTGCCATATACATTCCCTTGTTGTAACTCCTATTCCTCAGAAATTGGAGCTGCGTATATTTTCTTTTAAGCTGTCATTATTTTCTCTAGTCAAGCCAGAATAAGCCATCGTCGTTTCACTGAACTTATAAGCGGTCGAACTTAACAGTTCAGTATTATTACGCATGATTTTCCTATTCTCCCTGTTGCAGGTTATTTTTGATTTTTAGATAAAAATTTCAACCTGGCATAATTTTTTTTGTTTAGTTGCCTTCTAACTTGCGTAACCCCTTCCTGGTTTCTTGCCCTAAATCTTGGTAAGAATAGGAATAAGCAGAACGTTTTCCTAAAAAACAGTATTTCAATATGAGCAATACCA
>NZ_JABXKI010000248.1 GCF_017115095.1 Nostoc sp. NMS4 | reverse complement strand
CCGAACATTCCCGGCATTCCAGGGAAGCCACCTTGACCCATTTGCTGCATGAGCGATCGCATTTTTTGGAAATCACCCACCAGTTTAGTTACATCGGACTCTCTATAACCGGAGCCACCAGCAATCCGCCGCCGCCGACTGGGAGAACTGGCTAATAAATCGGGGTCATGGCGTTCTTGGCGAGTCATGGAGTTAATCATCGCCTCACAACGCTTTAACTGGGTTTCTCCCTGTTTGAGTTGATCGTCTGAAAGCTTGTTCATCCCTGGAATCATCTTGATTAAGCCTCCCAGAGAACCCATGTTCTTCAGCATCCGCAACTGCTTAAGAAAGTCAGTAAAGTCAAACTTTGCTGACAAAATTTTCTCCTGCATCTTCTCAGCGTCTGCTAAGTCAAACTCTTCTTGAGCTTTTTCTACCAGGGTTAGCACATCACCCATACCCAAAATCCGCGATGCCATGCGATCGGGATAAAAGGGTTGCAGTGCCTCGACTTTCTCACCCACACCCACAAATTTAATCGGCGCTCCCGAAATCTTTCGCACCGAAAGCGCCGCACCACCACGGCTATCACCATCCATTTTGGTGAGAATCGCCCCAGTAATTCCGATTTGCTCATGAAAAGTGCGGGTAAGATTAGCTGCCTCTTGACCAGTCATCGCATCCACCACCAACAGAGTTTCATGTGGTTGGACAGTTGCTTTGATCCGGGCTAATTCCGCCATCATATCTTCGTCAATTTGCAGACGGCCAGCAGTATCAATAATTACTGTGTTTACACCTTCTGCCCTAGCGCGTTCTACACCTTGTCGGGCGATTTCTACTGGATCGGCATCGCTTCCTAATTCAAATACTGGTACGTCAATTTGCTTACCCAATGTTAATAGCTGGTCGATCGCGGCTGGGCGATATACGTCTGTCGCCACCAACAAACAGCTACGCTCTAATTTTCTCAGATGTAAGGCTAACTTGGCGGTAGCTGTGGTTTTCCCAGTACCTTGCAACCCAGCCATCAGAATAATAGTCGGCTGTTCTGTGGCTTCTGCGATCGGAACATTTTCATCTCCCATCACCTGCACCAGTTCATCGTGAACAATTTTGATGAACTGTTGGTCAGGTCGCACGCCGGTAATCACCTCGGCTCCCTGTGCTTTGGCTTCGACTTCGCTAATAAAATCTTTGACTACCTGGAGATTCACATCTGCTTCCAACAAGGCGCGGCGCACTTCGCGCAATGCATCTTGAATGTTGGATTGAGAAATTTTGTCCTGTCCCCGCAGTTTTTTCCAGGCGGATTCTAAACGGTCAGATAATGCATCAAACATAATGTAATTACAGGTATTTCGCCAATGGAAAATTCTAAACCGCCGATGAATGCGATTCTAAATTTCCGCTAAAGTTTTAACGTGCTATTTACCAGCTTAGTATTTTTCACCGCGACTGTAGCAACCAGATACCAACCTTTAAAGAAGATTCAGCTTAAAGTACAGTCAGAATAAGAATAGCTATTATACAGCGAGAACCTACATCACATATCGCTATGACTAGCAACACACTGCTTCAACCCACAAAAATCATCCACCTATCGGGTATCAGTTGGCAAACATACGAAAACTTGATTTGTGAAAATGTGTGGTGTCCAGATCCCCGACTTCTCGAAGGACACTGCTGGCGATTCAGGGATATCACCCCTCACACCCACGATTTTATAGGGTTTACGACGCAATATTAATAATGCGATCGCCTTCCAAAAGCCTTGTTTTATCGTTCAATCGAGGGGTCTTACCCCCTATTCGCCAGCAGCATCCTTCGAGAAGTCGGGGATCTAATTTTTCACAAACAATTTAGGATTGCGATATTCTATTTTGTGGTCATACATTTGACATCATTTTGCAATGGCTTTGTCAACATGATATGCAATAGTTAGCTCATCAAACTGTTTAACAGAATAAGGCAGGTAAGTCCTGCCTTCTCTAATCCATGCCCTCCGGCTAGCAAGCGTTCATTGCCTATGGGCGATTCCCTTTTACCTGAGAATTACTAATAGAAAATCCTCGACGTGTGGGTTTAATATTAGCTAACTCTACCTGAAAACTTACCTTGTCGCTCATTTCCCTACTTCTTGCTTCCAAAGTCCACTTACCAGGATGCAAATTCCAAAATAAAGAATTAGCTGAGTTTGTATCTAACTTTTCACCATTTAACCACCACTCCACAGGCGCAGATTTATTTCCCGCTAACTTAAATTCGAGTTTTTGCTTTGCTTCTTCACCTGGATACACTAAGAATAAATCGCCATGATGCGGAGATAAAATTCTCAAATTAGTAGAAGTAAAATTTGATTGCTGTTGTTTCGCCAACCATTCATCATACTCTGGTGGCAAATTAAATTTATTTTCACCTTCGTAATTACTTTTATCTTCAGGATAGAAATATTCCTGAACTACTGAGGTACAATCTGGTGTTGGTCGTAACCCCGAAATTGCACAAATAGGTAATTGCACTAAACCTTCTGGAGATGGAAAACCTGCTGGTTCTTGATGTTCGTGCAGATGCAACATAATTCGATTCCATAAAGGTGCAGCCCCTGTCACACCTGAAACCTGTCGCATTGGTTCACCGTTGAAATTGCCTACCCAAGTAGCGACGGTGTAATCTGTGGTAAAGCCAACTGTCCAAGTATCCCGAAAATTGGAAGAAGTGCCAGTTTTAACAGCAGCCGGAAAGGGTAAATGTAACACCGAGTCTACCCCAAATGCTGTTGCACGAGCATGGCTGTCACTAAGTATGTTGGTGATTAATTGCCATATTGTCGTCGAATTTTGGTTTACTGATTTGGGACTTTGACTTTTCTCAGTCGTAGGATTTGGAATTGGGGAATCGGAAAATGTGCTGACTATTGGGGTAGCATCTCCAAGTCGTGCTATGGTCAGATAAGCACGGGCTAATTCCCAAAGACTAACTTCGCCACTACCTAAAGTTAAACCCAAACCATAATGTTCTGGGGTTTGATTTAGGTGTTCAAATCCGAGTTGATGCAGTCGTTCTAAGAAAGTTTCCACGCCGACTTTTTCTAACACCCTGACTGCGGGTACATTTAAAGAATTTGCTAAAGCGATTCGCACCCGCACAGGGCCAAGAAATCTTTCGGTGTAATCTGTGGGGCTATAAAGTTTCGCGCCGGGAATTGCATAATGGGCGGGTACATCTGCCAAAATGGTATTTGGGCGAATTAAACCTTTTTCTAAAGCTAATTCATAGACAAAAGGCTTGAGGGTAGAACCTGGTTGACGTAATGCTTGCACTCCATCATTGCGTCCTAGTTTGGCTTGATTAAAGTAATCAGGTGAACCAACATAAGCCAAAACTTCACCAGTGCGGTTATCAATTACCAATGCAGCTGCATCATGGACATTGTTGGCGGCGAGAGAAGAAATTACCTGCTGTACCTGTGCTTCGACAAACTGCTGTAAAGGGCGATTTATAGTTGTGCGAATCGGGGAATTTTGTTCTGTTTGTGTCTTATCAAACTGATTGGCTAACCAAAATAAAAAGTGTGGTGCGGCGATAATTCCCCCTTGGCGAGATTGAAACACAACTTTTTCAGTATGTGTTCGGGCTGCGTAGCTTGCCGCCGTAGGCATCGCTCCACTAATATACTTTTCCTGTATCATTCGATTCAGGACGTATTTTTGTCGCTGCTTCAGCCGTTCCCAATGTTCGTAAGGATTGAAGTATGTGGGATTATTGGGAATAGCAGCCAACAAACTAGCTTGAGCAAGATTCAACTCACTCGCTGGGATGGAAAAATAAGTCCGTGCGGCTGCTTCCACACCATATATATTCCCTCCCATTGGCAAGCGATTGATATATGCAGCCAGAATTTCATCTTTGTTCATCCCGGCTGCTAACCGCCAAGATAGCCAAATTTCACTCAGTTTACCAGAGAAGCTACGAGGGACAGGATCTAACATCCGCGCCAACTGCATAGTAATTGTGGAAGCGCCGGAAACAATTCGTTTTGTATGGATGGCTTCTTTGCTGGCGCGGATAACAGCTTTCATATCCAATGCCCCATGATGATAAAAACTGCCATCTTCGGCGGCTAAAATCGCCTGGATAAACTGGGGCGAAACCTGATTTAGTGGTACTACTGATGTATGCTCTTGGTCACGGGTGAGCAATGTTCCTAATGGTAAACCATTGCGATCGCTAAATTGCATTGCCAACTGATTTTGGGCAATATCTGCGGCACGAACTGGCGCAAAATAAGGGAGTAAGCGTATAATCAGGCAGATTAGCAGCACAGCCAGGATAACTTTGCTAGTGTGCTTAAGTTGGAGTAGCGATCGTAAAATTAGTTTCATCAGGGAATCCCCTGTCCAAGAAAACCTACCTTAATCTTGACGCAGCGATTACATCTACATCAGTAAATATTTCAAATCCTTAATAATTCATTTGTCATAACTTAGCAGAGATAAATTAATGTTTGCGAAATTTAAATACTTCTTTATAGTTCAATACGCTTGGGTTAGCGCCAAAAACTCTCTGAAACTCTTATTACTTTGTGTCCTTTGCGCCCTTTGTGGTTTGTTTTTTCTTAATTTTGGGTAAGTCTTGTCCTTAACCCAAGCGTATTGCTTTATGGTTAAGAATTGTAGTAATTTTTGGAACAATTACACTAGATTAGTTATTTATGTAAATAAACATACGTTACATCCCAAAACTTGTGTAAAAATAACTAGTATTAGTCTTGGCATTGTCCACTCTATGAGAGAATGCAAATTCTTATTTGCTATAGTTTGTAAATTTTTTATTTTTAATTACTAGAAAGATGATGATCAGAGTTTTACTGCGTTTCCAGCATAAAATAACCTATCGCGTTCTTCGCATTCTTGGCGGTTCATTAAAAAAAATTCGCCGTTCTTCAAGGCGGAAGAGAACAATAATACAGTTTCTTCTTATATTTACATTTACACTAGCGATGACGGGGTGTAATTTTTTTAGTATCAACTCAACTAAAGAACAACTCCCAGCAGTATCCCCACTCACCCCACCAAAATTACCAGACTGGATTGAACAAATTAGTCCCATTGGAGATGCAAAACCCCTCAACCAAATCCGCATCCGTTTTAAAGAAGCTTTAATCCCAGTTGAAACTCTTGATAGTCCAGAACAGCAAAAAATATTAGAAAAATTTGTCCTTTGGCCGCCTTTACCCGGTCAATTTCGTTTTTTAACACCGCGCATGGTGGGATTTCAAGCTGATAAAGCATTACCAATAGCGACAAGATTTCAAGTCACTCTCAAAGCAGGATTAGCCGATTTAAAAAATCATCGCCTAGACAAAGATTTACCTTGGACTTTCAACACCGAATCTATCAACCTGACTAATTTACCCGGTGTTAATCCTATTGAAAAAGCTGAAATTGAGCCAATTGATTTACAACAGAACTTACAATTTACTTCCAATGTTGAATTGGATTTAGCTTCTGTACAAGAACATTTACAGTTAATTCCCGAAGGTAAAAATAAAGGTACTAGTTTTAAAGTTGAATTAAACAAAGAAGAAAAACCAGTAAAAAATGAAGAAGACCCTTTAGAAAAATTTGATCCTTCAGCACGCAATTGGATTTATAACCTCATCCCCCAACAAAATCTCGAAAAAGCAACCAATTATCGCCTGGTATTTTCTCCAGGCATACGTCCAGCTTATGGCAATCTAACTACAGCAAAAGAATTTGTTAGTAAGTTAGTAACTTATTCGCCTTTGGCATTTCAGCAAATTAACTTTTACGGACAGCCAGATTCAGGGGGAACATTTGGAAGATTTCTTAAAGGTAGTCCCCAGCTAGAATTTAATAACGTTTTATTAGCAGATTCAGCTAAAGAGAATATTACCATTAATCCAGCACCAAAAGCTATTTCGAGAATTATTCAAATAAACGAGCAAGATAAAATTATTGGCATCAATCCTTATGCGCTAGAACCAGCCAAGAGTTATACAATTACTATTGGCGAAAATCTCAAAGATAAGTTTGGGCAGACTTTGGGTAAACCTATCACCCTTAAATATGATACTGGAGATTTAGCCGGGGATATCTGGGTGCCATCAGATTTGAATATTTTCCCCACAGATAAAGATTTACAGCTAAATATTAGTACGGGAAATTTGCCAGAATCCAAATATAAGGCAGCTTATCGAGTAGTTAAGCCGACAGATTTAGTTTATTTTAATAATGGTAGTGATTTATTACCACAACCTTCTGATTGGCAAAGCTTTCAGGTTTCGGGTAAGAAAAATCAATCAGTTGATATTGCTGTTCCTCTGCGGGAAAAACTAAGTGCAGCGACGGGGATGTTAGCTTACGGAGTGCAAGCCCGCACTAATAAATATCAGGATAATGGTAAAGAACTGTGGCGTGAACCTACGACTTATGGCTTAGTTGAATTGACGAATTTGGGCGTATTTACTCAGTGGTTTCCTGAGTCAGGTTTAATTCACGTCAATCATCTTACAGATGGTTCGCCAGTTAAAGCGGCTGCTATAGAAATTTATCAATCAAAATTACAAGCAAAATCTCGCCCCGAAGCAGTATCTTGTGCAACGGGTAAAACTGATGAAAATGGAATTTTTAGAATTGTTAATCAAGGATTACAGCAATGTTATTCTGGGAATGAAAGCTCTAGTAAATCACCACAGTTATTAGTAATTGCCCGTGAAAATCAAGATTGGGCATTCGCTAGAACGGAAGAATATAGCGGTGTTTATGGATATGGGATTGATGCAGGTTGGCAAGATGCTAAACCAGAATCACGCGGGGTAATTTTCTCCGATAGACAGTTGTATCAACCAGGTGAAAAAGCTTGGTTGACTGGTTTCGCGGACTTCTTACAAAATGGTGCAATTCAGCAAGATAAAAATGCTGTTTACCAATTAACTCTGGCAAATCCCGATGGACAAAAGACTAGCTTAGGTACGCAAACTACAAACGAATTTGGTACGTTTTCTCTAGAATTACCAATCAAAGCTACTCAGCGCTTAGGCTACTATACAATCCAGGCTAAGGGTAAGAATGGACAAGAAATTTCTGGAGAATTTCGGGTAGCTGAGTTTAAACCACCGAATTTTAAAGTCGAACTCAACTTAGATAAAGAATTCGCATACATTGACGAGAAAGTTAATATTAATGCCACAAGCAATTATTTGTTTGGTGCGCCTGTAGAAGGTGGAGAAGCAAAATATTTTATTACTCGCCAACAGGCTAATTTTGTCCCTAAAGGTTGGGACGAATTTACTTTTGGTCGTCAATGGTTTTGGCCAGAGGAAAGCCCTACTATATCTAGTGATGTATTGCAAAGTAATGCCCAGCTAGATGCTAATGGTAAAAGTAGTCAAACTGTGAATGTGGCAAATGATTTACCATATCCCATGACTTATCAAGTAGATGTGCAAGTTGCAGATGTTTCTAATCTGTCTGTAGCGAATTCCAAAACTTTTACAGCCTTACCAAGTAATCGCCTTATCGGAGTAAAAAGTAATTTCATCGCTGATGCGGGTAAAGCTTTTTCCATTGAAGTAATTGTGACTGACCCTACAGGAAAACCAATAACAGGTCAACGAGTACATCTGGAATTACAACAGATAAAATACAGCAGCGTTACACAATTAGTTGAAGGTAGCCGAACTCCAAAAAATCAAGTTGAATATAAAACAGTCGGACAAGCAGAAATTACATCTGCTAGTAATCCCCAATCGGTAAGTTTGACAGCACCTGAATCTGCTTCATACCGGATTAGAGTTAATTTTAGCGATGCCAAAAACGAATTAAGTGCCACAGATTTACAAATTTGGGCAACTGGAGGAAATTCTGTATTTTGGGGTTCTAAAGAAAAAGATGTCTTAGAAGTTAAATTAGATAAAAAAGAGTTTAAACCAGGCGACACTGCTACTGCACTAATTCAATCTCCTTATCCAGATGCAGAATTGTATTTTGCTGTGATTAAAGACAAACCCCTTTATCAGCAAATTATCAAAGTTCAGGGAGGCGCACCACAAATTCAGTTTCAAGTTACGCCAGAAATGCTGCCAAATGCAGCTATTGAAGCTGTCTTAGTCAGACAAGGTAAACCCATAAGCCAGGTAGAAGCGGGAAGTTTAGATAACTTGGTGAAGATTGGTTTTACACCTTTTAAAGTTAACTTACAAGATAAGTATTTAAAACTGCAAGTTAAGCCAGTGCAAGCATCATTAGAACCTGGTGCAGAGGAAACGGTACAACTAGAACTAAAAGACAATCAAGGAAATCCCACCAAAGGACAGTTTACAGTCATGGTGGTAAATGAAGCGGTGTTACAACTTTCTGGTTATCGTCCACCAGATTTGGTGGATACAGTTTATGCAGAACAGCTAATATCTACCCGCTTTAACGATAATCGTGCGGATGTAATATTACAAGCACAAGATGTAGCTAAACCCAAAGGTTGGGGTTATGGCGGTGGTTTCTCAACTGGTGCAGCAAATACTCGCACTCGCACTGATTTTCAAGCTTTAGCTTACTACAACGGTTCTGTTCTCAGCGATGCAAATGGGAATGCACAGATAACCTTTAAATTACCGGATGACTTAACTACATGGCGGGTGATGGCTGTGGCCACCGATGGAAATCTGCGTTTCGGCAATGGGGACGCGACGTTTATCACCACCAAGCCACTGCTAACTAATGCTATTTTGCCACAATTTGCCCGTCCAGGCGATCGCATCCTCGCTGGTTTATCTGTAACTAACAACACCGGGAATACAGGAAATCTCTCAATAAATGGCGAACTTAGCGGTACGGTGAAGTTTGCTGACAAAAACCCCACAACTAATTCTTTGCAAACCAAAGCTGAATCCGCAACTCACGCTTATCGCTTTCCCATGCTAGCGGATAGTGTGGGAACTGGTAAAGTTCGGTTTACCACTCAGCTAAATGGTACAGCCGCAGATGCTTTTGAAGTACCTTTGGAAATTAAGCCAATTGAAATTACTGAACAAGTCGTTGAAACTGGTGTCACTGATAAACAGGTGAAGATTCCCCTGAATGTCGATAAAAATACCTTCCCTGATGCGGGAGGTTTAGATATTCAGTTGGCGAGTACTTTGATAACGGAGATTCAAGCACCAGCCAAGCAGGTTTTAGAAGATGATGATTTACCGTTTACAGAACCGGCGGCGAGTCAATTAATCATTGCGGCTAATCTGCAAACTATTGCCCAAAAATATGGTCAGAAATTTACAGAATTTAATCCTAGCCAACAGGCAAATCAAGCAATTGAAAAATTACAAAAACTCCAAATAGCCGATGGTGGTTTTGCTGCTTTCCCCGGACAAGAAAAATCTGACCCTTGGGTTTCTTCCTATACGGGTGAATCTTTAGCTAAAGCTAGTCAGGTGTTTCCTAATTTAGTCGATTCTGCAATGGTGTCTCGCCTGAAAGCTTATTTGCAAAAAGTTCTGGCGAATCCTGGAGAATACGATTTTTGCAAACAACAACTGTGCAAAAGACAACTGCAACTTAATGCTTTAATCGCACTGGCACAAATTGGGGAAAAGCGCAATACCTTTCTTGGAGATATTTATGAACAACGCAATAACTTTGATTTAGTAACTCAAATTAAACTAGTGCGATACTTATCTCAATTCCCAGAATGGCAAGACGAATCTCAACAATTAGTGAATAAGCTGCAACAGAATATCTATGAAACTGGTCGCACAGCAGTTGTAAGTCTACCAACTAGCTGGGGATGGATGAGTTCATCTACTGCGACGCAGGCGGAAGCTTTACGCTTATTTATTGCCAAACAAAGTAAACCCGAAGTTATAGATAAGTTATTCCAAAGTCTTCTGGCATTACGACGGGATGGCACATGGCAAACTAACTATAATAATGCTCAAGCTTTAACAGCTTTGGTAGAATATAGCCAACTGCAACCCACACCACCTAATTTTGTTGCTACTGTGCAATTAGCTGGTAATAAGTTAGGAGAAAATCGCTTTGAAGGCTATCAAAATCCTAGTTTACAGCTAAATGTGCCGATGAATAAATTACCTCGTGGTCGTAATGATTTAACGCTGCAAAAATCAGGTAATGGCACTTTGCACTATCTGGTTGCTTATAATTATCGCTTGCAGGGAAATCAACCTGGTAGATTTAATGGTCTACGCATAACACGAGAAATTAGTCAAGTAAATGAAGAGAAAGTTTTACAAAAAACAGGTCTTTATGCTTTCGATAAACCCTTGACTTTAGCCTCTGGACAGGTGTTTGATATTGGTTTAGAGATCATCACCGATCATCCTGTGGATCATGTGGTGATAAAAGATCCGTTACCATCGGGTTTTGAGCCGGTGGATGCAAGTTTTCAAACTACCACAGCTGCATTACAAGCAAAAGCCGATAGCTGGGAACTTGGGTTTAAGAATGTGTACCGCGATCGCATTATCGCCTATTCTGACCATCTGGAACCAGGAGTTTATAGCCTCCATTACTTAGTCCGTTCTGTGACTCCTGGGACATTTTCTTGGCCTGGTGCGGAAGTACATTTGCAATATGCACCAGAAGAATTTGGGCGTACTGCTGAATCTACATTGATATTAGAGGAGCATTCGTGAGGATTTATAGGTTAGTTGTCTGCTCCTCTGTAGAATAGAAATCAATAATACAGGAGAAGCTTTGCTATGACTACAAACATTAATATTCAAGAAGCAGAAGTTGCTTTTTCTGAACTTTTGAATCGGGTGAGTCGGGGCGAAGAAATTACAATTACTCAAGACGGAATAGCAATTGCCCGTTTAGTACCTGTTAATCAAAATCCTCCCCAGCGAATACCAGGAAGTGCTAAAGGATTAATCACAATTTCTCCAGATTTTGATGCCCCTTTACCTGATGATATACTAGCTAGCTTTGAAGGATGAGATTACTTTTTGACACCCATACTTTTCTTTGGTGGATCACTGATAATTCTCGTTTATCATCTATGGTTAAGGCAACTATCAGCATCGCAACAATGAGTTATTTTTCAGTGCAGCTAGTGCTTGGGAAATAGCCACTAAAGCCCAGCTAGGTAAGTTACTTTTGCCAAAAAATCCAGAGCAGTTTATTTCTGAGCAATTGTTGATTAATTCTATTGAAGGCTTACCAATACATATAAGTCACGCTGTTAGAGTTTATCATCTCCCAATTCATCATAAAGATCCATTTGACCGCATACTGGTTGCCCAAAGCCAACTAGAAAATCTATCCATTATGACTCTAGATCCTTTAATTTCCCAGTACGATGTAAATGTTATTTGGTAGGTAATACAGTATTTTTTTATGAAGCAATGCCTATGCAATACTATAACATCAAGAAAAAAGCGATCGCAACCTATAACCAGGAGTTTATAGCCGACATTACTTAGTATATTCTATTACTCCTGGTACATTTTCTTGGTCTGATGCCCAAGTACATTTGCAATATTGGACTAGAAGAATTTGGGCGTATTGCTAAGTTTACAGTGGCACTAGAGAATACTAGGTAATTATTGATACTATTTTTAGCTGTAACAAATCTAAAAACCTTTGCAAGTATATACGAGTCTGCTTTCAAATTTTAGCTACGTTAGAACGCTTAACTAACCGATTTGGTTTTTCTGGGCAAGGAAACGCTCATATTAAGACCATTTCTTAACAAGCATACCTAAGTAAAATTTACATTTATTACATAGCAATACTGGAATTCAAGTAAAAAAATAACAGTAAATTAGCTGGTTACAATTTAGCGTTAGCCTCAATAGGATATAACGTAATACAGTTTAGATAAGCCTAAAACTCCGATCTAGAAAGGCGATTTATCACGTCTTCAAAGAGCAATTATCCTTAACTAAACCGTATTGCAATATCACAAGTTACGCATTATTTGCTATTCAAATAGTGGGTTTTGAGGGGAGCATCTCAGTTTTGCAAATACACCTTAAATCGACCCCCCTTAGTCCCCCCGATGCTTTGGGGGGAAACAAGATTTATGCTCCCTCTCCTTACTAAGGAGAGGGTTGGGGTGAGGTTTAAAGAGCTTTCTACACTCATTGAGATGCTCCCGATTTTGAGCTAGTGAATATCAAACAAATTTTGGGAATTTAACAACCAAAGGTGGGGCAGATTATCCTTTCTACAACAAAGTAGAAAAATTATTTTTGCTCTAATATTCAACATTGAGAATCGGTACCATTAAAAATGCAACAAATACTAGCATTGATTGAACAAAAAAAACAAGAATATGCTCAACTTCCCTTGTTTAATTTTATGCAAAACAAAAGTATAAATCCCAAACAGAGGTTAGCTTGGGCACCATGCGCCGCCCACTTTATCATGAATTTTGGAGAACTGAATAAGTATTTTTTGCGAGTAGAACCAACAAACGATCCCATTCAGGCACTAATTAACAAGCATACTTATGAAGATGACCATCATTGGCTGTGGTTTTTGGAAGATTTGAAGAACCTAGAACTTGACAAATCATTGAAATTTAGTGACGCATTAAAATTTCTTTGGAGTGAAGAAACTAAGAATGCTCGCTGGTTAAACTATCAGCTATATCGATATACTTCAAACGCTACTCCTATTCAGAAACTCATAATTATTGAAGTTATCGAGGCGACGGGAAACATAATGTTTTCAACGGCGGCAGAGGTTGGTAAAGAGATTAAAGCCATTACCCAAAAGCCATGCCGATATTTTGCCGATTTTCATCTGAATGTTGAAACTGGTCACATAACAGGTACATCTGGAATAGAGCAATTTTTACAAGATATTCAACTATCAGAAGAAGCTCGACAAGAAGCTTTGGAATTGGTTGAGAACTTATTTACAGTTTTCACAGAATTTACAAGTGACCTTTTAATATATGCTGAAACCCATCAAACCGAGCCAGAATTGAAAGCTGCATAAATTCTCAAACAAGCTTTTTCTAATTGACTTCCTTACTTGATTTTAGACTTAAAGAGGAACTCTTGATATGTCACAGAATGTACAAAATATCGTAATTGTTGGTGGTGGATCGTCAGGTTGGATGACAGCAGCTTATTTAAGTAAAGCACTAGATAAAAATATTAATATTACTCTAGTGGAATCATCTAACATCACCAAAATTGGAGTTGGAGAAGCAACTTTTAGTACCATCAAAGTATTCTTTGATTTTCTTGGACTACAAGAATATGAATGGATGCCAAAATGTAATGCCACATATAAGATGGCAATTAAGTTTGTCAACTGGAATGAGAAGGGGCAACACTTCTACCATCCTTTCCAGAGATATGAGGTAATTGACGGCTTTGATATCTCGGAATGGTGGCTGAAAATGAAGAAAGACCAAGAAGCATTCGATTATGCTTGCTTTCTAATTCCCTGGCTGTGCGATCGCCAACTTTCACCGAGATATTTAGATGGTAAAGTCTTTGATCGCAAAGTTCAAAATGAATTTTCTCAAGAGCATATTGCCAAGAAAAATATTCTGGATAAGTTAAAAGTTCAGTACCCCTATGCCTATCATTTTGATGCGAATCTACTCGCAAGATTCATGAAAGATTATGCAATGGAAAGGGGAGTGAAGCAAATTGTTGATGATGTGGTGGATATTAAGTTAACTGAGGATGGGAGCATAGATAGTCTCATAACCAAAGAGCATAGTATTCTCAGTGGCGACCTTTTCATTGACTGTACTGGTTTCCGTGGTCTTTTGATTAACCAAGCGCTTGGTGAGCCATTCATTTCTTATTCAGAGTCACTATTGTGCGATCGCGCGATCGCTATGCAAATACCAACCGATATCAAAAAAGATGGTATCAACCCTTACACCACCTCAACTGCACTTTCGTCTGGTTGGGTCTGGAATATACCTTTATATGGCAGAAATGGTACTGGGTATGTTTATTCGAGTGCATTCATTTCTGCTGAGGATGCAGAACAGGAATTTCGCCAGCATTTGGGAGTTGCTGCTGATAATCGTCAAGCCTCTCATATCAAGATGCGGATTGGCCGGAACAGAAACTCATGGGTGAAAAACTGTGTAGCAATTGGTCTTTCCAGTGGATTTGTGGAACCACTAGAATCTACTGGTATTTTCTTTATTCAACATGGAATTGAAGAGTTAGTTAACCACTTTCCCAATAAATCTTTCAATCAAGAGCTAATTCACAGCTATAACAAAGTTATCGCTGACTGCATAGATGGTGTGCGAGAATTTTTGACACTGCATTACTATGCTAGCGATCGCACCGACACAGAATTCTGGAGAGCAACTAAGAACAATATCAAAGTCTCAGAAGAACTACAGGAAAAATTAAGGTTATGGAAAAATAGACTGCCAAGCAATAAGACTATCAACCCGAAATACCACGGCTTCGAGTCTTACTCTTATTCGGTAATGTTGCTGGGGCTAAATTATCTGCCTGAACGCAGTCTTCCCATTTTAGAACATATCGGCGATCGCAATGCTGAGGCTGCATTTATGGAAATTAGGGAAAGAGCCAATTACCTAACTTCAACCTTACCATCTCAGTATGAATATTTAACTCATGTCATGAAGTCACAAGAACACTCAGAGTATCTGAGCGTGGTTAGCGATCGCTCATATCAGATTCCGACACTAATTTCATAATTTTAGGAGAACCGAAGATGACGGTGAAACAAGTATGCGTGATTGGGGCTGGAGTCAGTGGATTAGTCTCAGCCAAGACGTTTCTTGAGGAAGGTTACGAAGTGACATTGTTTGAGAAACGCCAGGGACTTGGTGGTGTCTGGGAAAGATCGAGAACTTACCCAGGACTGTCAATTCAAAATCCCAGAGACACCTATGCTTTCTCAGACTTTCCTATGCCAGCCTCTTATCCAGAATGGCCTTCAGGAGAGCAAATATGCGCTTACCTGGAATCCTATGCCCAACACTTTGGTGTCGCAGAAAAAATTCAGTTCGGTGCAAAAGTCACCAAAGTGGAGCGCAAATCAGGAAATAATCTTGGATGGATTGTTAGTGTTAGCTTTCAAGAAGATGGTAAGGAAATCGGCAAACAAAATTACGAGTTCGACTTTGTGATTGTGTGCAATGGTCTTTGTGATATTCCCTACATTCCTAACTTGCCGGGGATGGAAGAGTTCATTGCTGCCGGAGGTCAGGTAATACATACTAACAACTTTAACGACGGCTCTGTAATTGAGGGCAAGCGAGTGGTTGTTGTCGGTTTTGGCAAGTCAGCCACCGATTTGGCGAATCTCGCAGCTACCAAGGCCAAGGAATGTACTCTTGTGTTCCGTCAAGCGCTGTGGAAAGTTCCTAACTTCTTTCTCGGTCTGTTGAACATCAAGTATATTTTCCTGACTCGGTTTGGAGAAACTTGGATGCCCTATCATAAACTTCAAGGATGGGAAAAGTGGCTGCATAGTTTCGGCAAGCCGTTAGTGTGGGCATTCTGGCGGCTAAATGAGACTATGCTGCGCTTACAGTTTCCCCTTGATGCTTGTGGGATGGTGCCCAAACAACCGATGAACAAATTGATCGGCTGTAGTATCGGCTTGGTGCATAAAGGCTTTTTTGAGTATGTACGCTCAGGTAAAATTCGTGCTGTCAAGACAAAGATCAACAAGTTTTTTGCTAGTGGCGTAGAATTGGATAACGGCGAGCAAATACAGGCAGATGTTGTTGTCTTTGGCACTGGTTTTCTTCAGGATATCCCCTTTTTAGAAGACAAGTACCGCAGACATATATTTGATCAGGAAGGCACTATCCATCTTTACCGCCATCTGATTCACCCTCATGTTCCACAGATGGGTTTTGTTGGTTATAACTATACTTTCTGTGCCCAATTATCAGCAGAAATTGGTGCTAGGTGGTTATCAGAATATGTCAAAGGAAATTTACCTTTACCATCTCCGCAACAGATGCTAGAGGATGTCAAAGCAGAGTTGGAATGGCGGAAGAAAGATAGACCCTATGCTTTCGTCAGTGGAGCATGTTTAATTCCTTTTACATTCCATTACATTGATGAATTGCTTCAGGATATGGGTCTAAATAGCCGTCGTCAAACAGGGAACTTGTTTGAGGAGTTTCTGATGCCAATCGATCCATCTGCATACAAGCATCTAGGCGAGGAATTACAAGCAAAGCAAAAACAACATCCATCTTTCAATGATTTAGCGATCGCTACAAGTATAGAGGTAACAAGCGTTCGTTAATATCTCCCGAATCCGGTTCGGTGAACTTCTCAAATGAACCCTATACTGAATTTACGTGAGTCTCCAACAGAGACTCACGTAATTTTTCTTGTATCGGTAGCTTGTCTCACTGTTGCATTGGAATCTCAATCACAAACTCAGTCCCCTCTCCCAGAGTTGATTCACAGCTTAACTGACCCTTATGTTTGTCCACTACCACTTGATAGCTAATTGATAACCCTAACCCCGTACCGCTTCCTATTGCCTTGGTGGTAAAAAATGGATCAAATATTTTCTGCTGCACCAGTGCATTCATGCCATAACCGTTATCAGCAATCCGAATCTTCAACGTGTTTGCTTCTCCTCGCTCAGTACGAATACGAATCTGAGGATTTCTGCTGGGAGAATCTTCTCTATTGTTGTAGTCCTCTAAAGCATCGATCGCATTACTTAAAATATTCATAAACACTTGGTTGAGTTGACCGGCATAACAAGTAACATCCGGCAATTGTGCGTATTCTTTAAAGACCTCAATTTCCGGGCAATCGCTCTTTTCCTTGAGTCGGTGTTGCAAAATCATTAGAGTACTATCGATGCCTTCATGAATATCGACAGGCTTCATTTCCGATTCATCTAGACGAGAGAAGTTACGTAAGCTCAGAATAATATTTCGGATACGGGAACTCCCCACCTTCATCGAGTCGAGAACCCTTGGGAGGTCTTCTGTCAAGAATTCTACATCCATTTCCTCAATTTTTTGCTCCACTATTGCTGAGGGATGGGGATATTCTTGCTGATAGATATTAATCAAATCTAGCAATTGTTGAACATAATCACTGGCGTGAGTAATATTACCATGAATAAAATTGATGGGGTTATTAATTTCATGGGCAATTCCCGCCACCATTTGCCCTAGTGAAGACATTTTTTCACTTTGGATTAATTGACTTTGGGTACTTTGTAATTCTTCTAATGCTTCTTGCAGATGCTGATTTTTTTCGTTAAGTTCTGCTGTTCTTACTACTACCCTTTCCTCTAGTATATGACTGTATTCCTCCAATTGCTCATTCGCTTTAGCCAAGTTGTTGTAGAGCATGGCATTTTCTAAAGAGATTGCAGCTTGGATAGTTAAGAGCTTGAGAACTTCTAAGCGATCGCTTGTAAATGCTCCTGTAGTGAAATTATTTTCTAGATAAATCAGCCCCAGCAATTTACCTTGATTAAGCATCGGAATACATAATATGCTCTTTGGTTGCTCACGGTTAATATAACTATCTGCTGCAAAAGAAGATTTCGCTTTAATGTCATCAATTACTAATATTTCGTGGGTGCGTTTGACATAATTAATCAAAGAGATAGGAATACAATCGCTTGATTCTAAAGGAATAGATAAAAATTCTGTGTAACTCTCTCTAATAGTAGAACTAGAATTAATGGCGGCAACAGTTAAGTCTAAGCTATTAGCTTCAGTCAATATCAGCACACATCTAGAAGCTCCCGCATTCTCCATGACAACTTCCATTAAAGTAGAAAGGAGTGCCTCTAGTTCAATCTCTCCAGACACGGCTTGAGAAGCTTTAATAACAGTTCCCAAATCTAACATATCTGAAATACTAGTGTTGGAGCCAATCACAGTTTCATTCGTAATCAGAGTAGATTTATTGCTAAGTGTAGATAGGTGTAGGCTCAGTTCCGGTAGATTTTTTTCACTGTAAGAATAGCTAAAGTCTTCTTGCTGAATCATCGGGGCAAGTAATTGAGGATAGCGTTTTTGCAAGTCATAAACTTTGGCTAATGCTCCCCAGCGAACATAGCAATAGTAGGCATCAGTGAGGTAGGTTTGGGCGATTCTTTGTTTACCCCATTTGAGATAAAATGTTGCCGCTAATTCGTAAGCAAGAGCTTCTTCGTTGATATAATTATTTTCTTTGGCAAGAAAAATAGCGTACTCATAATTATCAATCGCTTCCAGATATTGACCAAGAACTCGATTCTTTTCCGCCTCTACTAAATAAAATTTATGCAAGTGGTTCATGGGAGCCTGATCTGCCCAGTTTTGCATTTTTTTCTGATTTTCTGTCACTCTATAAAGGATTTCTTTTTGTTCAACTTCCTTGAAATCAGAATATACTGCTAGATGTGTCAATGAATCGTAGAAATAAAATTGAGCAGTCACGAACATACCTATAACAGCAGATAAGTACTTTTCTGCCATGACTGTATTTTTAAGAGCTTGAGAGTAATCAGCCAGCAGATAAGATAGGTGAAGTTTGCAGAAATATAAGAAAAAAATTGCCCCTCCATCTTTAGCTTTAAGATGAAGTGGTAGCATTTTATCCTCATCATAAACTTCACCAATCAAACTTTGCGGATTTTGAACATTACCGAGAAGATTCAAAATTGTCTGACGAAATATTTCATTCCAATAAAATACTCTTTCTTGCTTTATTTGCTTAATAGTATTACTATATATTTCTATATCTTGTTCAAGTTTTATTAGTTCTTGTCCTGTAAAATATGCATGTTGGCAGTAACCATAAAGAGCATAAGCTGCAAATTCCATATCTCCTACTTCAAGGTTAGTCGTATAAGCCTCAAGTAAAGGTTTCAATGTTTCCTTTAGATGCTCTTTCCAATGTCTGACAAGATGATTAAATGTTTCCATAACCTTGCCAGTTACTTCTTTTGTTTTTAAACTAGGCAACAAACTATCAGCTAGTTTCCCAAATTTATATCCAGAATCAATATCTCCTATTACCCCACACAACATTACTCCATACATCACGTATGCAAAAGCAGACAAAGGAGAATTACCAAATTTGATTGATAAATTGATCTGTTTCAGAATAATAAAGACTAATAATTCCGGTGCAACTGTATAAGCAAGAGCAATTGCACTAGATAGAATACGCATGATTATCAGTGGTTGCGCTTCTGTAATTTCTGGGAGTTCAATTAAGTCTTGAATGGATCTATTCGCCATTTTTGCAGATGTTGTCTCTATTGCTAGCTGAATATCTGATTGGCTGGGATTTGCCGGAAACTCTACTCCCAAAGTTTTCAAAAAGGTTTTTGCAATATGGACAGCTTCTAGTTCTTTTCCTTGTGCGCCATAAGACTGTATTTTAACTTCATAAGCTTTCACTTGATCTAGTGGAGTTTTCGCTTTTACCAACACAACCTGGACAAATTTTTCTATATATTCAAAGTCACCACTGAGATATGCCGCTTCTGTTGCCGTATTATACAAAGCTAAGGTGATATCGTATTTAGTATCCCAACTATCATCAGCTAGTAGCTCAATTCCAGTAGTTAAATACTTAAGCGCCGATGAATAAGCTGTTGATATTAAAGCTTTACGTCCAGCAATCAGACTCATTTCAGCTAATTCATTACGTTTAGCTCGATCGGTAATAAATTCAGCTGCAATATTGAAATGATTGACAAGCTCAAAAATATTTTCTTCCCGTTCGGCAACTGGGGTATTCTTCAAAAGAAGCAACCCAATTTTTAAGTGCATTTGCTTGATTTTGCCTTTGGGAATTAGAGAATAAGCTGCTTGCTGAACTCTATCATGTACAAATCTATATTTTGTTTGTTGAGAATTATTGGTTGAAAAATTTTCCGATTCTCTATTTGAAAAGCTTAAGAGTTGTCGATCATTTTCTGGTGCAAAATTATAAATATCTTTCTGAGGTATAATTAGTCCTTCAAGTAATGCTTGCCATAAGTCAGATGCAGTATTTGCTAAAGATTTTTCATTAACAATTGACAATGTTTTTAAGTCAAACTCATTCCCAATGCAAGCAGATATTTTTAAGACGTTTTGTACATTTTGGGGCAATTTTTCTATTTGGATGCCCATAAACTCTACTACATCATCTGTAAGAGATAGGGTTTTAATTTTGGTAATATCGTAGTTCCAATAACCAGCATCAAAGTTTAATTCAATTAGTCCATCATCATATAATAACTTGAGAAATTGAGATGCAAAGAAGGGGTTGCCTTTAGTTTTGAAAAATACCATTTGAGTCAGAGGCACAGCAATGACTTCTGGGCAACGCAGCGTCTCAGCAATCAGCTGATTTAAATCAATCTGACTTAAAGGTGAGAGTTTAATTGTATTAATTACTCCTCCGGCGCTGGCAATTTCTTGTAGTGTCAAATGTAGCGGATGTAGATTTGAGACTTCATTATCCCTATAGGCGCTAATTAGTAGCAAACTACCTTTACTTTCATATATATTTTCTTTATCCTTAGTAAGGTTAGAAGCAGTTCCATCCATTAATAATTGAATAAACTTCAAAGAAGCTGTATCTGCCCATTGCAAATCATCTAGAAAGATGACTAGAGGACGATCTTTACTAGTGAACACCTGGATAAATCTTTGGAACAATAAATTGAAGCGATTTTGAGCAGCACTACCAGCAAGTTCAGCAGATGGAGGTTGTTTGCCAATAATTATTTCAAGTTCAGGAATTACATTAATGATTACCTGAGATTGCGTACTCAATGCCGATAAAATTTTGGTTTTCCACTGTTGAATTTGGGTATCTGTTTCGGAGAGTATTTGCCCAATTAAATCCCGCAAAGCTTGCACCAATCCTGACAAGGGAATGTCACGTTGGAATTGGTCAAATTTTCCTTTGATGAAGTAACTACGCTGTCTAGAAATTGGTTTGTGGACTTCATTGACTACAGCAGTTTTACCAATCCCTGAGTAACCAGAAACTAAAATCATTTCCGTGCTTCCCTTTGTCACCCGGTCAAAAGTAGCCAGTAAAATTTCAATTTCTCTTTGACGACCATAAAGTTTTTCAGGAATGGCAAAATGATTTGAGATATCCCGAATTCCTAATTTAAAGACTGTAATATTTCCTTTCTCTTGCCATTGGTTTTGACATCTCTCTAAGTCATACCTCAGTCCATGAGCGCTCTGATATCGGTCTTCGGCATTTTTGGCCATCAACTTGCTGATAATATCAGATAAAAGTGTGGGAATATTGGAGTTAATGTGACTAGCTTTTGGCGGTTCTTTAGCAATGTGAGAGTAGACTAACTCCATCGGTTCAGTAGTACTAAAGGGTAACTGCCCTGTCAGGAGTTCAAAGAAGGTGATACCCAAGGAATAAAAGTCGGTACGGTAGTCTATACCTCGATTCATGCGTCCTGTTTGTTCAGGGGAAATATAAGCTAGAGTACCTTCTAGGACGTTGGGATTTGTGAGAAATTGAATTTCTTTTGGTAGTAGAGTCGCAATACTAAAATCGATGATTCTGGTCTTACCTGTTATCGGATGAATCAAAATATTAGCAGGTTTGATATCTTTGTGAATGATCCGATGGTGATGTAGTCGTTCCAAAGTTGCACTAATTTCAATGGCAATATCGAAAAACTCAGTCAATGAAACAGAAGTTTTTCCTTTTTCCTGCTCTTCTTGCTGCCAGAGATTAAGGGCAATACCACCAAAATCTTCCATTACTAGAAAGTATCTATTGTGGCATTTTTCTATGCTGATTGGTTTAACTATGCCTGGAATTTCCAGATTTTGGGTAATGGTGTATTGATTGTGAAACTGATTAATTTCAGCAAAACTAGGATCTTCATTCCGCATCAATTTTAAAATAACTGATTGGCTATCTTTTTCTCGAATAGCTCGATAAACTAAGGTTTTGTTACCTAAATACAATTGCTTAATAATGCGATAGCCAAGTAGAGGAAATAATCTATCTGATTCTAATAACATTGTATCTAGTTATGATAATTGTCTTTCTGTAGGTTTAGTATACCCAGAGCATAGTTACTACTATCAATAAGCATTAATATTCAATTTTTAAGACTTCACTACTACCCATTGAGTCACAGGTGCCATTGCTCGCCAACCCAAAAATTTACCAATAGGTTCCGCCTTCTGAATGGCAATACGAGTTAAATCGCCACCAACTCGTTCATGCCATTGAAATAAAGTTTGCTCACCCTCTACTGTGACAACATTTACTACTAAACGTCCACCTGTCCGCAGTTTTTCCCAGCAAATATCAAAAAGTCCGATCGCTGTAACTCCACCACCAATAAAAATGGCATCTGGTGCTGGTAAGTCTTTTAGGGCATGGGGCACTTGACCTTCAATGATTTGCAGATTTGGAGTACCGAGAGTGGCGGCGTTCTCTGCAATGTACAGTAGTCTAGACGAGTTTTGTTCGATCGCGATCGCACGACACCGGGCATTACTCCGCATCCATTCGATAGAAATTGAGCCACAACCCGCACCAACATCCCACAATAATTCTCCTGGTGTGGGTGCTAAAGCTGCAAGGGTAACTGCTCTAACTTCACGCTTCGTTAATTGTCCATCGTGGTGGTAGGCGTTATCTGGCAATCCTGGTAATCTTGGTAACGGGATAACTCCAGCATCAGCAATACAATCAACAGCGATCGCATTTAAAACCGCAACTTCAGTTTCACCCCAAGATGCAGCCGTACCTTCCACAATTTTTTCATGAGTGCCGCCCATACGCTCTAATACGGTAATCTTACTGCCACTATAGCCGCGATTTTTCAAAATTTCAGCAACGAGGGCTGGTGTATTTTTCCCCTCACTCAAAATCAACAGCCGCGCTCCCGGATAGATGTAAGATTGCAGTAGGGAGGATGGGCGACCATTCAAACTCAAAGTTTCCACCTCAGTTAAAGACCATCCTACTCTGGCACAGGCGAGGCTGAAGGCTGAAGGTGCAGGAATAATCGTCATTTCTGAGACGGGAATTCGCCGCATCAAGGTAACACCAATGCCGTAACACATCGGATCGCCGCTTGCGAGTACGCAGATTGACTCACCCCGACGCTGGATGATTTCGTCAACTGAAGTGCTAATGGGAGATGTCCAGACTAGTTTCTCACGTCCATCGTCTGGAGGGAGCATCGATAAATGGCGATCGCCTCCCACAATTACATTCGCTCGATTGATTAAAGAAAGAGCGATCGCGCTTAACCCCTCTAATCCATCTTCCCCAATGCCAACGATAGAAAGCCATTTCTGTATCATGCTAAATAACGTTGTTGGCAGCAAACTTTTAACTGATAATTCCTAGATTGTTATAGATTTCGATCAGATTGCCATCAGGATCGCGCAAATGAGCTGTGCGGATTCCCCAGCTTGGGCGATCTTGTGGTTGAGTCACAACGATCGCATTCTGAGCCTTTACTTGCTCATAGACTTCATCCACGTTATCGACTGCCAAAATCAAGACTATTTTATCTCGATTGACAATGTATGAAGGCTGTTCAATTCTTGGGACTACTTCAGCCATTAATTCTTTTTTGAACAAACCCAGCTTGAGATATCCGGTATTAAACTCAGCATATCCGCTTTCTTCATCGCCCCAATCGACATCAAATTTCAGCAGATCCCGGTAGAACAGAAAAGAATCTTGATAGTTGGAGACAAGCAGTCTCAGGTGTGTTAGCTGAAGCTTCATATCTGTTGGGTTAGTCTACTAACTGTGAATTCTAGGTTATGGGTGCAAAGTCGCCAGCAACTCGCTTTCGACAATTGCTAATTTATCAAGCTGTTGCATGACAATTTCTTTGTCGAAATAAGTAGCAGCTAAAACCCAATATATACCGTAGTGACGCGCTTCGGATGCCATTACCTAGTAAGTTGATATCTAAGTTAGCGTCAGCGTAGCCCGTTCCAAGCATCGCTTGTTCAACGCAAGCAGAACTAGTGGGCTGCTTTAGGGACTTCCAAATAAAAAAATATACAACTATTTATTGTGGGGTGGGCATCTTGCCCGCCCACAGCCCAAGGCGGGCAAGATGCCCACCCCACAAGATTGGATAATTTATTTCTTGGAAGTCCATTAGGAACGTGAATTAAATAAAATGCAAAACTTCATCTTGTATCTAGCTTCCCTCTCCTTTATAAGGAGAGGGATTGAGGGTGAGGTAAGCCAGGGACATAAATTGTATGTTATTTAATTCTTATTCCTTAGAGCGTTGATAGTCGCAAAACTCCAGAATTTCAGACTAGAGCTATGGAGTTCTGGAAGCTGTTCCCGATGAATTGAGAAAGCTACGTCCATCTTACGGCGGGGTAGTTCACCGGAATATTCTTTGAACAAAGCTCAATAATTGATTGGGGCTAAAGGGTTTCGCTAAAAAGCCCTGGATACCAATACCTGTAGTTTGGACTAATGTTTCAGCCCTGGCTAATCCACTCATGGCAATAATTTGTACTTCTGGGTTGATGATTTGCAAGGTGCTGATGGTTGTTTCTCCATCCATTAACGGCATCATCATATCTATCAGGACTAGCCTAATTTCATCTTTATGCTCAGTGTACAGGGCAATGGCATCAATCCCATTTTGGGCAGTTAATACCTTGTAGTTATGGATTTCCAGTGTGGTTTTGGCGATCTGAGTGATGGCTACTTCATCATCAACAACTAAAATCAATTCTCCCCGACCGCTTGGCAGTTCTATCTCATCTATTAGTGGGGAAATGCTGCCCTCTTTGCTTGGCAAGTATACTTGGAATTTAGTCCCAATTCCTACCTGACTGGCTACTTCCACAAAACCGCCGTGGCTTTTGACGATGCTCATCAATATAGATAAACCTAGTCCAGTACCCTTACCTACTTCTTTGGTGGTGAAAAAGGGATCAAAAATCCGATCGATAATTTCTGAGTCAATGCCAACTCCAGTATCAGTAACTGTAATTCTCACATAGTAATTAACTGTTGCCCCTGTGTGCATCCCGGCATAGTTTTCATCGATAAATAGCTTGGTGGCACAAATAGAGAGTTTACCACCATTAGGCATGGCATCACGAGCATTGACTATTAGGTTCATCAACACCTGATGCAGTTCGGTGCTGTCTCCGACAACAATCCCGATATCTGGCGCGATGTCTATGTTAATGTCGATGAATTTGGGGAATGTCTGTTGGGCTATCTCTTTAATGTCTTCGAGCAGTTGCGATATTAATAAGATTGTGAATTTTTTTTCAGAACCACGAGTAAATGACAAAATTTGCCGCACCAAATCACCGCCTCGTTTGGCATTGGTTTCTAGCATCTTCAGCATTTGCAGCGAAACGTCGTCAAGATGGGGATGTTTTAGGGGCAGCAGATGAGCAATTCCCAGGATTGGAGTGAGAATATTGTTAAGGTCGTGAGCAATACCACTGGCGAGAGTGCCTAAGCTTTCTAAACGTTGACTACGCAATAGGTGAGTTTCGAGTAGTTTTTTCTCGGTGATATCGGTGTCAATCATCAGGATTGATTTCGGCAAGCCTACGGTATCAAGCATCAACGTCCAACGGCTGGCAATGATTATTTCTTTACCATTTTTTGTGAATTTATGTAACTCTCCCTGCCATGCTCCACACTCAATAACAGTTTTCTGAGCTGCTAAGAGTAGAGGGGAGGTTTTTTTAGATAAAAGTTCCCAGGCGTTTTTTCCTTGAACTTCCTGAACTTGCCAGCCGTATATCTTCTCTGCACCTTTGTTCCAGAATAAGATTTGGTTGTGCAAATCCTCTACAATAATTGCGTCAGTTGTGATGTCTAGGAGGGCAGCTTGTTCGCGGATTTTCTGTTCTTGCTGGTGGCGTTCGCGTAGCGCAGCTTGCTGTTCGCTAATGTCTCTGAATAGCCAGCGCAAGTTGCCGGTTTTACCCTGACTATTTTCCACTGCGATCGCAGTTATTTCTGCCGGAAAGTCTGTAATTCCTTGTTCGTGAAAAATATGTAACTCTTCTCTTTTAATTTGCCCGTGCTGTTGCAATTGCAGCATAATTTGACGAAATTTCTGCCGTTCTGTCTGATGTACAAACACAGCCATTGGTTTATCAATCAGGTAAGATTGGCGCACATTCAATAATTTAGCCGCAGCATGGTTAGCTTCCTGAATAATTCCAGTAGCATCTGTAAGCAAGTAACCATCTGGGGCAAAGTTAAATAAATCGTAATAACGTTGACGTTCTTCTTCTACCAAATGGCGTGTAGCAATCAGTTCCTCGTTTTGTTGCTGTAACTCTTCTAGAGAAATAGAGATTTCGGTAATCGCTTGTTGCAAAAGCTCTATAGGATAATCCTGCTTTATAGATTTATCTCCCGCCAGATTTGCAAGCTGGGAAAGGTTTTCCAGTCGCTGATGCGCCTCGACAATCGCTTGGTTAAAGTTTTCATTAGTCATTTGCAGTCTTATTTCTCACATAATTGCTTTGATCGAGAAACGCAGAAGGAAAACCGACCTCTGCTTCAGTAAAGCGACTAAAGGGAAAAAGAGTTAAATATGATACTATTTATTTAAGCATTTTTATCGCCCCCTGCCTGGTTGTTGAGCGTAGTCGAAACACTTCCCCCTTCATTCCTGCTGCTGCCGTTCCTCCATTTCTTGAGTAGAAATCATACTATTCACTCTCTCTACATCTACCATCATCAAAACTGCTCCTTGCATTTCAATGCCAAGCAGTGGAGTAATTGCCAGGTAACATTTTATTTGCCTACCCCGACGATTGGTAGCATCGAGGATCATTTCTTGAAACTGCTTTTTGCCGGATAGAGACTTACGGATCGGCGATCGCAACTTCTCGACGGGTAGCCCAATATCTAGGCTGAAGATAGACTTTCCGAGAACTTCATCAGTCCGCAAGCCCCATAAATCTTCGGCCATATAATTCCAAATAGAGATATTAAAGCTATTGTCAATTACCACTATTCCCGTTTGGAAACTCTTGAGAATAGAGACGAGAAAAATGTTTGTGCGATTTAGTTCTGTGGTGCGATCGCTTAGTTCGTAATTAATTGTCTGTAATTCTTCATTAGTAGATTGGAGTTCTTCATTCATCGTCTCCAATTCTTCATTGGTAGATTGTAATTCTTCGTTGGTAGTTTCTAATTCTTCATTGGTAGATTGTAATTCTTCGTTGGTAGTTTCTAATTCTTCATTGGTAGATTGGAGTTCTTCGTTGGTAGTTTCTAATTCCTGTTGCGATCGTTGCAGGGCATCTTGGAGTTGAATATAGCGGGTGACATCATGAAAGGAAATACTAACGCCTAAAAAACTGTTGTCTGTTTCTTGCAAAGGCGTAATTTGTACATCTAGATATTGGGTTTCTGTGTTAGATAAATAGCGCTCTACATTGTTTAGACTCACAGGACGGCGTTCAGTATAAGCCTGTTCAATTAGCGATCGCAATTCAACTGGCCGATAGGAGATTTCTAGATCCTGGAAGGGACGAGCCAAATCTTTGGGAGAAAGGGCGAACAAAGTCCGCGCCTGTTCGTTCACCATTACCAAAGTGCCATTGATATCAATGATTATTTGGGCAATTGGGGCTGTGTCAAAACCCATCTCTCGCACCCGGAGATTTCGAGACAAACGGCTGCTAGATTCGTCATCTACTAAATTTGCCATAACAAGGAGGCGATCGCGTAAATTCACCGTTGATACTTTAGTAAATATCCGGTTTTTCAAGTCCAGTGGCGTAAACAAATTAGAATGCATCAATAGCATCTCTGCTTTTCCCAAAAACAGATAGGCATTATCATTGAGTGCAAAATGAAACCGAGACAGAATTCGCCCTTGAGTCTCAGAATTAAAATACATTAATGTATTGCGGCTGACTAATAAATCTAAGTGCGAAATTGGCGCATCCTGAAGCAAATCGTGGCGACCAAAAATTACTGAGCGGCGCAAATCTTGGCGGAAGACATATTGATTTCCGACAATCTCAAAGTATTTCTGCCGTAGTTCATCTGGCACAGCTTGGACATCTTTTGCTGAATATACAGCTTGTCGAGCCTCGTTGAGAGCCTCTTCATCTACATCTGTAGCATAAATTTTCACTCGTTGGCGAAATTCTTCAGCTCCCAATATTTGGGTGATTAACATTGCTAGGGTGTAAGCTTCTTCTCCAGAAGCACAACCAGCGCTCCAGACGCGAATTTGCTCGGAATTTTTTTTATTCTTAATCAGATTAGGCAGTATTTGCTCTGCTATATATTCCCAAGCTGATGAATCTCGAAAAAAAGCGGTAACGTTAATTAGAATCGTATTGAAAAGATAATTGAATTCTTCTGGATAAACTTCTAGATAGTCTTGATATTCTTCAAAGTTTTCTATAGTTAATGACTGCATCCGCTTGCACACCCGACGTATCAAAGTCGAGCGTTTATAGCCTGTAAAATCAAATCCCCGGCTTTGTCTGAGATAAATTAGTAGATTTTCAAATTTGGTATCTCTTTCTGAGGAAGTCATAGGGCAGGAGGCAGGAGGCAGGGGGCAGAGTTCTGAGCTATGTCCGCAAGTATTAAAGATTTGTTGGCGAGTCTCAAAGACTCATTAATGGAGTTCTGAACCTCATTACAGCACTTTGTAAGTAAATGAAGTACACCCTTATCTTGCTTGGGGCTACAGTGAATTACCCCCCTTAATCCTCCCTTGGAAAGCTACGGTGTATACACAAGTCTGAAATAGCTGATTAACCAGGGTTTTACCCCACCCTAACCCTCCCCTTGCAAAGGGGAGGGAACTAGATTTTCCGGTTTCCCCCCTTTACAAGGGGGGATTAAGGGGGGTAATTCGACTTGTATATACACGGTAGCCTTAGAAAGGAGGGAAGAATCTAGTTCCCTCCCCAATACATACGCGGAGGGTTAGGGTGGGGTATTTTTGTACCTCACCAACTCACAATATGCTGTAATGAGTATCAAAGACTCATTAAAGGAGTTCTAAGCCTGATTCACGAGTATTAAAGACTCATTAAATTATGGTGACACCCACTTGTATTGTAAAATATACCTCCTCTGCTTTTCTCTGCCTCTGTGCTTAGTTAGATTTTCCCATGACCAAAGTTACCAGGGTGCTGGAAATTTCATCAAGGGGGAGAATAAAATCTATGTTGCCAGTTTGAATAGCGGCAGAGGGCATCCCGGAAAATTCGGCAGTTTTTACGTCTTGGACAATGATCGTACCGCCCATTTTTTTGATCGCTTCTACTCCCATCGCACCATCACTACCCGTTCCACTTAGCACAATAGCGATCGCTCTATCTTTATAAGTGGCTGCAACCGATTCAAATAGTAAGTCAGCCGAAGGACGTAAAAAATGTACTAATTCTGACTGTGATAAGGAAAGTGTGCCGTCACCGTTAACCAACAAGTGACGATTAGGTGGCGCAACGTAAGCCGTTCCTGGGGTAAGGGAATCTCCTTCTTGTGCCTGTTTGACAGTAATATCTGTGCGCCGACTAAGAATTTCTGCCATGAACGATCGATGTTCGGGAGTGAGGTGTTGCACAATAGCAATCGCGGCGGGAAATTTGGCGGGTAGAGTCGATAGCACTTTAACTATAGCAGTTAGACCACCTGCCGAGGCTGCGATCGCTACTATATCAAAGGCAGCATTAGGAAAGTGAGGTAGATAATTTTTGGCATTTTCTGCCATATCAATCATGATTTTGCGCCTATAACTATCTGCGTAACTTTTTTAGTTACAAATAGCATTAATAAAGTTACAATTCTTTATCTTTAATCTATATATATTATACAGTATATCTGAATTACTTCTGCATTTTTTTGCCTTTACCTATCAAATTCACAGGTTAATCTTCCTGCTCTAGAATCAGTTTCGCCTGTAAAAGTTGCTGCCTATGCTCCTCACTAAGTTTTGGGTATTGCAGATTTATTTCTTCTAATTTGGTGCAGATAATATTGGCAACAGTTAGGCGTGTAAACCATTTGCGATCGGCAGGAATAATATACCACGGTGCCCATTTAGTACTAGTATTGTTAAAAACTTCTTCATAGGCATTCATATAATCATCCCAAAAAGCTCGTTCCCGGACATCACTATCTGAAAACTTCCAATTTTTTTCAGGATGATCAATCCGTTCTAAAAAGCGTTTTTTCTGCTCTTCCTTAGAAACATTTAGAAAAAACTTCAGAATTATTACACCATTATCAACCAAATATTTTTCAAAGTTATTAATTTCTTCAAAACGCTGCTTCCATATCTTTTTTCCACTAGGAAAGTGAGGAAGTTGTTGTTTTTGAAGAATTTCTGGATGGACGCGAACTACTAGCACTTCTTCATAGTATGAACGGTTAAATATGCCAATTCTTCCTCTTTCTGGCAGAGCTTTCATTGAGCGCCACAAATAATCATGGTCTAATTCTTCCGCACTGGGGCTTTTAAAACTAAACACCTGAAATCCTTGCGGATTTACACCAGAGGTCACGTGTTTAATAGTGCTGTCTTTGCCAGCAGCATCCATTGCTTGAAAAATAATCAACAAGGAATATGTATTTTGAGCATAGAGAATATTTTGGTAATTAGCTAGTCGTTCAATATCTGCCTGTAATTTGGTTGCAGCATCAGTTTTTTCATGAAAATCAGTCTTATAAGCTGGGTCATAGTTTTTCTTCAGAGAAATCTTTGAACCGGGCGGAACAATGAAAGCATCATGATTCATCTATAAAATCTCCTAACAGCTATTAAATAATTCGTAATGACGCGACGCTCGAAGGGGAAACTAGAAATACAGTTCCCTCTCCAATACATACGCTACAGTGTACACACAAGTCAAAAAAAGTTTGATTTTCCATTGTTCTCTCGTTTATCTCGTTCCCATGCTCTGCATGGGAATGCTCCTAGTTGAGGCTCTGCCTCGAATCTGGCATTGAGTCAGAGACTCAATGAATGCATTCCCAGTCGGAGACTGGGAACGAGGAAAGTCTTTTGAACCTCGCATGACTAGAAGTCACGCGATTCCTGCTTCAATGATCTGAGCCTG
>NZ_JABXKI010000281.1 GCF_017115095.1 Nostoc sp. NMS4 | reverse complement strand
ACAATTTACGGAGCAGTCACAACGGGCAGTATTTGGCAATTCCTCAAACTAGAAGCACAAACATTGACAATTGATTTAAGCGAATATTATCTCAAAGATGTGAATAAAATTCTTGGTATTTTAGCCAGTGGTGTTTATCAAGAAAATTAACAAAATTTGAGAAGTAGTCAGAATTCTTTACTTAATACCGAATTCGCGGATCTACATAAGCGTTTAAAATATCAATCAAAATGCTGGCACTGACAACGATCGCACCAAAAAACACGAGTACTCCCTGGACTGTGGGATAATAGCGATCGGCGATCGCTTGATATAATCGCTCAACTTTTAAAGCAGCCGCCTAAAGAGCGATCGCCTACTCTGGCTTTCGACCAGTTACAATACCAAAACAACTAAAGGTTGGTTTAACTTCAATATCTACAAACCCAATCTCTAGCAACATGGTAGATAACTCCAAACCTGAATATTCTTGTCCGCCAGCAAGCCAAACCTGCATAATCACGTTGAACCCCGATGTAGATAATGGTAGTGTGCGATCGTCATTAAATAGTGGCTGGTGAATAATTATCCGTCCACCCGGCTCTAGACTATCAAAGCTTTTTTTTGTCAGAAAACGGTTTTTCTCAAGGTCGTAATTATGATATATCAGCGAATAAAAGTGCAAATCAGCAGAGGGTAAAGGATCGTTCCACATATCATAAACTTCAGTGGTGATTTGCTCCAACAGTCCATACTCGGCAATATACTCTTGGGCGATTTTGCAGACTGGTGCTAAGTCTAAAACCGTCGCTTTCAAGTTAGACCACTTGAGGGTTGCACCGATGCTGTGAGCGCCAGAACCCCCGGCAATATCTAGCATCTGTTTATTGCTAGAGAGGTCTAGAGTTTCAGGCCATGCCAACGCAGGAGGAACACTAATGGAATGCATCCCTTTTGTAAAAGTGCGGGTAACTTGCTCTTGGTCTTCTTGTTCGTGAACTTTGTAGATAGGACTAGTTTTATAAGCAGTAGGAGCATCTGTCAAGATAGCTTCCTTAATTCCGGGATAAGAGAAGCTATCATAGTTAGCAATTATGAAGTCTAACAGCCCGCAAAAAGAAGTAGGGCTAGTTTCAAGTAAATACTCATAAGCAACAGTCGTAAGGGAGTAGTACCCATCTTTTAGTTGGATAAAATCCATAGATGCACATACAGATAAAAGCGCCCCTGCTGCTCGTGGTTTCAGGTTGAGACTCTGGGAAATTTCTTCTAAAGTGCGTGGTATTTCTGCTATGAGTAGAAACAGTTTCAGTTCATGAGCAACTAGTAAAATGGGATTATAAAAAAGACCAAGGTAAGCATTCCAAACTTTTGTACCATCTGTTTGTGGCTTGTTAAGTTTGTTAATTGGCTCTTTACTTGTTGCTTGGGTCATTTTTGTTCTCCTAGTAATTGTAAAAATGGGTATTAGCAGTTATCTAAACTTTGTGGTAGGGGGCTAAATGCACAGAACCATTTTACAGTCTCCTGTGAAACTAACAGCAGCTTGCCAGTTAACCCACCCCAGAAGAAAATTACCAAGAATTAACAAGTTTAGGGGTTTAAGTCCCCCGGTTGAATAACCGGCAAGTTTTGGGTCAGGGTCTAAATCCCCGGACGCTAGTTCGCTCTTAGCGTCTCCCTTTGGGAGAAGACTCGCTAACACAAAACTTACTTGCGACTTGCGACTTGTTTTAATATTCCTTCGCTAATACCGAATTCGCGGATCTACATAAGCATTTAAAATATCAATCAAAATGCTGGCACTGACAACGATCGCACCAAAAAACACGAGTACTCCCTGAACTGTGGGATAATCGCGATCGGCGATCGCTTGATACAGTCGATTAGCCAAACCAGGCCAAGAAAATGTCACTTCTGTTAAAATCGCCCCACCCAACAGAGAGGCAAAAGTCAATCCCAACACTGTAATTACTGGGATTAGGGCATTCTTTAAAGCGTGGGAGGCTAAAATCTTATTTTCACCAATACCTCTAGCTCTAGCGGCTTCTACATAATCGGCTTGTAAGGTTTGCTTTAAATTCACTCGCACAATTCGCTCAAAAATCCCACTCAGCAAAATTCCTAATGTGAGACTTGGTAAAGCCAGATGGTGCAAAGATGTGAAAAACTGGGTGAAATTTCCACCGAGTAAGCTATCAATTGTATACAATCCGGTGACAGTAGTGGGAGCCGGAAGATTGGGTGGAAAGCGGTTGGAATTAGGAAACCAACCCAATTGCACTGAGAAAATCAACTGCAAAAGCATTCCCGCCCAAAACATGGGGAGTGCGTAAGTGATAATACCAAACAAGCGTCCACCGACATCAAAATATGTCCCAGGGCGAGAAGCCGAAAGAGTCCCAACCGCAATTCCGACAATCAGCGCAACTGCCATACTACATACTGCTAACTCCACCGTCGCTGGGAAATATTGCCCAATTATGTCCCAAACATTTTGTCCGCGACTCATTAAAGAGGTTCCCAAATCAAAACGCAGTAAGCTTCCCAAATAATTGAGATATTGCAACCAGAGGGGAAGATTTAAACCGAGTTGTTTTCGCAATTCCTCTTTAGCGGCTTCTGGCGCACGTCCACCGAGAATTGCATCTGCTGGATCTCCTGGTGTTGCTCTTAGTAAGAGAAATACAATAGTGATGATAGTTAATAGCTGAAGTGGTGCGAGAAGCAACCGAGAAACAATGTAATATTGTAAAGCTTTAGAACGAGACATATAGCAATCCTAAATCATTTGTGAAATCTTATCTTTCTAAACTTTGCGCCCTTTGCGTCCTTTGCGGTTCGTTAAACAAAATAATTTTCACAACTCAGATAGGATTTTTATAAGAAATTAAAAATATAATTTTTGAAAGAATTTTGTTTGTTAGTTTGATATAAACTAATCCTTTTAGTTAAGACTTAACTCTTGGTCAAAGTAGATTTTTTAACGAACCGCAAAGGACGCAAAGGAAGAGAAGGAAGAAATATCTACGTGATATAAATTGAATCCGAAATATGTTTACTTAGGAATCAAGAGTCAAAAGTAAGTATCTTGACTCTTGACTTTTTAACTACTTTTTAAGTGTTTGGTAAACCAGAATTTGAGTAGGATTAAGTTGTACACTACTAACACCTTTTTGGGCAAATACATAGTCTTTGTTTTGCCATAAGGGAATGTAAGGTACATCAGTAGTTTCTTGCGTTTGAATTTCTGCAAAAATTTTCTGACGTGCTTCCGGGTTTTGTTCTTTGCGTTGTTGATCGATCAGTTTATTGATGGCTTCGTTATAGTAGAACGAACCCTGAGTTTGACTGCCTCCATCTTCGCATCCTTTAGCAACTGAACCTTTGTCGCAAGCCAAAAACGGCTGAACGTAATTATCTGGGTCTAAAAAGTCTGGATACCAATCAAGTAAAGCTGCTGGATACAAACCCTTAGCAATGTCTTTAAAGAAGGCTGGCCCTTCGGCGGGAGTGACTTCAAATTGGAGTATTCCATCCATTTTGACATCGACAAGAGATTTGAGTGTCTGTGCTGCCAAACTCCGAGTAGGTGAACTAGAAGGATACCAAACTTGCACTTTTGCAGGGTTTTCTTTGGAGAAGCCAGCAGTAGTTAATAATTTTTTAGCTTGATCGAAGTTAGCATCGCCATATTTCTCTTTGAATAATGGCACAGAAACTTTAAATGTGGTGGGAATCATGCTATAAAGCGGATCTGCTTGACCAAGTAAGACTCGCTCGTTTAAAAGTGGACGGTCAATTATGGATGCGATCGCTTGTCTTACCTCTAATTTATCTAAAGGCTTTTGATTCCGGTTTAATACCAGATAACTTACCACACTACCCTCAGCTGCGATCGCTTGCCAATCTCCTTTTTTACCACCTTCTTCCAAACTGCGATTTTGATCTGGCTGTAGTGACAAATAAGCTACATCCACTGCACCTGTACGGAAAGCATTAAACAAATTAACCGGACTAGTTTGAATTTGGAGATTAACACCGTTGTTAGCTGGTTTTTTTCCCCAATACTTATCAAACACATCAAATCGGATGGAATCAGTACCATACTGTCCTAATTTGTAAGGGCCAGTTCCCACAAAAATATTCGGCTTGAATTTACCAGCACCGAGTTCGTAAGCTTTCGGCGAAACTGCACACACCCCAGGAAAGGCTAGTAGTGAAGGAAACGCTGAAAAGGGCTTTTTCAGCTTAATTGTCAACTCATACTCGCTTGTCGGTTTTATGGAATCTACTATATCAGTTAGTAAGAATGAGGGTTTTCCTTTATTTTGAATAAAGCGGTTGATGGTAAAGGCCATTGCTTGAGCATTAAAGGGAGTCCCATCGTGAAAAACTACTCCCTGACGTAAGGGAATGGTGTAAGTTAAGCCATCTTGACTGATTTTGGGTAATGCTGTCGCTAGTTGTGGCTTAATATCGGTGCTTCCTGGTTCGTAGTTGTAGAGGCGATCGCTCATATTAAACACCAAGCCTAAAGATGCTAACTCATAAGCATCAGCCGGATCAAGAGTTCTCGGCTTCGCTGTTGTACCGATAGTAATACGACCATCACCTGTAGGGGTATTTACAGAACCAGATGGTGGCGTAGTTGATTGCGGACGAGGAGTGCAGCTAACAACTAAAAATAAACATAGACAGAACAAAGATAGGAATTGCGTAATCCGACCCCACCGTTTCACGGACAAGGAAAACCATGTCATACAGTTAAATTTTACGTAACGAGTGGTCAGTTATTTTACTATATCTTCGCTAGTTTTATAGCATTGTTTACAATTAATTTCTAATTCACCCACTTTTGATACAGGATTTTGCTGTAATAAATATACATTAGACTTACTAAATAATAATACTTAGTAAGCAATCAATAGTGGATTCCCTTGAATGCTAACTATTAAATTTACATTGATTATTTTTTATAGAATTATTCAAACATTTAAAATTAACTGTTCAGATTTTTGATAAGTAGAGTCAAGAGAAGAGTAGTTTAATATAAAAATTTCTTTTCCCTTACACCGTTCGCCTTTAAAGTTATCTTGTTTGCTTTTTCCATTTTTTTGGTCGTCGGTTCTACTAATTGTATAATTCCATTTTTTATCGTGTATTTCAAATGCCCATTCATATAGTTTTCTAATTACGTCGCTATTATCATAAGTTATAAGAAATTTTATTCTTTGCTTATGTCTGTTTAATATTCGGCATAGCCTGAAATGATCGTCTATATAAAATGAATGAGTATAAAATTTATCTTGATCTGCATTGAAATAAGGAGGATCAATAAATAAAAAATATCCATCAGGTACAGATTCGATAACTTCTTCAAAGTCGAGATTAGTAATTTTAACGTTTTGAAGTTTCTCAGAAGTTCGGCGTATGTTTCTGGGCCAATTCTCTGGACGCATACTGTATTTTTCACCATATCCCCAATAACAGTTCTGATGCTTCATAATCCCAGAGTAGGAGGTTCTGTTTAGATAAAACCATCTACCAGCTTCTTCTAATTTATTTTGTGGTGTGAATTCATTTTTATAATATGTATGTCTTTCTTTAGTAGCAGATTCACCTTCTAAAAATTTTATTAATTCTTCGGGTTTATCTCGAATTATTAATAACGTATTTATTAATAATTCATCAATATCATTGAGCCAACTAATATTTACTTTATCTTTTACAAAAAATATAGACCCACCTCCTGCAAAAGGTTCAGCATAATAGGAGTGAGAAGGAATATGATTCAAAATCAAGTTCCGAGCATAAAATTTGCCACCAGGATATCTAAAAGGGGAATTTATACGCTTGTTCATAATTACCTAAAGTATTCATAAAATTATATTCATTCTTCGCTAACTTATAGTATAGGTAATCTATATGCCAACTTGATAATATAATAAATGTTTAGCTTGAAATCAGATATGATGTTCTTGTTATTTATAATCTAAGGTCAAGGAATGTAACTAATTATTTTTCCTGTTAAAGCGCATCAAATGAGACATTAAATTACCTTAATTTAAAATTTCATTAGTTATACATTAACAAATGAGATATGTAAGATATGGTAAATAGCAAATAGAAAGTCTAATAGTGAGACTAAAACAGTGAAGTATTTCTTTCTATCTGAGGGATGGGCAGTTGCAAGAGTCTGGGCATCTGATGGACTCTGGCAAATAACCGCATGGCGACGACAACCAGATATTCAGCGAATGAATATTTGTTTAGTCGAACAAAACGAATTGCTCTGGCTTTATCGAGTTGAAGAAGCCGTTTTAACCGTAGAAGTGAAGCCAACAACACCAGTAATTGCTAGTCAGACCATCGGCCAAGTAGTACTCAAGCGTCTAATGAGCGCCGAACAGGTAATTGAACGCCTGGGTACAGCTGAGACGAAGTGTCAACTGCAAAATATCCAGTTGGTGGTTCAGTAAATATTGGGCATGGGGACTGGGGAGCAGGGGGCAGGGGGCAGGGGAGGATGAGGAGTGAGGGGACAAGGAGATAAACAAAACTCCTAACTCTTAACTCTTAACTCCTAACGCCCAATCCCCTACCGAATAGTAAAGAAAAGATAAGCAAATTTAATCTGTGAGGGGTATTGGTAGCGAAAAAACTTACAGATGCTACGCGATCGCATCAATTTACACGCTTGCAAACAATTCCATCAATAGTTACACTTTTTAAAACATTCTCATTTTTGCTTGGCGATGGCTACCCTACAAGGTAAACCTCCCGAAGCGAGTAAGCATTGCCAAAGTACCCACGCTGTCTAACTATAAGACTAAGTTGTGGTAACACTCTGGCTCTGGCAATAACAAAAAACAAGAGAGAGTTTTCTGAATGGCGATTTTCGTCTCTCAGAATCTCAGTAAGAAAATTGCTTTGTAAACTAACTCATCGAGGAGGAGCGTAGTCGATGGGACTACCCTGGTACCGAGTACATACAGTCGTTCTGAATGATCCAGGGCGACTAATTTCTGTACACCTAATGCACACAGCCTTAGTAGCTGGCTGGGCTGGTTCGATGGCACTCTACGAACTAGCTGTTTTTGACCCTAGCGATCCAGTTCTCAACCCCATGTGGCGGCAAGGGATGTTCGTTCTGCCCTTCATGTCACGTTTGGGTGTTACTCAATCTTGGGGTGGTTGGAACGTTACTGGTGGACCATCAACTGATCCTGGCTTTTGGTCATTTGAAGGCGTTGCTGCGGCTCACATTGTTCTTTCCGGTCTGCTATTTCTAGCCGCCGTATGGCACTGGGTTTACTGGGATTTGGAACTCTTTAGAGATCCCCGCACTGGTGAACCCGCTCTCGACTTGCCAAAAATGTTTGGCATTCACCTGTTCTTATCCGGTCTACTTTGTTTTGGATTTGGTGCTTTTCACGTCACCGGACTATTTGGGCCGGGGATATGGGTTTCTGACGCTTATGGTATAACTGGCGCTGCCCAGGCAGTAGCACCAGAATGGGGACCCGATGGTTTTAATCCATATAACCCTGGTGGCATTGCGGCTCACCACATTGCCGCAGGTGTTGTTGGTATTATTGCAGGTTTATTCCACCTGACAGTTAGACCCCCCGAACGGCTCTACAAAGCCCTACGGATGGGGAACATTGAAACAGTACTTTCTAGCAGTATTGCAGCTGTCTTCTTTGCTGCTTTCGTTGTTGCTGGTACTATGTGGTACGGTAACGCCGCCACTCCCATTGAATTGTTTGGCCCTACCCGCTATCAATGGGATCAAAGCTACTTCCGTCAAGAAATTCAGCGCCGCGTCCAAACAGGCGTTGCTCAAGGTGAAACCCTAGATCAAGCTTGGTCGCAGATTCCTGAAAAATTGGCTTTCTATGATTATGTCGGTAATAGCCCCGCTAAAGGCGGTCTATTCCGTACAGGACCGATGGTGAAAGGTGATGGCATTGCCCAATCTTGGCAAGGTCACGCCGTATTCAAAGATTCTGAAGGACGGGAATTGAATGTACGTCGTCTCCCCAACTTCTTTGAAACCTTTCCAGTGATTTTGACTGATGCAGATGGAATTGTCCGCGCTGACATTCCCTTCCGTCGGGCAGAATCTAAGTATAGCTTCGAGCAATCTGGTGTCACCGTTAGTTTCTACGGTGGGAATCTGAATGGTAAAACCTTTACAGAACCAGCTGATGTGAAGAAGTATGCACGTAAGGCTCAAGGCGGTGAAATCTTTGAATTTGACCGAGAAACCTTGAACTCTGATGGTGTATTCCGCACCAGTCCTAGAGGTTGGTTTACCTTTGGACACGCCGTATTTGCTCTGCTGTTCTTCTTTGGTCATCTCTGGCATGGCGCTCGGACAATCTACCGAGACGTGTTTGCTGGTGTTGACGCGGATCTAGAAGAGCAGGTTGAGTGGGGTCTATTCCAGAAAGTGGGTGACAAGTCAACCCGCCGGAAAGAAGCCCTTTAATTTCAGTGCTGAGTTCTGAGTGCTGAGTTCCGAGTTAAGGCTCTGACTCAGCATTCAGAATTTTAACTAGTGGCTAGATAAAGAGGAAATCGTAATATGGAAAGCGTTGCGTACATCTTGATTTTTACTCTGTGTATAGGTACTATCTTTTTTGCGATCGCATTTCGAGAACCCCCTCGCTTTGAGAAACCAAAAGATAAGTAGATCCTATCCACAGACTTTTAAGCGGATTTAATCTTAATATCCGTTGCTACTAAGTATGGTGGCAACGGATATTATTGTATTCGTCCTTTGTTGGTTTTCACTACTAAGTAAATGACAAATCATTTTTATATTGTGATATAATTTCCAATCTTGGGAGTAGATATGTGTTAATGCTAGCTTTTCTGCGCTAGGATGAAAAAGGATGTTTTGTGTAAGCTGCCATAGAACTGCTTACATAACGCATCGCGCTTGTCGCACCACCTTTACGGAGACTAGAACCAGGAACAAATCAGCATGGTCAATCAGAATTTAACCGCTACAGAAATTGGATTCACTCACGAAGATTTCGCTGCTCTACTTGACAAATACGATTATCATTTTAGCCCTGGCGATGTTGTGCCAGGAACAGTTTTCAGTATAGAGCCGCGCGGCGCTCTGATTGACATTGGTGCTAAAACCGCAGCATATATACCTATACAAGAAATGTCTATTAACCGGGTTGATGCCCCGGAAGAAGTCTTACAGTCAAACGAAACGCGCGAATTTTTCATCCTTACCGATGAAAACGAAGATGGTCAATTAACCCTTTCCATTCGCCGTATTGAATATATGCGGGCTTGGGAACGTGTACGACAGCTGCAAGCAGAAGATGCTACTGTCCGTTCTGGCGTATTTGCAACCAATCGCGGCGGAGCATTGGTACGGATTGAAGGATTACGTGGCTTTATTCCAGGTTCCCACATTAGTACCCGCAAACCTAAAGAAGAATTGGTAGGCGAAGATTTACCATTGAAATTCTTAGAAGTAGATGAAGAACGTAATCGCCTCGTTCTATCTCATCGTCGGGCGCTGGTTGAACGCAAGATGAACCGTCTAGAAGTCGGCGAAGTAGTAATTGGTACCGTTCGTGGGATCAAGCCCTACGGTGCTTTCATCGACATTGGCGGCGTAAGTGGTCTACTGCATATTTCTGAGATTTCTCACGAACATATTGATACACCTCATAGCGTGTTCAATGTCAATGATGAAGTAAAAGTTATGATCATTGACTTGGATGCAGAAAGGGGTCGCATCTCCCTATCTACCAAGCAGCTAGAACCCGAACCCGGCGACATGATTAAAAACCGGGATTTGGTCTACGATAAGGCAGAAGAAATGGCTGCTAAATATCGTGAACAGCTATTAGCCAAGCAGCAAGGTGCTACTGCTGCGGCGGCTGCACCTACAGAAGTTGTAGCAGACGAAGATATTCCACCAGCAACAGAACTTGACGAAGAAGTTCCACCAGCAACAGAACTTGAAGAAGAAGTTCCACCAGCAGCAGAACTTGAAGAAGAAGTTCCACCAGCAGCAGAACTTGAAGAAGTAATTCCAGTAGTTGCGGAAATTGAAGAAGAGATACCAGCAGCTACGGAAACTGAAGAAGAAATTCCAGCAGCTACGGAAACTGAAGAGGCAATTCCAGCAGCTATTGAAGAATAATAGATTTTTTATAGTTTTACTTGTCTTGAAGTAAGAGTATTAAATTATTTTATAAAGAGGGAAAAACCCTCTTTTTTTATGTGGATAATCGGTAAAAGTAAAGAGTTGGAAGTAGTTATAAGTTAAATATTATGGCAACCATTAAATGTAGAAATATCACTTTTGATAATATCCAGGCAATTTTGTTTGATAAAAACGGTACTCTAGAAGATTCAGAAACGTATTTGCGATCGCTCGCACAAAAAGCAACGAGATTAATAGATGCTCAAATCCCTGGAACTGGGGAACCTCTATTAATGGCATTTGGTATCAATGGCAATTTTCTAGATCCCGCAGGTTTAATATCAGTAGCAAGTCGCCGCGAAACAGAAGTTGCGGCTGCGGCATATATTGCCGAAACTGGAAGAGGATGGTTTGAGTGCTTAAAAATAGCCCGTCAAGCTTTGGATGAAGCGGAAAAATACATTGGAGAAACCCCTTCACCATTGTTTGTGGGTAGCTTAGACTTGTTGAAATATCTACGGGAAGGCGGTTTGAAACTTGGCATTCTCTCGGCTGCGACAACTGAAGAAGTACGGAATTTTGTCGCCAATCACGAGTTAAGTGATTATATCCAGTTAGAAATGGGAGTAGATGAGGGACCGGGTAAGCCAGATCCAGTACTATTTTTGCAAGCTTGCCAAGCTTTGGGAGTTGAACCAAACGCTACATTGATGGTAGGTGATTCAGTTGGTGATATGCAAATGGCGCGTAATGCGAAAGCCGCAGGTTGTATTGGTATCACTTGGGTAGGTAAGTCAGATAATGTCCGAGGTGCAGACGTGGTGATTAATCAACTTGATGAAATCCAGATTTTAGAGGATTAATTTAACGTGAGTTCGATGCTAGTTATGCTTTCAATGGTGGAAAAAGTAAGGTTATTACAGGCATTGGCAGACACAACAGATGTCGCAATGGAAAAAGTACAGAGGGAAGTTATCGGAATAACAATAGTAGTTTATAATCCTTTTTGCTTTAAAATTAATATTAATTTTTAGACTTACAATGCCGGGAGAATTACACCAGCAATAATAGTTTTGAGCCGTAACAAATAATAGCGATCGCGTGAATAGCTTCTGATTTTTTGGCATTATTAAGTTAGGATTTTCCAGTTTGTTTTTGGATAATCTCACCAGTCTTTCAGTTAACTAGTTCCGTGGGTTTAAGTCCCCCGGTTCAAAAATCACGCAACTTTTGTGTTGGGGTTAAATCCCCATTACAAAACCTAATTACGAATTACGAATTACGTTAGCGCAGCGTTAGCGAGTCATCGAGCGTCATTACGAATTACGAATTATTTTAATTTGAATGATTGAATTTTAGCTATAAGTTCCTGCTCTCTCACTTGTTACCGTAACAGGCTCTGACTGGATATCCTCTATTTTATTAAATTCTCCAGCCCGCCAGCTATCTGTTATATCCTTGATAAAACTGGCAATCGGGATCGCAATTAACAAACCCAGCACTCCTCCCAATTTTGCACCCAACAATAAAGAAATTACTACCCATACAGGGTTTAAGCCAGTCAAATTGCTGAGAATTCGAGGTGCAATAATATTAGAATTAACTTGGTCGATCGCAACAGCTACGCCTAAGACTTCCACCCCTAACCAAAAATTTTGCAGCGCTACCAACAAACTTACTATGGCAATACCTACCCCCGTACCAAAGGGGAAGAGTGAAAATAAGCCAATACCAATGCCAAAAAGTAGAGCTAAAGGAACTTGCAGCGCCAAAAACACCAGTGTAATTGTCACCCCTAACACAGCTCCCAATGTTGCTTGACCGATGAAGTAATTGTGGAAATCCTCTCGCAGCAATTCCCGGACTCTTGACCCAATATTAGGGGGAAACCACTGAAAAATTCCGTCCCAGAGGCGTTCACCGTTCAATATTAGGTAGATAGTCAGCACCACTGCCAACAACACATTGAGGACAATACCAATGGTATCGACAGCAAAACCAAGAATTCTACCAGTAAAGGACTGAAGTTGGTTAGATAATCGTTCCAGAACTTGGGTAAATAAACCACTTAAATTAATCGGAAGTTGTTGTTGACTTAATGCCCAATCTTGAAAAGCTTGCAACTGCTGAGTACCAGAATCAATCCAACTGGGCAAAATATTAGCCAGTTCAACAAGCTGTTGAATAATCAGGGGAACCAAGGTGATACCTAAAGCTACTAAAACCACCAGAGTCAAAAGCAACACTCCCCCGATCGCTAAATTGGGTTTCACTCCTTGTTCCTGAAGAAACTGGATTGGATAGTTCAAGACAAAAGCCAGTAGGATGGCTGCGGCAATAATGCTAACCAAGGGTTGAAAATACTGTATAACCTGGATCAATAGCCAGCCGTTAAGAATGGCAATGGGAAATGCCAATCCGATAGTTAACCATCGCGGCAATTTGTTTGCTGATTGCATTAGTGATAATCCCATAAGAGTTCTAACTTTATTGTGGCTTGGAGTGGGGAGATGGGGGAGCAGGGGAGCAGGGGAGGCAGGGGAGGCAGGGGGAGAAGGAGATAAACAAAACTCCTAACTCTTAACTCTTAACTCTTAACTCCTAACTCCTAACTCCTAACTCTTAACTCAGCACTCAGCACTCCTAACGCCCAATGCCCCATATTCAAATTATGTTGGATTTTTTTTCAATAAAATCCAACATAATTTTCTGATGCATTGTTCCTAAAGGTCGCACTTCGCCAGCATTTTGTGAATAATAGTTACCTTGGCGGATATCTTCTGGCGTAAATAAGGCCATATCCCAGCCTTCATTTAGAACTAGTTGATTTAATTCCACCAAAAGAGGTGCATGAAAAACATGACGGACAACTCTTTCGTTGTGATAACAGTCAAATTCTACGAAGGGTGGTAGGTTATAGCCGATTTCTTCTAAAATTTCTCGTTTTACTGCTACATCCGGTGTTTCACCAGGTTCTATGTGGCCGCCAAATAGCGCCCAGTAGCCAGGGTAGAGAATACCAGGGATGTTGTCACGCAGTTGCATAAGAAACTTGTTTTTCTGGTAGAGAATAGCGATCGCTACATGTACCTGTTGATTGTTCATATCTTTATTTTTAATTGCTGATTACTCTTCTTCTAAATAAACTTCCCCCAATTCTTTGCCAGCTAAGGGAATACTTCGGTAGCGAACTTTACCCTTAATTACAACTTGTGAACCTTCACCTAGATTCTTTTGATTGGTGACAACCCAAATTTTGCCAGTTGAGTCCTTAATTTTATAAGCCCACTGTTTGATCAGGGGAGCTTGCTTTTCTACCTGACCTTGGATGTAAACTATAGCCTGATTGTCTTGTTTTGCTTTAATTTCTCCAATTGGAGTGACATTAGTACCAATTTTTAAGCCAGCCCCACGCAAGCTAGGTGATGTCAAGTTACCACAACTACAAAGTCCTGCTATCAGGAAAAAAGTCAACCCCAACCGATAAGGAACGGCACTGCGCCCGTACCAAAAAGAAAATAATAAATTTCTTATTTGTTGCATAAAAACCACCGATTTTATTTATTTTGGGCATTGGGCGTTAGGAGTGCTGAGTGCTGAGTGCTGAGTTAAGAGTTAGGAGTTAGGAGTTAGGAGTTTTGTTTATCTCCTTGTCTCCCTTGTCTCCCTCATCTCCCTGCTCCCTGCTCCTTCATTCCCCAATCCCTAATTCTTTATTCTTCAGATGATGCCGTTGATCTGAGAAAATAAACATTATGTATTTACTGTGAGAGAAACGCTACGAGATCAAACAGCAACACAATAATAGTCGAAAGTCAAGACTTAAGAATCAATATTTTCATTTTGGACTTTGGACAATAAGCGAACATAGCTGGGGATTTTCATGGAAACAAAAACTGCCAAACTCCTTGATGGGAAAGCATTAGCTGCAAAAATTCAACAAGAACTTTCTGTTGCGATTACACAATTACAACCAAAAATTGGACGACCTCCTGGTTTAGCAGTGTTGATGGTTGGTGATAATCCAGCGTCAGCCGCTTATGTACGTAATAAAGAAAAAGCTTGCGCTAAAGTTGGGATCGCTTCTTTTGGTAAGCATTTTCCTAGCCAAACTACCCTTGGGGAATTGGAAGAGGTAATTGCTGCACTCAACCACGATGAAAGAGTGGATGGCATTCTTGTACAATTGCCCTTACCTAACCACCTGGATGCTGTAACTCTGCTACATCAAATTGATCCCGACAAAGATGCTGATGGACTGCACCCAGTTAACTTGGGGCGACTAGTACGAGGAGAAAGCGGTTTACGTAGCTGTACCCCGGCTGGTGTGATGCGGCTTTTACAAGAATATGAGATTCCTTTGTCGGGAAAACAGGCAGTAGTCGTGGGGCGTAGTATTTTGGTGGGTAAACCGATGGCGCTGATGCTATTAGAAGCTGATGCTACAGTTACGATCGCTCACTCGCGATCGCATGACCTCAAAACCATCACCCAAAATGCTGATATTCTAATTGCAGCAGTAGGTCGTCCCGGATTGATCTCTGCTGATATGGTGAAACCGGGCGCTGTTGTGGTAGATGTGGGGATGAATCGCATCACCGATACTAATGGCAAAAGTCGCCTCATTGGTGATGTCCATTTTGAATCAACCGCTAATGTAGCAGGATTTATCACCCCAGTTCCTGGTGGTGTCGGCCCGATGACTGTTGCCATATTGTTGGAAAATACATTTGCCAGCTATTCCAGAGCCGCAAAAGAATAAAGAGAAGAAAGAGAGTGAGGAGTGATGAGTGATGAGTTAAAAGTTAAAAGTGATGAAATATAAAGTTAAGAGTTATTAACTTATAACTCCTAACTCCTAACTCCTAACTCTTCATTTTTTCAGTCCCACAGCACCTTAAAATTGTGATGTATCAGACAAAAATCTCAAAATGTTAGGAATTAAAGAATGGTAGCAACTGATAACGTGCAAAAGACACCACCAGAGGAAGCCACATTTAACTTAGCAGCCTATCTAAAAGAGCGACAAAAGCTTTGCGATAATGCTTTGGATCGAGCTATCCCAGTCATTTATCCAGAAAAGATTTATGAGGCGATGCGCTACTCGTTATTAGCTGGAGGCAAGCGTGTACGTCCCATTCTTTGCCTTGCCACCTGTGAAATGATGGGTGGAACTATCGAGATGGCCATGCCAACGGCTTGTGCTGTAGAGATGATTCACACAATGTCGTTGATTCATGACGACCTCCCAGCGATGGATAATGACGATTACCGTCGTGGAAAGCTGACGAATCATAAAGTCTATGGCGAAGATGTCGCTATTTTGGCTGGGGATGGCTTATTGGCTCTCGCTTTTGAGTCTGTTGCCATTCAAACCCCCCAAAGCGTTAAGAGAGAAGTAGTCTTACAGGTTATTGCTCGTCTTGGTCGAGCCTTGGGAGCAGCTGGTTTGGTCGGCGGTCAAGTTGTAGATTTAGAGTCGGAAGGGAAATCTGATATTTCCTTAGAAACTCTAAATTTCATTCATAAACACAAAACAGCCGCCCTTTTAGAAGCTTGCGTGGTTTGTGGCGGGTTGATCGCTAATGCATCACCTGAAGATGTGCAGAGGCTAACCCGTTATGCTCAAAATATTGGGCTAGCATTCCAAATAATTGATGATATTTTGGATATCACTTCTACCCAAGAGCAATTAGGTAAAACAGCTGGCAAAGACCAAAAAGCCAATAAAGTCACCTATCCTAGCCTTTGGGGACTTGAGGAATCGCGATCAATTGCCCAAGAGCTAGTTCAAGCTGCTTGTGTAGAATTAGAACCGTTTGGAGACAGAGCCAAACCGCTCCAAGCGATCGCTCATTTTATTACCAGCCGTAATAATTAGTAACGCTTTGGGTAATTCGTAATTCGTAATGACGCGACGCTCGAAGACTCGCTACCGCTCCGCTATCGATGACTCGCTAACGCTGCGCTAACGTAATTCGTAATTCCCATACCACAAGCGTTTCATTGATTGGCAATGGGTAGTTTATTTACACCATAGTGTACTACTACTGCCCAGCGAAATTAAAAATTCACTGATTCAAAATTAAAAAAACTTATCAAGTAAGCTTTTAGCTAATTTTGAATAGTTGGTCTGTTTCCACCGTGATGTACTAGATTAATTTGGAATTTTGGGTTGAATCTAAATGTTTCCTCAACCAACAACTGCTGCTAATATTTACTAACCTAACCAAAATACCATGCAGGACATAGGCAACATTTTAGACAACCGGGTGCTGCTGGTTGCTCTGGTAGCTTGTTTAATTGCTCAAGCATTAAAACTCGTAGTTGAGATCGTCAAAAATCGCAAACTGAATGTGCGTGTTTTGGTGACAACCGGAGGTATGCCCAGTGCCCACTCAGCTCTAGTTACGGCTCTAGCCGCAGGTGTAGGGCAAACACTGGGTTGGGCATCTCCTGATTTTGCCGTTGCGATCGTTTTTGCCATCATCGTCATGTATGATGCAGCCGGAGTTCGCCAAGCGGCTGGTAAGCAAGCTCGTATTCTCAATCAAATGATTGATGAATTATTTCATGAAAAACCAGACTTTAGCCAAGACCGTCTGAAGGAATTACTCGGACATACACCAGTTCAGGTAATCGCTGGGTCGGCTTTGGGTATAACCATCTATTGGTTAGCTAGGTCTGCTTATTAGTCAATAGTCTACAGTCTATTAACCAATGACTAATGACTAATGACTAATGACTACAACCGCACAGTTGAGCGCAGCAAAATCACCTTACGACTATCTACTAGGCTGGCAACAAAACCACCATTGTTTAGTTTTTGCAATGTGTTGTAAGCTTCACTTTGGTTAGTGGTATAAACTGCCAGCAAGTAAGGGCGTTGTCCATAAGAAACAAAACCGACGTTACCTCCCACTAATTGCTGCACACTATTTACTAGTTCTGGACGGTTGTAATAATCTACCAGCACTGCATAACCTTCTCCTAAAGCTTGAGGATTATAGCTGACTGTCTGCTGAGGTGGTTTTGGCTGTGACTGTGGCTGTACATTTGCCGTTGTTGTTGGTCGAGTAGTAATTATGGCAGATAAGCCAACAATATTGCTGACATATCTCGCCCAACGATTGGCATCATCAATTTTGTTAAAGCCGCCAACTCGCGTCACGGTTTCGTTGAGATATTTGCAGGTGATAGTTTTAAGTTCAGGTGGTAAGGCGCTACGTAACTGCTTTTGATTATTTGCTGTGGGACTGACTACTAATAAAAGATACTCGCCCGCATTTGGTGGTTGACAAGAGGGAATGGTTTTTTGAGCAAGTACAGAACTCATCCCACCAATCAACCCAGCGTAAGCAAAGCTCATCGTAGATATCGCTAATCCTAAAACACTTGGTAAAGTCTGAAATCTATACACAAAAGTTAGATTATGTAAATTAAGGTGTCCTAGAAGATTTTATAAGAAAAAAGCTGAAAACCTAGCTACTTCAGTATGGTGATAAAAGGTGTGTCAAAAAATATATTTTGTTACTCAAAAATAAAATTAGGGACTGGGGACTCGGGACTGGAGACTGAGGACTGGGGAGATAAGGGAGATGAGGGGACAAGGAGATAAACAAAACTCCTAACTCTTGTACAGACAAAGATTTTTCGCGTCTCTACTTTTAACTCCTAACTCTTAACTCCTAACTCAGCACTCAGCACTCAGTACTCCTAAGATACAGTAGTAAGCGATGCTAAAGCATCTGGTATTGCCTCAGAAGGAGCTTGGAATTCTCCAGTGATGACGTACTCTAAACGCAGTTTTAACCAAGTAATAAATTGGGGATTTGTAGAAATAATTGCTACTGCTGGCTGGGGACACTTAGCTTTTAGCTCTTTAAACTGCGGTGCTTCCAAGAAAGCTGGTTGCTCAACTAACCAAAAATCTATTGGTTTTTCTTGCTCGTGGTAGTTACGGGTACGTTCTTTGAGAACTTCGTGTATCGGTTCTTCTTGGAGAAGAAAGCGTTGACTTGCCAAAACGTAATGGTATGTTTGCATTTTCATCCTTTGGTTGCTATGTGAATAATTTCAGGGCACAGTGACTCTGTACCCTTATGAACTAACTTTTGGGGGATTTCTTGAACCAAGAACTGAACGGACAAGCACTTTTCTGGTTTTCAGATTTTGTCTGTTTGTCACCAGACGTTAGCTTTTCCAAGAAAAGATTATTGTCAAAGTAGTGTTCTAAGGAAATAATCTTCAAGTCATCGGTAACTTTTGCAATAGTCATGCCGATAATTTCTAGCGTCTCTCCAGTCGGTGCATGGTCTTTGTATTCTCCGTTAAAATGTCCCCAATGCCGCCATTTAAATGTTACATTCGGTGGCCCTGAGAAAACTTCCAGCACTTCCCAAGGAAATCCTTGGGGAAATGTTGTATGGAAGACTTTTGCGGATGATTCAAAACTTTCTTCTGAAGCTTTGTAATGTTCTGAATCAGCCATAAATAAATTGTAAGTACCTTGGGCTGATAAATCTGCTGCGGTATACTCTACTCCGCCATTGGTACTGACGCGAAAGTTGTCATTCACAATAGATAACCACTCTTGTGGGTTAGCTTTGAAGGATACCTCCATCTCGAAGGTTCGCACCAAGTTTTGCACGATCGCTTCTAGTGTACCTTCAAGATGATTGTGGATACTTTCTTTAGCAAGATTCTCTTTTGAACGAGAATAATCAGGCGGTGTCTGATAGCGCCACTCGACATCAGTGCTTTCTGCTATCACTTTATCTCTATCCTGTACCCAAAGTGGCAGGTTGTTAGGCTGTGTTGCGCTCATAGAAGTTTTTGCTGAAGATTTGATCCCAATTTCTAGATTTCGCAGTGACAACCCTCTTTTAAGATACGGGAGGGAGAAATCAATTCAAAATTCAAAATTCAAAATTCAAAATTAAAGAACTCCTAACTCCTAACTCCTAACTCAGCACTCCTAATAGCTTGTTTCATTTCGCGGACTGCCCTTTCTATACCTACTAATGCTGCCCGACTGATGATGGTATGACCAATGTTCAGTTCTTCCATGCCTGGAAGCGCAGCCACTGGATAGACGTTCCAGTAGGTGAGTCCATGACCGGCGTTAACTCGCAATCCAGCTTTAATCGCTTGTTCGCACCCTTTAGCTAATATGGCTAATTCTCGGTGGCGATTTGTTTCATCTTTGGCCTCGGCATATTGTCCGGTGTGCAATTCAATAAATCGCGCCTGTATCTTGACAGATGCTTCAATTTGTGCTGGTTCGGCATCGATAAATAAACTAACTGGAATGTTAGCGCTTTGCAATTTATCGACTATTTCACCTATTCTAGCAATTTGGCCGACAATATCTAGTCCGCCTTCTGTGGTTACTTCTTCGCGCTTTTCGGGGACTAAAGTTACGTAGTCTGGTTTGATCTCGAGAGCGATCGCTAGCATTTCATCTGTTGCGGCCATTTCTAAATTAAGATGCGATCGCACTGTTTGCCGCAATATACGTACATCCCGATCTTGGATATGCCGCCGATCTTCGCGCAGATGCACTGTAATTCCATCTGCACCGGCTAATTCTGCCAGTACCGCCGCTGCTACGGGGTCTGGTTCCACTGTCCGCCGCGCTTGGCGGATGGTGGCGATGTGATCGATGTTAACGCCAAGTGTAGGCACCCCAAATTTCTCCCATATCCACAGTCATTAGAATTTGATTTTACCGGAAATAGCGGTAGTTTTGCTTTAGAGCTAAATAGGGCTTACGCAAAACTATCTACAGCAGATTGCAAGTAAGTGAGGTACAAAATGCAGGACTCAATCAATATAGAGTTTCTATCTCCTGCCCCCCTGCCTCCCCATCCGGTTCGGATAAATCACAAAGACGCGATAAATCGCCGTCTCTACAAAGGACTGATTATTGTAAAGACGGCGATTTATCGCGTCTCTTCTTTTTACCGAACCGTATTGCCCTGCCCCCTGCCTTCATTGATAAAACTGAGTTAGCAAAAGCTGATTTTTGGGCAAACTACTTTAAATAAGTGGCTGATTTAACAAGAGTTAATAAAGTATGAATACAGCATTTGAGCCGATGAACAGGCTGTTGAACTATCAAATTAGCGAACAACTTTATGCTGGCTCTAGAACCTTAGTTTACCGTGCTATTCGAGAGGCGGATCGACTTCCGGTTGTCATCAAACTGCTTCAGCAGGAGTATCCCACCTTCAATGAAGTACTGCTGTTTCGTAATCAGTACACTATTACTAAAAATCTTGACATACCCGGTATTGTTCGTCCCTACAGCCTGGAACCTTACCGCAACAGCTATGCTTTGGTGATGGAGGATTTTGGTGGTATTTCCCTGAGAGATTGGCTCAATCAAAAAATGGGGAGCAATCAATATACTCTGACAGATTTCTTGGATATTGCGATCGCTCTGAGCAATACTCTTGATGGACTCTATCGCCATCGAGTTATCCACAAAGATATCAAACCTGCGAACATCCTGATCAACCCGGAAACTAAGCAAGTCAAGTTGATTGACTTTAGTATTGCCTCTCTTTTACCCAGAGAAACTCAGGAGATTTACAGTCCCAATGTCTTAGAAGGGACTCTCGCCTATCTTTCTCCAGAACAAACCGGGCGGATGAATCGCGGAATTGACTATCGCAGTGATTACTATTCCCTCGGCGTTACCTTCTATGAATTGCTGGCTGGATACCTACCTTTTCAGTCAAACGATCCGATGGAGTTGGTTCACTGTCATATTGCCAAGCAACCAAAACAATTAAGGGACGGTAGGGAAGAAGAGATTCCCGAAGTTCTTTGTGACATTGTGATGAAATTGATGGCGAAAAATGCTGAAGACCGCTATCAGAGCGCATTAGGACTGAAATTTGATTTAGAAAAATGTTTGTCTCAATTGCAGGAAATTGGCTCGATTAAATCTTTTAAGTTAGGTGAACGGGATATTTGCGATCGCTTCATCATCCCAGAAAAACTTTACGGTCGCCAAGCCGAAGTTGAAAGCTTATTGGATGCCTTTGAAAGAGTCAGTCACGGAAGCACGGAAATTATTTTGGTAGCTGGCTTTTCTGGTATTGGCAAAACTGCTGTGGTGAATGAAGTCCACAAGCCAATTGTGCGACAACGAGGTTATTTCATTAAAGGTAAATTTGACCAATTTCAGCGCAACATTCCTTTCTCTGCCTTTGTACAAGCCTTTCGAGACTTAATTAGGCAACTCTTGAGTGAAACTGATGCTCAATTCGATCTGTGGAAGTCCAAAATTCTCTCGGCTTTGGGTGAGAACGGACAAGTGATGATTGAGATGATTCCAGAATTAGAAAGTATGATTGGGAAACAGCCTTCTGCGGCGGAACTCTCTGGGAGTGCGGCACAAAATCGCTTCAATTCGCTGTTTTTGAAATTTACTCAAGTCTTCACTACATCAGAACATCCATTGGTAATCTTTATTGATGATTTGCAATGGGCAGATTCTGCTTCTTTAAAGTTAATGCATTTGTTAATGAGTGAAGCTGAAATTGGCTATCTACTATTAATTGGTGCTTATCGAGATAATGAAGTCAACCCAGTACATCCCCTGATGCTGACTTTAGAAGAGATTCAGAAGTTAGGCGCTACAGTTAATACGATTACCTTAGCTCCTCTCGAACAAATATCCGTTAATCATTTGGTTGCAGATACATTAAGTTGCTCTTTAGATTTAGCTGCACCTTTAACAGAGTTAGTATTGAGCAAAACCAAAGGTAATCCTTTCTTTAGTACCCAGTTTCTCAAAGCATTATACCAAGATCGACTAATTACATTTACGCCTCTCAATCAGGGTGGAAGTCAAGGAGGGTGGGAATGTGATATTGCTCAAGTGCGAGCGATCGCTCTTACCGATGATGTCGTAGAGTTTATGGCAATTCAACTGCAAAAGTTGTCAACCGAAACTCAAGAAGTTTTAAAATTAGCAGCTTGTGTAGGAAACGAATTTGATTTAGCGACATTAGCGATCATCTACGAAAAATCTCAGGTGGAAACAGCCACAGACTTTTGGAAAGCTGTACAGGATGGGTTAATTATTCCTACCAATGAGGTTTATAAATTCTATCAAGAGAAGTCTGAATGGGTTACGCCTCATTTATCTACATTCGCGCCGCGTGTCGCAGATAGACGCTACACGAACAGTAATATAATTCAAAATTCCGAATCTAAGCGACACAATTCTCCTGAATCCTGTTCCTATAAATTTCTCCATGACCGGGTTCAGCAAGCAGCCTATTCTTTGATTCCTGAATCTCAAAGGAAAGCTACTCATTTGAAAATTGGGCAATTACTCTTAAATAATACATTGCCGGAAGTAATTGAAGCCAAGATTTTTGATATTGTTAATCAGTTAAATGAGGGAATTGATATAATTAATGAACAATCCCAAAAACATGAACTCGCTCAACTTAATCTAATTGCTGGCAAGAAAGCGAAAGCTTCAACCGCTTATAAAGCAGCCGTTAAATATTTCACATTAGGGAAAGAATTGCTCGTAGAAGAAAGTTGGCAAGTTAACTATAAGCTTACGTTTGAATTATATCGAGAAACTGCGGAATGCGAATATTTCACTGGTGATTTCAACCAGGCAGAGACATTATTTAATGTCGCACTAGATCGTAGTCAAGATAGATTTGATAAAGCAGAGATTTATGGAATTCAGATGTACCTGAAAATGACTCAGGGTGAAAATATCCAAGCTGGCTTTGAAGCTGGGCTAAAAGGTTTAAGCATCATGGGTATGCATTTACCCGTAACCTCTGAAGAACAGCAAGCTGCTATCGAAATTGAACTTCAAGAATTAAAAGCTAAACTTCAAACGGTTCGGATAGCAGATTTATTCGATTTGCCAGAGATGATAGATCCAGATAAAAAGGTCTGCATGGGTCTTTTAGCTGACGTTTGGGCAGCCGCTTATATGGGAGGAGATCAATACCTCAGTTGCTTGGCTCATTTATTAATGATCGGTTTATCTTTGAGTTATGGCAATGCTGAAAGTTCTGGTTTTGCTTACTGTTTATATGGGATGAGTTTAGCAAATCAAGGAAATTATCAAACGGCTTATGAGTTCGGTACGTTAGCACTAAAACTCGATCGTCACTTCAATAGTACCCAATTTATTTTTAAGACCAATAATATCTTTGCACACACCACTAATCCCTATAATCAGCATTTAAAAACGAATTTGCCACTTTCTCAACAATCATTCCAAGTCTGCCAAGAAACAGGGAATTTGGTGTTTGGTGTTTGGGCAGTTTCGTTTTTGATTTGGGCAATGTTAATTAAGGGCGATCGCCTCTCCGATGTCTATGCAGAAACTGAAAAATATCTCAGCTATGTGCAACAGGTTAATGATGTTAATATGCTGTATGCATTTACTTTACAGCGACAGTTTTTATTGAGCCTCCAAGATGTATCTAAAAACACCGATTTATTAGGCGATCGCAATGAAGAAGATATTCCATATATAGAGGTATGGAGACAGAAGAATAACTTTGATCATGGAATTAATTGGTACTGCTTTCTTAAAATCCAATTGTCGTACCTTTATGGTCGCTACACAGATGCTATTCAAGCAGCAGAAGAAGCGGAAAAAACTCTTGGTTGTAACTCTGGTTTCTTCCCAATTATTCAGTATCATTTCTATTATCCACTCAGCTTGTTAGCTCTCTATCCCAATGCAACATTAGAGAAGAAAAAGCAATATTGGGAGATTATTCGAGAGCATCAACAAATTCAGAAAAATTGGGCTAATAGTTGCCCAGAAAACTTTTTACATCGATATCTATTGTTATCTGCGGAAATAGCAAGAATTTCTGGTAAATATATGGATGCAATCGAATCATACGATCGCGCCATTGCCAAAGCCAAAGAAAACGAATATCTCAACGAAGAAGCTCTAGCCAACGAACTTGCAGCCAAATTCTATTTAGAGTGGGACAAAGAACGCATTGCTCAAGAGTATTTGATTAACGCTTACTATTGCTATACACGCTGGGATGCTAAAGCCAAAGTTGATGACTTAGAACAGCATTATCCACAACTGCTAGCGCCAATTTTACAACAAAAGCGTTCACAAAGTGACTCTGAAAGAGTATCGCTACTTACACCCAATGACACGATCGCAAATATTGACAGTAATACTACCTTCCACCCAACTATTAATAAATCAGGAACCTCTAGCAGCAACACATCAGTAATGCTAGATTTGGCAACAGTTTTAAAAGCCTCTCAGACTCTCTCCAGTGAAATTGAACTGGATAAATTACTTACGAAGCTGCTGCAAGTGGTGATTGAAAATGCTGGAGCCGATAAGTGCGCGTTACTACTGCTCAAAGAAGGTAGATTGGTAGTTGAGGCGACTGCTCAAGTTGGACAGCAATCAAAGGTGTTACAGTCCATTTTTGTGGAAGATAGTGCAGACGTTCCCCATAGCCTAATTTACGCCGTCAAACGCAGCTTGCAACCTACCGTTATCTTTGATACAACATTGCATCCGATGCTGATAGCCGATGCCTACATCATTCGTCAGCAACCCAAAAGCTTGCTGTGTACGCCAATTTTCTATCAAGGGAAACTGTTAGGGATTTTATATTTAGAAAACAATTTGATGACTGGGGCATTTACTAGCGATCGCGTCGAAATTCTCAATCTATTATGTACTCAAGCTGCAATTTCTCTAGAAAACGCTCGACTTTATCAGCAAGCACAAAATACTCTAGAAAATCTAGGACAAACGGAACAATTTTTGCGGTTAATTATCGACAATATCCCCCAATCTGTTTTCTGGAAAGACCGCAATTGTCTTTATTTAGGCTGTAACCAGAACTTTGCTCAAACTTCAGGTGTAGAATTGCCAGAAAATGTTATCGGTAAAACCGACTACGATCTATCTTGGACTCATGAACAATCAGATGGGTATGTAGAGTGCGATCGCCGCATTATGGAGTCTGGAAAAGCTGAACTCAATATTATTGAAATATTGCAGCAAGCAGACGGAAAACAAATCTGGTCAAATACAAACAAAATTCCTCTAAAAGATAAAGAAGGAAACGTTTTTGGCATCCTTGGCACTTGTGAAGATGTTACCGAACGCCAACAAGCACAACAACTACTGCAACAGCAAAAACAACAATTAGAAGAAGCTTTACAAGAACTCCAAACGATGCAATTGCAATTAGTCCAAGGTGAAAAAATGTCTGCCCTTGGTAATCTAGTGGCAGGTGTTGCCCATGAAATCAACAATCCTGTGGGCTTCATTGCTGGTAACTTAGAACCAGCCAAAGATTATGTTAAAGATTTGCTTGGACTAATTAATCTTTATCAAGAAAAGTTTCCCGATCCTGGCTCAGATATTCAAGATGAAATTGATGCCATCGACCTGAATTATTTACGCGAAGATTTGCCAAAATTGCTGGATTCGATGAAATTGGGTGTTAGTCGTATCCGCAGTATTAGTACCAGTTTGCGAACCTTCTCCAGAGCAGATAAGGATTATAAAGTTCCTTTTGATATTCACGAAGGCATTGATAGCAGTATTCTGATTCTCAGACACCGTTTAAAAGCTAATGAAAACCGTCCGGCAATTGAGGTGATTAAGAATTATGGCAAACTACCTCTAATAGAATGCTTTGCTGGACAACTTAATCAGGTATTTATGAACTTGTTAGCAAATGCCATTGATGCCCTTGAGCAATACAATACAGAACGGACTTTGGAAGCGATTCTTGCTAACCCAAATTGCATCACCATTCAAACTCGTGTAGCAGATTCAGGTAAGGATGTTTTGATTAAAATTGCTGATAACGGGGTGGGAATGTCACCGGAGGTTAAACAAAAAGTCTTTGACCATTTATTCACCACCAAGCCTGTAGGAAAAGGCACTGGATTAGGATTAGCGATCGCTCGTCAAATTGTTGTAGAAGCACATGGCGGTTTACTCTCTTGCACTTCCGAACTTGGACAGGGTACAGAGTTTGTTATTCAAATCTCTACTCAACAACCCCTAATTAGTGCTGAGTGCTGAGTTCTGAGTTCTGAGTTCTGAGTTCTGAGTTCTGAGTTCTGAGTTCTGAGTTCTGAGTTCTGAGTTAGGAGTTCTGAGTTCTGAGTTCTGAGTTCTGAGTTCTGAGTTAGGAGTTCTGAGTTAGGAGTTCTGAGTTCTGAGTTCTGAGTTCTGAGTTAGGAGTTCTGAGTTCTGAGTTCTGAGTTCTGAGTTCTGAGTTAGGAGTTCTGAGTTAGGAGTTCTGAGTTCTGAGTTCTGAGTTCTGAGTTAGGAGTTCTGAGTTCTGAGTTCTGAGTTCTGAGTTCTGAGTTAGGAGTTCTGAGTTAGGAGTTCTGAGTTCTGAGTTCTGAGTTCTGAGTTAGGAGTTCTGAGTTCTGAGTTCTGAGTGCTGAGTAATTTCTACTTTACTCAGCACTTTTCATTTTTGCTTTTTAAATTTTCACTTATAGTAAAACGACGATGATGCTTAAATTACGCAAAAGCTGGTTAAAAAAAATCAACCCCCGATGGTATGCGCCAACTAACAAAAATTACTACTCATTGAAATTGCGATCGCAAAATTTACTATTATTATCAATTGTGGTAATTTTATCCATTAGTATTAGTGCCACAGCCATCACTAGTTACAAAATTGTTAAGGGGTTGTTGCTCGATAGTCTTAAAGAACAAGCATTGTTAAAAACACGCCAAGGTCAGGATGATATTGATAACTGGTTAGCCCTTCGGAAGACAGAAATTAAGACTTTGGCAAATTCGGTTGTGGTGCGATCGCTAGATTGGCCTGTGATGGAACCTTACTTACAATCTGAGGTGAAGCGGTTACAACCGTTTTTGCTGATGGCATTGAGTGCGCCAGATGGTGCATTAATTAATACTCAAGGGGGTTATACAAATGTTAATGATCGAGAATTTTTTCAGAGGAGTATTGCGGGTGAAACGGTAGCTGCCGATCCAATTATTGGACGCACAACCAATCAGTTACAGATTCAAATTAGTTCCCCGATTCCTGCCAAAACAGATACAAAGCCAGCAGGTGTTTTAATGGGAGGAATCCCGATTAACCGAGTAGTTGAAGTTATCGGTAATTTACATCAAGGTAAGGGTAGCTATGCCTTTGCGCTGAATTCTCAAGGAGTTCCCATCGCCCATCCCAACAGGGAACTAATTGGTACACCCGAAAAAGCCGCCCAGAGTTTCCTCAAATCTCCCAATCGCAGGTTAGTTGAAATTACTCAACAAATGGTGGCTAAACGTACAAACATTGAATTAGCTCAACTAGATGGTAAGTGGAGTTATGTTGCTTACACTCCCCTGAGAGAAGCAAATTGGTCGGTAGCGTTGATTGTGCCACAAGAAAATATTGAATCACCATTGCAGGCCTTGAACCTGTTGGCTACAGTTTTGGGAGGATTGCTATTGGTTGGGTTGATCGGTGCATGGCGACAGCTGCAACTATACGAACAGATTAGCGATCGCGCCTTTGTTTCCAACCAGCAAGCGCAGGAACTCAGTAAAACCTTGAAAGAATTGCAAAATACTCAAGCTCAACTCATCCACACCGAAAAAATGTCTAGTCTAGGACAATTAGTTGCTGGGGTAGCACACGAAATCAATAATCCTGCCAATTTTATTCATGCCAACCTCAATCATGCCAGCGTTTATAGCAAAGATATCCTCGATTTGCTAAAGCTATATGAACAAACCTACCCAAATCCTACACCAGAAATTAGCGATCGCGCCCAAGACCTTGATATTGAGTTTCTGGCAGAAGATTTACCAAAATTAATGACATCAATGCAAGTGGGAACCAAACGCATTCGTCAAATTGTACTGTCGCTGCGTAATTTCTCGCGCCTCGATGAAGCAGACATGAAATTTGTAGACATCCACGAAGGTTTAGACAACACTCTGATGATTCTGAATCATCGACTCACAGCCACGCCCGATAGATCGGAAATTCAGATTGTTAAGAAATACGGTGATTTACCTTTAGTAGAATGCTACGCAGGGCAACTAAATCAGGTGTTTATGAATATTCTGGTGAATGCAATCGATGCACTAGAAGAAGCTAGCGAAAAACGTAGTTTTGAGAATCTTAAAACCAACCCTATTCAAATTAAGCTCCAAACCCAAATTGATAAATTAAGTCATTGCGCGATCGTTCAAATTTATGATAATGGGATTGGGATGTGTGAAGATGTCAAACAACGGGTATTTGACCACATGTTTACTACTAGACCTGTGGGTAAAGGAATCGGATTAGGAATGGCGATCGCCTATCAAATTGTCGTAGATAAACATCGAGGAACTATTGAAGTTGATTCAACCCCAGGATGTGGAACAGAGTTTACCATCCGTATTCCCTTAACAAGTAAAAATTAAAAGCTATTGACAATATCCTCTTGGAATGTAGAAACAAATTTACTACATTTAAAAAATAAAATAGGAATTTTATATCTGTTTGTACATCCGAATAACTGGCAGACAAGCTCCATTAGGGAGAGATATTTCAAAATGTTCAATATTAGAAAATCCGTGTGCTTTATAAAGCGGTTCACCAGCAAGGGTAGCCACTAATTCAAGTCTCGAAAAACCTACACCAATGGCCGCCGCTTCACAAGCTGCCAAGATTTTACTTCCAATTCCACGACGCACCCAAGCAGGATGTACAAAGAAAGCACGAATTCGCGCCGGCTCATGAATTGGATCGAGTAAATCATCTTCTTTATTCTGATATTTGTCACCTCCAAAAAGAGTTTTACGTTGACTCCAGCCACCACAACCAACCATTTTAGACTCAATCTCAGCAATGAAATATGTGCCATCTTTGATAAGTTGGCTATCAACACCAAAGACAGTACCAAGAGCGCCATCCATTTGTTCACGACTGTAATAAGCAGCTTGAAGATTTTTCACCGAGTTTTGAATCAAAGCTTCTAAAGCCGGAATATCCTCACAATAAGCTTTACGAATAGTGAGTTGCATTTGCATTATCTGTATCTTCTATTACATTGACCTTTTTGACCTTTTTAGATAATATCTACACTCATGCTCAGAGACGATATACTTTAAGAAAGTTGATTTTTAAATTCAATCTGCTATATAAATTACTACATCAACTCTCTGAGGTGATATGCTTTTAAAACTGCAACAAATCATTGTCAAACCCGGTCAACAAATGTTGCTGCAAGATATTAGTTGGCAGCAGTTAGAAAATATTTTAGCAGAAATGGGAGAAAGGCGTGCTGCACGTATTTCTTATAGTCATGGCTGGTTAGAAATTATGGTTCCTCTACCAGAACACGAAAAAGATAAAGAACTTATTGGTGATTTAGTCAAAATCTTATTAGACAAACTCCAAATTGATTTTGAGCCTTTTGGTTCCACAACTCTTAAAAATGAGCGAATGCTGCAAGCAGTAGAACCAGATACCAGTTTTTATATTCAAAATCAAGCTGCTATAATTGGCAAAAATCGCATTGATTTAAATATAGACCCACCACCAGATTTAGCAATCGAAATTGATATTACTTCTCGCACTCGATTTCAAAATTATGAAATTTTAGGAGTTCCTGAACTTTGGCGACATACACAACAAGGTTTAGAAATTTTGATTTTACAAGAAGGTAAATATATAAAATCTGAATCTAGTCCTAATTTTCCGAATATTCCAATTATTGAATTAGTCAATAAATATGTTCAGCAGTGTTTAACAATTGGGAGAAGTCAAGCTATGCGTAATTTTCGAGATTGGGTGAAGAATAATTTATGATAAAAATCTAAGGCTTTCTGAGAAAGGCGATCGCTCATGACTACTGAAAACAACCCAACAGCCATTGTAGACTGGCAACATCCCACACCGCCCACAGATTTAATTTTTGATGACGGAGAACCCTTGGAATCAAATCGCCACCGTATTGCAATGAATGTCCTGATTCGGTCATTGCAACAAGCTTGGGCTGACCGTAATGATTTTTTTGCTGGTGGCAATATGTTTATTTATTACAGCAGCGCCCAAGTTCGTAACCAGGATTTCCGAGGTCCAGATTTTTTTGCAGTGCTGAATGTGGACGGGACTAATTCTCGTCAAGGTTGGGTAGTGTGGGAAGAAAACGGTCGCTATCCCGATGTGATTGTAGAATTAATGTCACCATCTACAGCCAAAATAGATAAGACTGTTAAGAAAGACCTTTACGAACAAACTTTTCATACTTCAGATTATTTTGTCTATGACCCCTTTGACCCGACTTCTTTGCAAGGGTGGCATTTAGATCATAATCAGCAATATCAATCTTTGACACCAAATGAGCGTGGTTGGTTGTGGTGTCAAAAGTTAGGTTTATGGTTAGGAACGTATGAAGGAACAATAGACAGAGAAACGGCGGTATGGTTGCGGTTTTATGATGTAGCTGGGAATTTGGTTTTGTTACCAGACGAAGCTGCTGCTTTCCAAGCACAAGTCGCAGTTGCACAGGCGGAAATTGCTGTTGCACAAGCACAAGCGGCAGTTGCAGAAGCAGAAGCTGCTGCTGTACAGGTGGCTCGTTTAGCGGCTAGATTGAGAGAATTAGGGGAAAATCCAGATTTGTTGTGAGAGATTTTGGCTTTTTTGATTTGTTTGGAATACAGTTTTGAATTGTCGGAGGAATAGATGAAGAGACAAGTTATTATCTATCCAGGAGAAGATGGTTATTGGATAGCTGAATGTCCTACCTTAACTGCCTGTATCAGCCAAGGTAAGACGAAAACAGAAGCTATTGCCAATATCAAGGAAGCTATTGAATTATATATTGAAGTGTTAAAAGAAGAAAGTCGTCCTATTCTAGAAGATCATCTGGAAACTGT
>NZ_JABXKI010000296.1 GCF_017115095.1 Nostoc sp. NMS4 | reverse complement strand
CTATTATTGGCGTTCATTCTGCCAAATTTGACAACGAAAAAGAAACAGAAAACATTCGCCAAGCTATCCTGCGCTACGACATTGAACATCCAGTTGTAGTTGACAAAGGTTTTCGGATTTGGGAAGAGTTTGCTGTGCGTGCTTGGCCTACATTAATAATTATTGATCCAGAAGGTTACGTGATTGGCCAGATTTCTGGTGAAGGAAACCGTAAAACTTTAGACGAGTTGATTCAAAAGTTAATTCAGCAACACCAAAACAAAGGTACAATTAATTTTCAAGAAATCAGCTTGACTTTAGAAAAACAGCGCCAACCATTAATTACGCCCTTAGCTTTTCCTGGTAAAGTTCTCGCTACCCAAGCGGGTTTATTCATTGCTGATTCTGGACATCACCGTTTAGTTGTGAGTAGCTTTGATGGAGAAATTCTACATTTAATTGGTACTGGAAAATCAGGTTTAACCGATGGTGCTTTTAACGAAGCAGAATTTTTTGCACCGCAGGGAATGGCTTATGATGCCGAAAATCAGATTCTTTATGTTGCTGATACAGAAAATCATACCCTGCGGCGAGTTGATTTAAAGCGTCAAGTAGTAGAAGCGATCGCAGGAACTGGTGAACAAAGTCGTAATATCCATCCTCATGGCGGTGCTGGTTTAGAAACTGCGCTGAATTCACCTTGGGATTTAGTGAAAGTAGGAAATATCTTATTTATTGCAATGGCTGGGCCGCATCAAATTTGGCAAATGGATTTAGAAACTGGCATCATTAAAACTTATGCTGGTACTGGTGCAGAAGCGTGTATTGATGGTTCACTTACTGAATCTGCTTTTGCTCAACCTAGCGGTATTACTAATAATGGGCAAGAATTATATATTGCTGACAGTGAAGTTAGTTCCATTCGTGGTGTGGGAATTGTTGAACCGTATCAAGTAAGAACTGTTTGCGGTAGTGGCGGTTTATTTGGTTTTGGCGATGTAGATGGACAAGGTGAAGATGTCCGTTTACAACACTGTTTAGGAGTGGAATACGCTGAGAATTTTCTGTGGGTAGCAGATACTTATAACCATAAAATTAAATTAGTAAGTCCTAGTGGGAATTGTCAAACAGTTTTGGGAGATGGTTCTGCGGGTTTACAAAATGGTCAGGGTAAGAATAGCCGCTTTTTTGAACCTTCGGGATTGACTGTTATAGATTCATCTCTATATATTAGTGATACGAATAACCATGCTATCCGCCGGGTAGATTTGAATACTTTTGAGGTGACAACAGTAGAGTTTATTGGGTTATGTGCGCCAGATGTTTGTATTCCGCCGAATTTATAAAAGGATAATCTCATATAGAGTTTTTATCAGTGCTTTAATCTGATATTTTAAACAATACTCTTTTAGAGCGATCGCTGAATATTTTTTATTCAGTATTCTTACTAGAGTTACACCAAGAATTTTAAATTATAATCTGATGTTTAGGTAAAGCAAAAAGTAAATAATACGACTCTTAATTTACACTACAGGCATTGATATGAAAAATAAATTTATTTTATTAGAGTGTGGAGATGATGTAATTTGTTTTGAGAAAGATACTTTTAAAATAAGTAAATTAAGAGAGCTAGTTATACGAGAAATTGTAAATAAATGGCGGCGGGAAGTTTGCACATATAAAACTAAAATTAATAATGATTCCGTTGGTAGTTTGTTTGGCAGGATATCTGCTGGAGATGAGTCCATACCCTTTAGCGAAATTAAACTAAATGCTGTCAAAGATTGTCAGTTTCTTAAAATCGATGGTAAAGGTTGGCAGAAAGGAAAATTAGAAATTCAGATATTTATATATCCTAATAGCCATAAGCAAAATAATGTATGTCTTGAATTTTATCCAGATGAACATATTAATATAGAATAACATTAATACAAGCAACATGAATACTATCCTTCACATTACCAAACGCCAACAATGGGAACAAGCAAAAGATTTGGGCAGCTATCGTGCTGATTCACTCGATTCTGAAGGCTTTATTCATTCTTCAAAGTCAACGCAAATTGTCAAAGTTGCAAATACGTTTTTTTCTAATCAAAAAGAATTGGTAGTACTTTTTATTGATTGTGAAAAAGTACAAGCTGAAATTCGTTATGAACCTGCTGAAATAGGGGAATTATTTCCTCATATTTATGGAGAGTTAAATATTGATGCTGTGTATCAGGTGATTGATTTTGACGCTGGGGAAGATGGTTTATTTGAGTTGCGGCAAGAAGTTATAGATTTAGAATGACGTAGACGCTTCGCTTCGGCTTGCCACAGGCTACCGCAGAGGCGCGGAGGACACAGAGGAGGAGAGATGGAGAGAATTTAAGCGATCGCTTTTTGGTTAGAGCATTTGCTACATCTCAAATTTAAGTAAAAATGAAATTATTTAACAACTAACATCCTTGGGTAAAGACGCGATTCATCGCGTCTCTACAAACAAATGGTCTATTTGTTGCATTCTTTTTTCAAATTGGTCTTATTACTACTTTCGCTGAAGCATTTTAGTTAGCTGATCGAGCAATTGCACTTCTTGCTTGCTGTCTTGCAATGTCCGCGCCAGTATGATTGCCCTTTCGTAAAAATTGCGGGCAGTTAGGTAATTACCTTGTTGCTTATATAACTGAGCATAAGATTCAAAAGATTTTAATTCTTCGTGTAAATTTTGTAATTCTTTAGCAAGTGCTAAACGTTGCTCTAATAAGTCAAAGGCGCGTTCGTAACGTCCTACAGCAGTGTGAGCCGTAACTAAACCGTCAATTGCTCGTAATTGATTAGTGCGATCGCGGTTGATTTTCGCTGTCTGCATTGCTTCACCATAAGTAGCAATAGTATCTTGATAATTTCCAGATGCTAAATAAGCATCTCCTAAATTATTCAAGGTATTTGCTTCACCAATAGCATCGCCAGTCTGACGGCGGAAAGTTAAAGCATTTTCGTACAGTTTAATCGCCTTGTTATAATCTCCCAACCTAGCACTTACCAAACCCAAATTACTCAAAGAAAGTCCTTCGCCTTCAATATTTTTGACACCGTGAGCAATTGTGAGGGCATCTTCAACTGTTTTACCAGCAGCAGCAAATTCGCCTTTTTGCAGCAGAAATGTACCGATATTATTCAGCACAAAAATCTGAGATTGGAAGTCTTGAGTATCACGAGCGATCGCTAATCCTCTTCTGAAAGCATCTTCCGCTTCTTTTGAACTACCAACCTGCACATAAGCCTTAGCAAGCAAATTGTACGTCAAACCTTGTGCTTTCAGGTCGCCAATGGAATGATATAGTTCTAATGCCCGCAAACAAGATGCAATTGTTTTGTCGGCATGTCCTGAAGTGTATTCTTGTTGGCCAATACGCAGCAAACCGTCCGCTTCATCTCTTGATTGTCGCCCAACGGAATTATTTAAAGGGCGATGGAGTTGTTCGGAAATATCAACCGCACCCGCTACAGGACTCAGCACAAAAGCAAACAGTAAAAAGCTGTGTAAAAGTACCTGGGGAGAAGAAATCGCACCTACACAAATTAAGCCTACCTTTCGGCAGGGAAATACAAGCCATTGTTTCATAAAAATTACCCGTAAAGTTGCGGGTTTAAGTAGAAGGTCTAAGAAGAAGTTTTAAGTTTTAAAATTGAAGACAATTAATATACGCATTTCTACTTAAGTTGTGATTGAGCTAAATCTTCCCCAAAGTATATGGCGCGGATATCTGTGGGCAATTTGTCCTCTAGCATACGATAGCCTTCCTGGAGAAAATTGGCTACTTCATTAGGAGCGATCGCTTCTCCTTCAGCTTGTAGATAGGCAGCGATTCTAGTTTCACTCCAGTGGAAAGTTTGAGCCATTAACACGATTAATCGTAAAACTGGTGGTAGTTGGTCTAAAGCCTGTTGTACATAGCACCATAGCGGCGGTGAAGTCGCTTGTAGAGAATAATGAATTGCTTCTGTGGGTGGTAGTTTAATCTCATTTATACAGAAAGCTGTCATATTAATTAACCAATTTTGCATGGTTAAGGCTTCCTCACCCGATTCAGAATCAGTTAAATTTAGTCCACCGAGTTCGTAATATATATGTCGCCAGGTGAGAGCAAACAGATAATCTGCCTGTACAGGCGATCGCGCCGAATGCCGAATTAAGGTGTAGACTATGGGGCTATAGCGGCAAAAAATCACCGTAAAGTACTTTCCAGCATCTGGATAGCGCTGAAACAGAGTCAGTAGTTCATGGTCACTGTGATGGAACAGCGACTTCACCAGTGGGTGATTAGCTTCGGGAAAATGAGGAATTTGCACAAGTCTTGGAGTTGATAGTTGTTAAAATAGTTTTGGGAATTGCACTCCCCTAGTTAATCGCATAATATCTTGGTGTTGCTCAGTTTGTAGATGAGACTCAGACTAGTTGAGTATTGATAAACTAGAAACAAGGACTTAATTTTAGTCTTAATCGACAATCATAAAATCAACTCTCTTAAAGAATCCTTATTTGTTCATGGTTATAGCAGTTAGTGTCATATCGTTCCTGCTCAGTCCCCTTACTTTAGGCTCCTTTCTGCCTTCCCTGCCCTTAGATAGCCTGTTCTCCACCCAAGGCATTATGGTGATGCTGCTAGCAGCTTACGCTGGTGCTATGTGGATGTTTCTCACCAGTGCCCCAAAAGTACACACTGTAATGGTGTCAGATTTGGAGATTGCCCGACAGTTGTATGAAGGGCTGCTAGATTTGCCAGCAGCTGAGGTGCCATTGCACTACTACTACAACTACGAACAAACTATAGGCGCAACTGGCATCGATCCGTTATATATGTCTACTGGACCGAGCTTGTCTAGCAAAATGATGAATAACGCCAATGATGGGCTGTGGTATCAATTGAAGAAAAACACCCAGCTACACATCATTACTGGCGCGAGTTTAGGCAGCAAAAATCAGCAACGCCACGTTTGTTTTGACCATGACTGCCTGGAAATGATTTTAATGCGAGTCGAAACGCGCGGTTTAAAATTGAAGATTCGTAACCACAAACCCCTGAATTTTTTGGTCAAGGACTATGAAGGGCGAGTGATTGAGGTGGCTGAGGTAGCAAATTAGTTCTGAAATTTTAGATTATTTTAGGTTGGGTTTGGCGTAGTTTGCTGCCGTAGGTATCGCTAAACCCAATATTTATTTTAGATTTTGGATTTTGGATTTTGGATTTTGGTGCAAGCGTTACCGCAGGAGTAGGTAAGTAGATAGGTGTAAATAAAGTGGAAAAAATGTACACATCTCACCTATATGAAACAGATTTCTATGATTGGACGCAAAAGCAGGTTAGCTTGCTCAAAACTCAACAGTGGGATCAATTAGATAGCGTTAACCTGATTGAAGAAATTGAAACTTTGGGTAGAAGAGAACGGCAAGAATTGAGAAATCGGCTAGGAGTATTGTTAGGACATCTACTAAAATGGCAATTTCAACCAGAAAAACGTAGTAATAGCTGGTTGGGTACAATTCGAGAGCAACGTGTTCAAATTAAGCTGCTTCTGCAAGATAGCCCTAGTTTGAAACCCTATCTCGATGAAGTTTTCTTGACTATTTATGAACTAGGCGTGGCTTTAGCGATTCGAGAAACTGAATTGGGTCAGCAGGTTTTTCCAGAAATTTGCTCTTACACTTTAGACCAAACTTTGAATCCTGAATTTTTACCAAATCTAAATCAGGTTGATGAGTAAGCGAGTAATCGTCCCAATATTGTTTTATCACCGTAAACCGTGGCAAATAAAAGCAGCCCAGTAACGAGGATCTGAAAAGGGAAATTGTTGAGTAGAGTTTTCGATTTCTATAATTCGTTTGTTCAATTTGGCATACATATTATATTCACGCTTCCATTGTTCGTATTCGATAGAATCTGAAGGATATTTTCTTTTATTTCGTATCAGTTCTTTCTCCCTCACTTCTACTTCATGAAATATTTTATTTAAGTCTAATTTTGTAAATTCTCGTAGCTGAATTTGAGCTTGCTGTAAAGCTTCAGGACGGTTTTTACCTTCTTGTCGCTGCTGGTAGTAAAAAATGGAAAATAATGCTGTGGCTAAATCATTGACTGACCACAAAGTACTAACAACGCTTCTAGCACCAGCACACAAAAAGCCTGTGGAGAGAGTAAGAATATCGTCAGTTAGGGAAGGAGTACCCAAATTAGTTTCGCAGCAAGACAGAAACACTTCTACAAGTTGAGGTAAACGCCAGCTTGGTGTCATTAATTGCCCCAACGTGATGCTACCATCAGCTAATTTTAACTGTGACTCTAAGGGATTATCGAGGCGAGATTGGGCATGGTGGCAGGAATGAAGTACTTGAACTTGTTGTGCTAATCGTCGATAGTTTTTAGAAGTGGCTTGAGTACTGCCAATTAATCTATTTTCTGGTGGAATCTTGTACATTTTGGCGAGTTGTTCGCCTTCAAATCTGGCAGAGGGAAGGTTATCTTCAGCATCTTCCACAGTTCCATATTGTAGAGATATTTCATTAAATATCCCTACAGTATCACGTTGTTGACAAAATTCTAAAATTTGGCAGCTTGGAGTGTAACGAATGAGAAATTTATCTCCTAAATATTCCTGATATTCTCCTGTAGATAACGCAGCGAAGGGAATTTGATGGAGTAATAAGTGAGGTACTAAGATTAATTCTTCTATTCCTTGAAGATGTTCAGATATGAGTTGAGATATTTGAAGACGTTCAGCTAGTTCACAGAGAATACTGTTAATTTGAGTTTCCCATTTTTGGGAATCATTCATATAAGGCAATAACCAATTCTGGTTAATCCAGCCTTGCAACCTATCTAATCCTTGTCCTGTGCAGGTGTGAAGAGTAATTTGTTTTTGCTGGACGACAAAAATATGGGTGTCGCTGTTGGTAGTGTAGAAACTGAGGATAGCTGTATAGGGTTGGTCAATTAGCTTTTGAATTTCCAATAAGCTAAGGGGGTTAACCTGAATTTCGCCAGCTAATACGGGATCTTCGCGTCTGAGATTTTCCCAAACTTGTTGTTTTTGGGTTTCTAAAAGTGCGATCGCTTCATTATAAGCTTCCCAAGCAGCGCGTGTATCACTACGACTATTTTCAGATTTATGGCTTTGGCGTTCTTGGTCAATTTGCCGTTGCAGTTCTTCATACTGCTGCAATAATTCTTGAACTTTTGGGGGGATTTCTTCGCCTTGAGAGAGGTTGTAGCTTGCCATTAAGTCTACCAGGCGTTTGGAACGCGATCGCTCTGAATATTCAAAGGCTTTTTCTACTTGTCCAGCATTGATGCAAGCTTGCACCATATTTTGATAAACATCAATGGCTTCTTCTAAGATTTCTTGGCGACGCGATTCAGATTTTGCCCAAGTGCGGCTAGTTTCGACTGCTTCAATTGTAGTAGTGAAACCTTCAATAGCTTCCCACCACAATTGAGACTGAAAAGCAGCATAACCCATATTACGTGATGCTTTGAAGCAGTGTTGGGGAAAGTCAGTGGGTGTAAAAATTTCTAAGGCTGCTCGAAAACACTCTATCCACTTAACTGTCTGCTTAAGGTCGAGGAGATAGACTTTGCCGAGATTCATCTGTGTCTGTGCCCATTTTTCAGGAAACTGATTGCGGGTGTAGACTTGCAAAGCTGCTTGGAAGGCAGAAAGCGCCAAATTCAGATTCTCTGACTTATCACCAAAAATTTGCTCACTTTGATCGCGGTAAACATTGCCCAGGTTGTTTTGAGTATCTGCCCAAGCTTCGGGAAATACACTACGGGTGTAGACTTGCAGAGCTGCTTGGTTAGCTGCGATCGCTATATCTAAATTTTTCTCTTTGTCACCCTCTACTCGTTGACGATAGTCCACCGCTAAATTCATTTGTGTCATCGCCCACAGTTCTGGATACTCATCTCGACTACGAACTTGCAAAGCGCTTTGGTGCGCTATTATGGCTAACTCAAGATTTTGTGTTTTGTCGCCCCAAATCCTGTCACGATAAGCATTACCTAGATTGTTTTGAATTTTTCCCCATTCTCTAGCCGACTCCTCACGAGTGAAAACCTGTAAGGCTTTTTCGTAGGCATCAATAGCAATTTGCTGGTTCTCGGCTTGGTCGCCTTTAATACGATTGCAACAGGCAGTAGCTAGGCGATCTTGAGCATCAGCCCATTGTTTAGGAGATGTTTCAAGACTTAATACTTCTAACGCGGTTAGATGGCAAGCGATGGCCTGTTCTACATTTTCAGCGCGATCTCCTAAAGGAAATTCTGAAATTATACTACCGAAAGTAGCTAGAAGCACTGCCAAGAATTTTGCATCTTGTGAAGCCAAATTATTCAGTTTACAGGTTGCCCAGCTACGAAAACGCTGAATAAAAAGATTGTCTCGCTCTAAATATGTTTGTAGAATTGGATGCACTGCATCTAGATGACCATTCCTCTTATCCATTGCCAGCTTCATCTGAAGCCAAAAACGTAAACATATTTCAGAGTCGCTAGATAATAAACCCAGTTCTTCTGCAAGCCAATTGGCAAGCTCAATTAAAAAGTTAGCTGACTGGTCATCGCCTTCTTCAGCTAACTTGATGGCTACTATTTCTAGAGCCTTCACCAAACTAGAATCAATCAAGTTTCGGTTAGCCATCAACATCTTTTGTTTCAAATTATCGGGACACTTCAGCAGCGCAAAGATAAGCTCAAGATAAGCCTTTTCGCGTTTTTTATTTCCCTTTTTGGGTTTTCCTGCGCCGAATCCTTTTGCCATATAGACTCCCAGTTAACTGTCTCACCTACAACTTATTCAGCGCTACCTTTAATTTCTGCCAACTTATCTAGCAATTTTTCAGCTAAATCCAACAACTCATTTTCATCAATTTCATCACTACTATTTCCGCGATTACTTTCTCCACACGCCACATTAGCAGACAAAACATTTTTCACAGCGAAAATCCTATCTTCTTCTTCAAATAAACTCAGACATTTTTCCAACTCTACAGCAATTTCTTGGATTGTCCTTGTACCCAAACGCTTTTTAACTTTCACTGCTGTCGGATCGTTACTTTCCAAGAATTTAACCACATCATCCTCACCAGAAAACTTCTCAACAGCGACACGCACATATTCCCGCACGCTCATGTTTGCCGCCAATGCCTTTTGGAAAACCACATCTGGTACATCTACCAACAACACACCTTCGTTATCACTAGCTTGATATAAGTCATCCCCTTGTTTGACGGCTACCAGCAAATCTGCACCCAAGGTATGTAAATAGTGCAACACCGATTCCAACTCATGTTCCTTTAACGCCGACTCCAACTTGGACACAGCCGCTTGCTTTACTCCCAGTTTTTGGGCTAACTCTGCCTGAGTTAATCCTGCTTTATTACGTATTTCCCGCATGGCATCAGTAAGATATAGGCGCAGATACTCTAACTTTCCTGCCAGAATCACCTCTGGTTCGTCGCTTACCTTCTGCTGTAACCAAGCTTGAAAATTAGGTTTTTTCATCAATTTTCCCTCTGCTGCAATTCATGCAATCTCACTCTTGCAGGTTCTTTGTCTCTATCTTTAATAGCGTTGTCGTATTTCTTCATAAAGGCGTGCAGCACTACAAACCGTTGAGGAGTCGCAGCCGTTAATATAAACCTTGGATTATGTTCGCTTTTAGTCATGCGTAACTCATACAGGTCATCTTCGAGTTTCTCAAAGATGCCACTGGTGAGTGATGCGAGTCCTTTATTACACAGGTAGCCCAGGTTAACTTGCAAACGCCTGGTTTCGGAAGGACTCAGTAATGGCTTTGGTGGATTTTCTGGTTGCTCCTCTTCAGGAATCATCCTAATGAAAAAAGCAAGCAAATCTTTGGGGATTTCCCCATTGACATCTTGATAAAGTTCCCAAGTCCAATTCACTTCCTACCTCAGAGTATAGTATTCCTTATAAGGAATGTCAATATATTATTCCTTATAAGGAATATCGCATAGATTATGGGAATGCAACTAAAATTTTCCATTTCCACTCAGGCTAAAATAGGTAAATCCCCTAACAAAGATAGTTTATGAACCAGCCGATATCTGAGAGAGTGCGCTGGACTACCGCCGACTTAGAGTTGTTTCCAGATAACGGGAATCGCTATGAAATTATTGACGGAGAATTGTTTGTGACTAGAGCGCCTCACTGGAATCATCAAAAAACTTGTGTCAGAATTATTACTCCATTGCATATTTGGTCACAAGCTACTTCTTTGGGACAGGTCGTACCTGCTCCAGGAATAATTTTTGGCGACAATGATAATGTTATTCCCGATGTTGTCTGGGCTAGCAATGAGAGATTACCCCTACTTTTAGACGAGGCGGGACATTTGACAGGTGCGCCAGAACTGGTTGTAGAGGTGCTATCTGCTGGTAGTGAAAATGAAAAACGGGACAGAGAACTAAAACTTAAACTCTACTCATCACGAGGTGTCAGAGAATATTGGATTGTAGATTGGCGTAAGCAACAAGTGGAAGTATATCGACGCGAACAAGCGAGTTTAAAGTTAGTTACTACGTTGTTTAATGGTGATGAATTGACTTCACCAATATTACCTAATTTTACTTGTGCGATCGCACAACTATTTACTTAACACCATAATATTTTGAATATGTTAATTAATGCGGGAATTGAGATATGGATGCCGAGGAATTGCTCAGGCGTTATGCTGCTGGAGATAGAGATTTTACTGGAGTTGATTTGATTAACGCTAACTTGAGTAGAACCGACTTGCGTGGTATTAATCTGAGTAGAGCTTACTTGGATCGTGCGAACCTAATGGATGCCAACCTCTGTGGGGCTTGTTTGGCAGGTACTCACTTCGAGGCTACTGAAATGATTAATACTGATCTCAGACAGGCTAATCTCAGTGGTAGTCATCTGAGTGCTGATTTGAGTGGGGCTAATCTCAGTGGTGCTGACCTAAATAGGGCTGACCTATATAGCGCCTCTCTGGAGAACGCTCTGTTGATTGACACTGATCTCTCTTATACTAAGCTGGAGGCTGCTATTTTTGATGGGGCTAACCTCAGCTATGCTAACTTGACAGGTAGTACTGATACTCATTTCAATAATGCTATACTTTTCCACACCATCATGCCCGATGGAAGCATTGTGAACAATAGACCATAAGTATAAATAAGAAATTAGTGCGATCGCTGCCGTCGCTAGTTAAGGAACGAAACCCAAAATTGATGAAGAATATCCAATTAACAAATGAGGAAGTAAAGCTTAACTGTGCTGTAAAAACTCAACTTTGGGTAATAATGGGTCAGTTACAATCCCCACACCGCTAAAACCCCAGCGTTTGAGCAAATTTACCAACTGTGTACGCGCAATAGATTCCACTGCAAAGCGATTTGCCACTTCTGCTGCGTGGGTGTTGAGATAGCTAAGAGCGTCAAAGTTTTCTTGAAACAGCAATAAATAACCCGATGTTTCAGCATCAGGACGAGCTATAAGATAATTCCCGTCGGTTTTTGAGCGCACCAAATAATAGACATCAGACAGCATGAAGATGAAGTTTGTTGGGGAGGAAAAAAGTCCTTCAAATAAAAAACATAGAGGAATATCGCACAGCTTTCATTTTCGAGTATCCCTCATTGCTTTAACATCAACAATGTAATGTGAAATACTTATTTATCCAAATTTGCCACTGACGTAATCTCTGGTGTCTTCCTGCTGAGGATTATTGAAAATTACTTCTGTCGCGTCATATTCTACCATATAGCCGCTACGGGTTCCTGTGTCTGAAGTCCGAACATTAAAAAAGGCTGTCTTATCAGAAACACGCGCTGCTTGCTGCATGTTATGGGTGACAATAACGATAGTATATTGCTCTTTAAGTTCGTGAATTAGTTCTTCAACCCGCAAGGTAGAAATAGGGTCAAGAGCGGAGCAAGGTTCATCCATCAGTATAATTTCAGGTTGTACTGCGATCGCACGAGCAATACACAAGCGTTGTTGTTGTCCACCTGATAAAGACGAGCCACTTTGCTGTAGTTTATCTTTGACTTCATCCCACAAAGCTGCTTTTCTGAGACTGCTTTCTACCAATTCATCCAAATTACCTTTATAGCCGTTGATTTTGGCTCCAAAAGTAATATTGTCATAAATTGATTTGGGAAATGGGTTTGGTCTTTGAAACACCATCCCAATTCTCCGCCGCACTTCTACAGGGTCGATGTCGGATGCATACAAGTTTTTATCGTAAAAAAGTATTTTACCTTCTGCCCGAAATGACTCAATCAGATCGTTGAGGCGGTTATAGCATCGCAACAACGTACTTTTACCACAACCAGAAGGGCCGATAAAAGCAGTCACCTGATTTTTCGGTATATCTAGCCAAATATTCTGTAAGGCTAAAAACTTGCCGTAGTAAATATTGAGATTTTCAGCGCGTAAAACGGTTTCAGTGTCATTCACTGTCCTAGTGTTGGTAGCCATAAATTAAATCTAGTGTTAGTTTAAGCGATGGGATTTGCGCTGTGGATGGTTGCTTACTAAGCTTTTTGGCGAGTTGCCCAGCGAGCGATGATACTTGTGATTAGAACCATCAATACCAAAATTAAAGATGCTGCCCAAGCTAGAGATTGCCAATTTTTAAACGGAGAAATGGCATATTTGTAAACTAAAACAGCCAGAGAAGCTGTTGGTTGGAATAAACCATCTGGCCAAAAGTTAGAAAATAGAGCAGTAAATAGCAAAGGTGCGGTTTCTCCAGATGCTCTGGCGATCGCTAGCGTTGCCCCAGTTACAATAGCTGGTAAAGCTGCTGGTAAGACTACTTGACTCACCGTTTGAAAGTTAGTCGCTCCTAAGCCTACAGATGCCTGTCGCAAATCTTGCGATACTAACTGCAATGCTTCATCAGTCGTTCGCAGAATAATGGGCAACATCAAAATTGCCAGTGCAAACCCTCCACCGAGAGCTGAATACGATCCTAAGTTCAATTTTACCAGTGTTAAAACTACAATCCCATAAGCAAATACCCCAGCAATAATGGAAGGCACTCCACTCAAGACGTTAGCCGCAAAACGCACCCATCTAGCTACTCTCGCCGAACTAAATTCTGTGATGTAAATCGCCCCCATAACTCCAAAGGGGATACTAATCAAGGCAGCAATTCCTACCATCAGCAGCGTGCCTAAAATTGCATTACCAAAGCCTCCTCCCTTTTGTAGGGCCTTCGGTGGCAGTTCCACAAATACAGCCAGATTCAGACTGCTAAAGCCTTTAATAATCACGTAAGAGAGTACTGCTAGCAAAGGTAAAAGAGCCAATACTCCGCAAGTAAATGCCACTACGGTCATCACCGTATTGAAAAGTGTCCTTTGAGACCTGGGGGAGCGAGTTAAACTGCGCTCTGGAAAATTAGAAGTCATAATTTAACCAAAAACTAAGCTATATTCGCTTGACTCTCATTACGATCAACTCTGCCAGAACATTGACTACCAATGTCAAAAAAAACAGAACTAAAGCTGCGTACATTAAAGCCGCAACTTGCAAACCACTTGCTTCTGAGAATTGATTTGCCAGTAGAGAAGAAATCGTATTGGCTGGTGCTAATAGAGAAAGACTGATGTTGTTGGAGTTTCCAATTAACATCGTTACAGCCATTGTTTCTCCCATTGCCCGCCCAAGTCCCAGCATCACAGCACTAACTATGCCCGAAAAGGCTGCTGGGATGAGAACTTGCAAAATTGTTTCCCAGCGTGTTGCTCCTAGTCCTATGGAGGCTTGGCGTAAACTTGGGGGTACAGAAATTAAGGCATCGCGGGATAAGGCTGTGATGATGGGCAAAGTCATAATCGCTAAGATGACTCCCGCCGGCAACATTCCTGGCCCTGTAGGAGAAGTACTAAAAAATGGCAGCCAGCCAAAGTAACCATTGAGCCATTTTCCCAAGCTGGTTAAGATTGGCACTAAAACGAAAATACCCCACACCCCGTAGACAACGCTGGGAATAGCTGCGAGCAGTTCTACTGCGAAAACCAGTACCAGCTTCACTTTAGCCGGCAAAAAATTCTCGCTCAGTACAATCGCAGTACCAACCCCAATTGGCACTGCTATCAGCAGACCAATAAAAGAACTCACGAGAGTTCCATAGATTTGAGGTAGAACTCCATAGCTATCATTAACCGGGTTCCAAATGGTGTTGACTAAAAAGCCAGAACCAAACTTTTGGATGGCAGGCCAAGAGCCAATTGCAACCTGCGACCCAATCCATAATAAAGTTCCAGCAACCCCAAAGGCGAAAATTTTAGTTAGCCAAATAAAACCCAAATCTAGGGATTTTTCGGCATCAGAGCGATTTTTCATCGCTGATGACAGATTTTGAGAATTTGTAGTCATGAATACCGACTTTCAGAATTAAAATCAGAGAAAAATATGGGAGGCAACCAAATTAGTAAAATTGTCGCCTCATCATCTATTTAAACTGACTTATACAATAGTAACTCCGTATCCAAAGTTACTACTGAATAGTCGTGTTTTATTCCTTACTTGCTAGCGCTACTACCACTGGCGACAGAAATTTTATACTCTGGACTGATTTGGTCAGCAGCAGCAGCAACCTTTGTGAGTACATTTGCCGGTAGAGGAACATACCCTAATGCACTAGCCTGTTTCTGACCCTCAGTTAAAGCGTATTCGATAGTGGCTTCAACTGCTTTAGCTTTTGCCGCATTAGCATATTTCTTGTAAGCCAAAATCCAGGTGTAAGTGACGATAGGATAGGAATCAGCCCCTTCTGGATCGGAAATGAAGACACGGAGGTTTGTCGGTAGAGCTACTGATTCGAGAGTTTTAGAGGCTGACTCTTCACTAGCTACAACAAATTTACCGGCTTTGTTTTCCAAATCAGCAAACTTGAGACTATTTTGTTTGGCATAGCCGTACTCGACATAACCAATAGAACCTTGGGTTTGTTGAATTTGAGCGGTAACACCTTCATTACCCTTAGCACCGACTCCCGTAGGCCAGTTAACAGTTTTGCCGTCACCAACTTTAGTCTTCCACTCTGGGCTAATAGCGCTGAGGTGTTTTGTGAACACACCCGTAGTTCCGCTACCATCTGAACGATAAACAACTGTGATTGGCTGTTTAGGAAGCTTTGCACCTGGGTTAGCCTTGGCAATTTGGGCATCATCCCAAGACTTGATTTTGCCTAGTAGAATATCGGCATAAACGACCCGTGGTAGCTTGAGTTCTGGAACATCTGGCAAGTTGTAAGCTAGCACAATGCTTCCAGCAGTCACAGGCAGTAAAATAACACCTCTATCTGCTGGTACTTTCTGGATTTCTTCATCCTTCATTGCCACATCGCTAGCACCAAAGTCTACAGTCCCTTTGATAAATTGCTCAACTCCAGAACCGCTACCAACTGATGCATAGTCAACTTGCAGATTTGGATATTTTTTGTTTAAATCAGTGAACCATGTATCATACAATGGTGCTGGAAAAGACGCACCAGCCCCGCTTAACTTTATGGTTCCGCCAAGGTCTAATTTAGCTGGGCTAGAGGCAGTAGTATCTGTAGCAGTACCAGAAGGCGTTTCCTTGGTGGCTGTATCTGGGGTTTGCTGTCCGCCACAAGCTGCTAGGCTTATTGTCAGTGCTAACACTGAAATTGAACCTGTGAGGCGATGAGTTTTTATTGCACTAAGACGTGAGAGCATCGCTATCAATTTTTTTAGTAACTTTTCAGGTGAGCGTTTCTAAGATACCCCCAAAGGACAACAATAAAGATTAACAAAAGGTTAACAAAGCAAAAAGATACTTGTTTTTTTTTGATGAAGAGCAGACCCTTCTTTCTAGTTGTGATTGATAAATTTTATACTCTCACATTAGGCTTAAGATAGAAATATTGCTAGAGTAAGGTTTTGTACTCATTTACAAAACTTTATTATTAGTGTACTTTTATTAGTCAATTCATCAAAAAAGTATATTAATATTAATTAATATTAAGCATTAAATACTTTGTAGCCAAATTTAGGCACTGCTCGGCAAAATTATTACTATAAATACTAAATATAAATAATGTCAATCTTACCATTTTTTAGGTTAAATACCAGAATTCACAGCACACTTCAGCTAAGAAAATCAGACAGTAGACACCTCAATTGCAATTCGTAGAACTTAAAAATTACATACCAAAAAGGCAAAAGAAACTATGCTAGTTCTTAAGATGTAAGCACAAATTTCATTTCAACATTTAATGAATATACTAGTTGCTGTTGGTTTTCCTTTTTGCTTTTCCTTGGTTGCCTGATAAATGTTTGCTGTTTCCAATCAATTACTATGGTCCATGATTGGCTTACTCCTGACAATGGGTAGTAACTTCTTAGAAGTTTATGGCATCACCTTACCTTGGACTTGGAGTCAGCACGGAATTCAGACTTTTTCTTTAGGTGTCACTTTTCAAATTGGCGCAGTGTTGTTAGTGGGTTGTTTAGGGGGCAAAAATGCTGGTGCGCTCTCGCAAATTGCCTATTTAGTCATGGGGTTAACCTTATTACCAGTATTTGCCGATGGCGGCGGTATTGATTATGTCAAGCTCTCTCATTTTGGCTATCTACTAGGCTTTGTTCCTGGAGCTTGGATTTGTGGCTTAGTTGCCTTTAAAGCAAGACCGAGAATAGAAACTCTTGCCTTTAGTTGTCTCTGTGGCTTGTTAACTCTCCACATCTGCGGTATTACTTATTTGATTATTAGCTATCTTTTTCACTGGAAAGGCACAGAAAATCTACCCTTGATGCAAGCAATCCTTAGATACTCGTGGTTTGCACTACCAGGTCAACTAACTGTAGTCTGTGCAGTTACTGTAATAGCATATATATTGCGTCACTTAATGTTTTATTAGTTCATTGTTATTTGTTATTTGTCATTTGTCAAAAGCTCATGACCAACAACTATGACTAATACTTCTTTACGAGACGCGGCGCGTAGCTTGCTTCCACGAAGACGACTACGCTCTGTTACCACGCCAATGGCTACGCTCAGGACAAGCTCAGTACAATTGACTAATGACTAATTTGCCATGCGCTTAAAAAATCGTTTTTTCTGGATCGCTGCCTTCATCGCTTTTTTCTTAGACCAAGTAACAAAGTACTGGGTAGTACAAAGCTTTGGCTTGGGGCAGACACTACCACTCTTACCGGGAATATTTCACTTCACCTATGTCACTAATACTGGTGCGGCTTTTAGTCTGTTAAGTGGAAAAGTAGAGTGGTTGCGCTGGCTATCTTTAGGAGTGAGTTTAGTATTGATAGCGTTGGCGCTAATTGGCCCAACATTAAATTTGTGGGATCAGTTAGGCTATGGCTTAATTTTAGGTGGAGCTATGGGCAACGGTATCGATCGCTTTATTTTAGGCTACGTCGTTGATTTTCTTGATTTTCGCCTGATAAACTTTGCTGTATTTAATGTGGCAGACTCATTTATTAGTATCGGTATTGTTTGCCTGTTAATTGCTTCCTTTCAAAAAACACCGACTTCAAATGGCAGATCGCATTAAACTATTAAGCCTGGGATGATTAATCCCAGGCTATTAGCTTAGTGAAACCCTTGCTCAGTCTTATATGCGAAGACTTTACGTATAAGGTTTTAGCAATTTTTATTTGTCACCTCACACCAGTTTTCATAACTGGTGCAAGAGTTAAAGGAAGATGCACCTGCGATCGCTGATGGCAAACTAGTATTTAGTAGATTATGCCGCAGCTTTTAATTTAATTACCTGTGGTAGGAGTTTTTGGTGAACTAGAGCCAGGAGTACTGGGAGAGCTACCTGGTTCAATACTGCTGCCAGGAGTGCCAGGAGTGCCAGGTTGTTCAGGTGTGGTTGAGCTACCTGGTTCGGTAGTGCTGCCAGGAGTGCTAGGAGTGGTTGAACTTCCTGGTGCTGGAGTTAAGTTGCTAGGTGCGCCTTCAGGAGTGGTTGGGCTTCCTGGTGCTGGAGTTAAGTTGCTAGGTGCGCCAGGTGCAGGTGGGGTAATGCTACCCGGTGCTGGAGTTAATTTGCTAGGTGCGCCTTCAGGAGTGGTTGAGCTTCCTGGTGCTGGAGTGCTTTCAGGAGTACCAGATTCAGGAGGGGTTGTGGTTCCTGGTGTAGTTGTGCTATCAGGAGTGGTGGTACTATCAGGCGTTTTGGTTTCTGATGGTACTGTAGTGCTACCAGGTGCGCTAGGCGCAGGAGCGCTAGGGGTAGCTGCTGTGCCGCCGGAACATCGGGAGTTGAGCGGAAAATGATCGCACAGAATTTTCATACCTTCTGGCGACATCTTGATTTCCGTTGGTGCGCTAGTGGAGTCGCTACTAGATTGGGCTATGGGGGATTTACTGGATTCGGCTACAGCAATATTAGTGGTAAGTGCCAAAGATAAAGCTGTACCAATCAGGGTCAGAGATTTTCCCATCATTCTGAAATTAACCTCAACGGAACACTCGCACTATTAAAGCAGATAATTAAGATTTAGAAAATCTTCCTAAATGAAGATATTTAGGTTTGTTTCAAAATATGTGGATATGTAAAACTGGTAAAAATTAAATCAGCTATCTATTGACAACTAGTCTTAAAAAAGACGACAGAAAACATTATGGTTCTAGTTATATTAACTATTAATACTAGCTTAGATAAGCCTTGGAGAATAAATAAACAATTTGTCCTTGTATAAATTAAGTGACTAAAATCACAAATAAATTCTAACTTTAATATAAATTAAGGTATAAAATAGCTTAAAAAGTTCCGTATAGGCAATTTATGCTTTGGCTTATGAGTAAAATGATGAAAGACTAACATCTAAATTGATTGTAATTCGCCCGATTCTTCATTAAAAACTGTGATGTGAATAACCGATGAGTTCTCCCCAACCCCCTCACAAGTCACAAACGTTACTAGGTCAACTGACTCAAGCAGTACATACGATTCAAGCTAGGGTCGATTTTTCTAAATTGGCGCTCAAGCCTAATGCCAAAGTACCAGAACTTTGGGTGCAGGATGCGGGGGCGGATAAAGCAGAGGTATATCCACTGTTGGGCGATCGCTATATTCTCGGTCGTAGCTCCAAATCCAGCGATATCGTCATCCGTAACCCTGTTGTCAGCCAAATTCACCTCTCGCTATCGCGGAATTCTACTCAGCGCACACCAGTTTTCACGATCAAAGACGAAAACTCCACCAATGGCATTTATCGTGGCAAGCGTCGTGTTGCAACCCTAGAACTGCGTCACGGCGATATTCTGACTCTGGGACCCCCAGAACTCGCCGCTTCTGTGCGGTTGCAATATGTCGATCCACCAGCATGGTATGTCAAAGCTGCAAGTTGGACAGCTTATGGAGTTGGTGGTGTCACTGCCCTGTTAACGTTAGTGATTGGCGTGGAATGGCTGAAATTTTCAGTCAAACCTCTACCGACAGCTACACGCGCCCCAGTAGTTGTTTACGCCCGTGATGGAGCCACTCCCCTGAGAGAACCTCGGACAATCTCTCATGTAGACATGAAGCGATTAGAGGAATTTGGCCCTTATTTACCTGCTGCGGTAGTGGCTTCAGAAGATAGTCGTTATTACTGGCACTTTGGGGTTGATCCTCTAGGGATTTTACGAGCGGTGTTGATTAATAGCCGCAGCGGAGACGTACAACAAGGAGCCAGCACTGTTACCCAGCAAGTTGCCCGCAGTTTGTTCCGCGAGTATGTAGGTAGACAAGATACCCTTGGACGCAAATTACGGGAGGCGGTTGTCGCCCTCAAGCTCGAAACCTTTTACAGCAAAGATGATATTTTGCTGATGTACTTAAATCGGGTTTTTTTGGGAGGGGATACCTCTGGCTTTGAGGATGCATCTCGATATTACTTTGAGAAACCGGCTAAAGAATTAACTTTGGCAGAAGCAGCAACATTGGTAGGAATTTTACCTGCTCCCAACGCTTTCGATTTTTGTGGGGATGGGCCAAATAAGCTAGAAGCGGCTGAATACCGAAATCGTGTAATTAAGCGGTTGCTGGAGATGGGCAAAATTAAACCAGAGGATGCCAACCGAGCTAGACGTTCCACTGTTCAAATTAGTCCTAAAGTTTGCGAACAGCAAGCTAAAACGATCGCACCTTATTTTTACAGTTACGTCTTCTCTGAACTGGAATCAATCTTGGGAGAAGGAGCGGCAAGAGAAGGAAACTATATCATTGAAACCAAGCTCGATCCAGCGATACAGAGACAAGCAGAAGTAGCGTTGAATAATTCGGTGAACAATTCTGGCAGAAGTTTTAATTTTTCTCAAGGAGCGATGGTAACGCTTGACTCTAGTACAGGTAGCATCCTGGCTATGGTGGGCGGAACTGATTACAAAAAAAGTCAGTTCAATCGTGCTGTTCAAGCCAAAAGACAACCAGGTTCCACCTTCAAAATCTTTGCTTACACCGCCGCTATTCAACAGGGAATTTCACCATCTAAAAGTTATTCTTGCGCCCCTTTAACTTGGCAAGGCTTTACTTATAAACCCTGTCGTGCAGGTGCTGACACTAGCTTTGATATTGCCACCGGGCTAGCGCTTTCAGAAAATCCCATCGCCTTACGAGTTGCCAAAGAAGTCGGGCTGGATAAAGTTGTGGCAATGGCGCAGCGTTTGGGGATAAAATCAAACCTCGATCCGGTTCCTGGCTTGGTACTAGGTCAAAGCGTAGTCAATGTTTTAGAAATGACTGGTGCTTTTGGCGCTATTAGCAATCGTGGTGTGTCCAATCCTCCCCATGCCATTAGCCGAATTTTAGACAGTGGTGATTGCCGCGATCGCAATGATATCAAAACCTGTCGGGTAATCTACTCCTTCGACCAAGATCCAGGCGCTAACAAACGAGTGTTGACAAATGATGTCGCCGATGAAATGACTGGTTTGATGCGCGGTGTAATCGCCAGAGGTACTGGTCGTAGTGCAGCCATTGGACTAGGAGAAGCTGGTAAAACTGGCACAACTGATAAAAACGTTGACTTGTGGTTCATAGGTTTTATCCCCAGTCAGCGACTTGTAACTGGCGTTTGGCTGGGAAACGACAATAATTCCCCGACATCTGGTAGCAGCGCTCAAGCAGCTCAATTGTGGGGAAATTATATGCGGCGGATTACAAGGTAAAAAATGGGCATTGGGGATGGTAACTATTGATCTGATAATTGCCAAACACTGTCTGGCAAATTGAGTTGGTCGCACTATACGGAGCTTTTAGCTATTTCGGATGATTTGGCGCGGTCATTTTATGAGCAGCAACGCATCCAAGATCGCTGGAGTGTGCGGGAGTTGAAACGCCAGAAGGATTCGGCTTTGTTTGAGCGGGTGGCGTTGAGTAAGGATCGGGCGGAGATTTTGGCACTGGCTAAGGATGGGCAACGGATCGAGTCGGCGCGGGATGTGGTCAAAGATCCTTATGTGTTCGAGTTTTTGGATTTACCAGACCGCAATTATCGTGAGAGTGAGTTAGAAAATCGTTTAATTGCTGAGTTGGAGAAGTTTCTACTTGAGTTGGGCAAGGGGTTTGCATTTATTGGGCAGCAATACCGAATTACGTTAAATAACACGCATTTTTTTGTGGATTTGGTGTTTTATCATCGCATTCTCAAGTGTTTTGTCTTAATCGATCTGAAGACGCAAGCGGTGAGTCATCAGGATATTGGACAGATGAATATGTATCTAAATTATTTTCGCGCTGAGGAGAATATGAAGGATGGCAACGAGCCAATAGGGATTGTGTTGGCGCGAGATAAGGATGAGATTTTGGTTGAGTATGCGACGGGTGGTATTTCTAATCAGCTTTTTGTGTCAAGATATCAACTTTATTTGCCAGATCCGGAGGTTTTAAAGCAGGAGTCAAGGTGGCTTTTGGAGGTAAATAATGGGTGATGTTCCCTGCTCCCTAATTGCCGATGTCGTCAAACTCCACTTTCCCGACATTCTTGCTCACAGTCTATTTATAAAAATAGAATGATTTCATAGTTAAATCTCTTCTTAATTAGGGAATTCTAAATAAAGAACTACTATAAAAACTATTCTCTGATAGTTGACAACAGTATGCTTGTCTTTTTTATTCATGGTGTTAATACCCAAAATACTGGTTATGCTGACGTACTTAGAAACAATATTAAGGATGAACTTGTAAAAAGACAGCCTAGTATTCAAACAAACTTCTATTCAAGCTTCTGGGGCAACTTATTTAATAACAAGAAGCATCAAGTTATTGGTTGTATTGAAAAAGATTTTTCAATAGCGTGTGACAAACACGACAAACATAAAGTATATAAGGATTCTTGTAATACTTTTTACAAATACATAGATCGGAGAAAGCAATTAATTAATAATTTCTTAGGAGACTTTTTAATATATCAAAATCCCGAAAGAGGTAAAGAAATTCGTAGAGTTATTCTTGGACAATTGAATCAGTTTATAGAAGATCATTCTGATTGCAAACAGATTCATTTTATTGCTCACTCTTTAGGGAGTCTTATTCTTTGGGATCTCCTTTTTTCAGATACCCTAACGAGTGATGATCCTGCTTTGTTCTTTGGTGAGAGATTGAATCAGCTAGATATAGTAAGTATTACAACATTAGGTTCCCCCTTGTTGTTTCTCAAACAGATGCTTGATATTGATTTTTCTACTCTTGATTCTTTTCTCAATAAATATAGTGAGGCGCATAGTATTGTTTCACATAAATTAAGGTGGGTCAATATAATACACTCTTCTGACCTAATTGCTTATCCCTTAAAAGCTGCTATAGAACATGAAATAGGCTCTCAAATATTTTTCTGTGACCAGTATGTTTGGCAATATGCTAATGCGGCAGAGAAAACATTAAGAAATCTTGGTCAATTTGACCTAGCAATGGTAGTTGCAGCCGAAGATGCTCATTCTTCGTATTTTGCTAACAACTTAGATGGGGCTATAACAGGGAGAATTATTGCGGATAATTTACTGGGAGAAACAAAAAAACTTGTAGAAAGAACTGTAAATCGGGAATGATGTGTGGGTATTCTCGAAATGGGTAAGCGAAAAATTTACAGATGTATTCAAATTCTTTTGAATAAATTAATGAGATGAAACTTCTAATTGAGAGACTTATTAATTATTTTGTCGATGACGTACTTTATCAAGCTGAATCAGCCTGTAATATTTCACAGTTTGCACAGAAAGCTGTAGAAATTTTAGATGGTGTATCTAGTATGTCTCAGTGTCACGACAGAGATTTCAAATGGTCTAGACCTATATTTGTTCTTCAAGATGGTACTGTGGTTAAAACTTGCAAAAATGTGATTGGACTTAACCACATATTTTTAGCTGATAATCATGGCAAGTTAATTTATGGTGGTTTTGTGGATTGGACTCATTCGGATGAACTTAAAAAAGCAATAGACAAGATTAGAATAGAATTGACATAAGCAAATGTAAAGGTTTTGGCATTTAATTATCCGAATCCTTCAACATACCCGTTAACAATGAATACCTTTGCTAAAGCTTTGCGCTCCCGGCGGTAGTCGGTTAAAAACTCTTTTTACCGAAAGTCTCTCATGTTTTTAGGTGGTGGCTTTACTGACTGTGCCAATTTTGTTACAAAGGTTTTCAAATTATCAAATGGTACAACGGCACAGAAACCTTTTTCGTCGGTGAACTCAAGGCTAGTGATTTTAACGCCGTTTCCGTGCGGGCAAACACGGGTATGAGCAACGGCGTTTCTGAGCCGAGAAACAAATTCCACCAGAGTGCAATGTTCTTCCGGTTTTAGTTTGGTGGAATGTTTTCCCCAATTTTGGATGAAGTCGGGCGAAAGTCCCCACTCTTCTAGTTCGTCAATAGGTTTAGCAGGAATACTCCTATAGCAACGTTCTTTGGGTAAAACCAAAAGACCGAGTAAACAGTTGATGAGTAGCGTAACTTCAAATTGCTGGGTTTCCGAAACAGACTTCATTATGTACTTTTCATACTGCTCAACGATTTCGAGAGTTCGAGCGATAAAATCGCGTTCAAACATTTCGTCATATTCCATTTTGCCCTCCGCTATCCTTATACAAATCAAAACAAGGTTAACAGTTTTACCATCTATCGACTAATAGCTAGCAGCTAACTGTGGTGGACATCTAAAACGGTATTGGTAAGCGCACTGAACTTTTGGGCATATTACTTGTGAGTGCCTTACAACAGAAGCTAGGGGATAAAAATGGCAGAAAAAATCTTACATCAAGGTGTAACAATTGAAATATCTGAAATACGTGTCCAGACTAATCTACGTTTAAAGTATCGGCTCATCAATTCACAAGGAGAGGAGATAGCCTTTGCTCCTCAAGTCTCTGTAGTTAATTACAGTAGACAGCATAAAGAACAACTTATTGAAGACGCGCACAAGGAAATTGCCTGGCTTATTCAAGCGGGTCAAATCAAATTACCTAATATTGGGGTATGAGTAGCATTCACGCAGAAAACCGGGTTAAGAGATATTACATAAGCAATACAAGCATTTTTAGAAGCAGAAACCCTTATTTTATCGTTGAGCAGTGACTCGACGATCAGCAGAGCGTCAATGACCTTGGTTATTAGGAGAATCTTTATCTAATAAGGCTTTTAAGCTTAACTCGGTTTTGTGTTCCGATGATACTCATACCCCGGAATAGGGAATAGGGAATAGGGAATAGAGAATTGGGAATAGCAGCAACTTAATTGTCTTCCCCATTCCCCATGCCCTTCAGGAGTGCTGAGTTAGGAGTTATTTTTCTCCCTCATCCCCCTCATCTCTCCATACTTCTCTACGAGAGGCTGCGCCAACGACTTCGCTCAGTACAAGTTCCCCATTCCCCACTCCCCATTCCCTGATTACTGATATCCCTTCCAAGGAGTGACTTCGAGCTTGCCGTTAGGCTTGAATATCACTTGGAAGTGGGCTAGAGGTTCTTTGTCATTGGGAGCAGCTACATTAGAACCATAGATGGCGTTAAACATCTTAGGAAGAGGTGTTTCTCGAAAATAATCAAAGGCGACTTGATTGAGTGGTTCATAGTCAGCAATTACACCATCTTTGTTGACTGCTACCCGATATTTCAAATCTCGCGTAAAGGTGGGAGTGCCACTCCAGCTTTGCCGAACTGTATTATAAAGCTTTTGATTTAAACCTTTAGTGATATTAGAGTCAGTAATTTTTGCACCGACGACTTCTGGTGTTTTAGCATATCCTCGCCAAGGGCTAACTTGCAGAACGCCATTTGTAGTAAACACTATTCGGAATTGGGCGATCGGTTCATTGGAAATGGGAGCGCGGTTAGCAGGATTGTAAAGTAGGTTAGGCAGAGGAGTTTGCCCGACTCCTTCATTAGCCTCTTTATTCACCGCTTTATAACCAACGATCGCTCCATCCGCAGCTACACCCAAACGATAGATCAAATCCTGCTGGAATCCTGAACGCTTAGTCCAAGCTGGATGAACTTGGTTATATACTTGGCGGTTCAATGCACGTAGTTGCGATGGATCGGTAATTTCTGGAACTGTATTTAAAAGTGCTTCTAAATCTTTAACTACTGGCTTTGTACTAGCTGTTGGTGTTGGTGTGGGCGTTGCAGCCGTAATAGGAGTTGCAGAGGCTGATGCTGGAGGATTAAGGCTCTTTGTTGTAGAGCTAGTTTGCTCATCTGGCTTCGGCTGCGGTGGACGGATTTGGGGAGGTGGAATCAAGTTAAATGCGATCGCTGCTATTGCTAAACTTGATACTCCCACAGCCGCAGGAACAGCCTGTCTGATTAAAGCCTGACTCGTACCGCCATAGCGTCTGGTAACTGGTTGTAGTTCTAGGGATAATTCTGGTAAAGTCTGGGTATCAGCAAAAAACTGATCCACTGCTTCTACTAAATCAAACAACTGCACCGTATTTAAATCTATTTCAATTGGCGGGCGTTTGGAATTATTAGACTGAGACTCGAACCCCTCTGGAGCATTCTCTGAATGTATGATTAACCTGTGGCGGTTGCCGTCAACTTTTTGAAACTCTACTAGCTCCGATTCTTGGTTGTGTGCTTGTGGATTGGGTACACTACTGAGAAATTCTTGAGCGTAACCACTAACAGCCCTGACCAAACTTTCAAAAAATTCCCGCCCTCCGGTTAGGGGTTGATTGTAACCAGATAAATAGCATTCTGCATTTACCAATATTGATAATTCTGGGCGCATTTCCTGGAACTGTGCAGCCCTAGTAACATCACTTAACCCTTCTAAAAGAAGAGTACAATTAGGTAGACTGTACTTACGTTGAATATTCATTCCACTTCACCGTCAAAAAGACTAATCCAAAACCTCTGCATTCCAGCAGTACCAGTACAAAATAGTAATTGTCCTAACAAATTTATCGCTAGCGCATCTAATTTTTCATCAGAAGTTAATGCTAGTACACCAGAACGTCGAGCATTCATCCGGCTTTTAAAATGCGCTCTAAACCGCTCTAGATAATTAGATAGCCGCAAATTCTGTTCTAATGGAATCTGCTTTTCTTCCATTTGTTGACATATCATTAATAACTGGCGGATGACCACAGTTAAACGCCGTGCTATGTAGCAAGCAATGACCACCAGAGCTTTTGCTTCCATAATAGTTAAGGGACGGCGCATGTGCGCTCTTCGTAGCGGGTTAGAGCTACGCATCCGCCATAAATTCACCCTGTCTTTAACAATTCCTTTAAGATCCAACTCTTGAGCAAAAGCGAGGATTGCTTCCGAACCACCAAGCTCTAAAGCTTCAATTGCCAATAAAATCAGGTCAATTTGCAGCCTGGTTCTCCGAGGACACGTTTTGGAAGCGATCGCAGGATCTGGTAAAGTGTCCAGAATCATCGGCAGTGAGTCTTGGGTTGGACTGTTGAACGGCGTTAAACTTGCTGAAACATTCATTCTATAAATACCTTGTGCGGTTCCAACAGACTAGATAAAACAAATTTAAGATCGGTAGCCAAGACTTGAGCGTTAGACTCGTGGCAGTAGCATGACTACCTGATATATACATTACTTAGCTCTTTCTACTCAAAGTTTTCCCTATATTGAAATCAAAATTTTAAAACATAACTAAATCCACCTCATTTCTTAGTGAAATACCTTTTATAGCTTGGTTTAGATTCTAATTATCGTCAATGAAAGACGAAGTTTCAGCCTCGACCCCCAGCGTATGACATTATAGTGTACGATTTTTCAGGTATCTGAAATTAGGCATGGGGCATTGGGCATTGGTTATTAATTCTTCTCCCTCATCTCCCCCATCTCCCTCATCTCCCCCATCTCCCTCATCTCCCCCATTCCCTACTCCCACTCCCTTTTTTATGGATTTGAAGTCTCTCATTCGTGACATCCCAGATTTCCCTAAACCCGGAATTTTATTTCGAGATATTACTACACTGCTGCGCGATCCAGAGGGACTGCGCTACACTATTGACTTTTTAACACAAAAATGCAATGAAGCTGGGATAACGCCGGATTATGTCATTGGTATCGAGTCGAGGGGATTCATTTTTGGTTCACCTCTGGCTTATAAATTAGGAGCTGGTTTTATTCCCATCCGCAAAAAAGGGAAGTTACCAGCAGCCGTTCACTCAATTGAATATCAACTAGAGTATGGTACAGACTGCCTAGAAGTGCATCAAGACGCTTTACACCAAGGTAGCCGAGTTTTGATTGTGGACGATTTGATTGCCACGGGTGGAACTGCAAGTGCAACAGCAAAGTTGGTGCAGAAGATTGGCTGCGAAATAGTAGGTTTTGGGTTTATTATCGAGCTACGGGATTTACAAGGGCGTACACATTTGCCGGACGTGCCGATTATCTCTTTAATTGAATATTAGTTATTTGTCATTGGTCATTAGTCATTAGTCATTGGTCAATAGTAAAACAACTGGCAAATGACCAAGGACAAAGGACGAAGGACATAGACGCGCCAGCGGCTTCCCGCAGGGTAGAACAAATGACAAAGGACAAATGACAAATGACATCTACGAAAATTTCCTTGGAGACAGGTCGGGATTGGCTAATCGGGCTAGTCACGAGCGAAACTTTTGTTTATGTGGTAAAGCGACTATTACAGGCACTGCTGACTTTGTTGTTGGCCTCAGCGTTATCGTTTTTCATCATTCAACTCGCTCCTGGTGATTATGTAGATACGCTGCGGCAAAATCCCAAGATATCTCCAGAAAGAATTGAGGAAATTAAACGGCAATTTGGTCTGGATAAGTCTTGGCCAGAGCAATTTGGGCTGTGGCTATGGCGAATATTGACTAAAGGGGATTTTGGCACGAGCTTTATTTATCAACGTTCAGTGGCATCGCTGTTGTGGGAAAGGGTTCCAGCAACTTTGCTATTAGCGATCGCATCTTTAATTGTCACATGGGCGATCGCCATCCCTCTAGGCATCTTTGCAGCTGTTAAACAAAATAAGCTATCAGACCGGGTTTTACAGGTGATTAGTTATGCCGGACAAGGCTTTCCCCCTTTCATCACTGCCTTAGCCCTACTGGTTTTTGCTCAAATCACCTCACCACTATTCCCAGTGGGTAGTATGACTAGCATCATTAACTCGGAACTGTCGTGGTTCGGCAAAATCTTAGATATCGGCTGGCACATGATTTTACCGACGATCGCACTCTCAATTACTAGTTTTGCTGGTTTACAACGCATCACTCGCGGCGAATTATTGGATGTTCTGCGTCAAGATTACATCCAAACGGCTCGTGCCAAAGGTTTACCAGAAAACCGTGTCATCTACGTTCATGCACTCCGCAACGCCATAAATCCCTTAATTACCTTATTGGGTTTTGAATTAGCTGGTTTATTAAATGGTGCTTTCATCGCCGAATTTTTCTTCAACTGGCCAGGTTTAGGCAGGTTGACTCTACAGGCTTTACAAGCTCAAGATTTATATTTATTAATGGCAAGCTTAGTAATGGGCGCAGTGCTGCTGATTGTGGGCAATTTAATCGCCGACTTAATGCTCAAAGCAGCCGATCCACGCATTCGCCTAGAAAATCTCAATTAGCAAGGTGGTTTCATACAAACAGAGAAAAACAAAAACTGGGCTTCAAAGCCCCCGTTGGAGACTACGGTGCACACAAAAGTCCTAAAAACCTAGCTTAATAAGACTTTCCTCGTTCCCAGGCTCCGCCTGGGAATGCATTCATTGAGTCTCTGACTCAATGTCTCACTGGAAGCAGCGAGGAATGGAAGTAAGAGAAAAAGCCTGAACACAAAACGAGAAATCAAGACTTATGTATTTTTATTTTTTCGTATGAAGATATCATACTTCCTCTTAGGATGTTCTTATACCTCAATACGCTTGGGTTCAGGCTAGCAGTCTTTCTCAAAGTCATTTTTTTAACGAACCGCAGAGGCCCAGAGGACACAGAGAAAAGAAAGAGAAGGAAAAAATTGCTTAACTGAATTGTATTGTCTTATACCTCACTCAAACGATAACCGCTATAAATAAATAGTTATTTTACCAAGATTAGACTTGCTTCTTGGACTCGTATATTTAAGCTTTTTTCTAAGCGGGCGGCGGGAATCGAACCCGCATTAATAGCTTGGAAGGCTATAGTTTTACCACTAAACTACGCCCGCGAAATCCCAACCCTATAAACTTAACACAGCTTCTGCCAAAATTCAAGTATTTAATTTTAATTGGCGGGTTGGATTTTGATCCTGACATACAGATTGCTTAATTCTGGTTTTGTGCCATCGTTATTATGGGCAGCAAGAAAGTTTTCTGTTTTAAAAACTTCATCAAGGACTTGCTCGTATTTGCTTTTTTCACTTCCTGGTGCTGCTGGTTCTATTTCTAGAACTATAGCTTTTTTAAAGTTACCATTGTTATCAATTATTAAGCTAGCCAAGAGCTGCGCTGGTTCAAGTCCAGAATTCTGAACAAGAAAACTTGAGTCTAATTGTTTTGTGTTGCTTCCCTTGTATAAAGCGATAACGTCGGGTAAAGCATCTTGTCGAAATCCTCCTGATTGTATCAAGCTAATCACTTCATCTCTAGATAAAGGAGCTACTATTGCTACCGATGCTCCCCCAGTACGAGATGGTGGAGTTTCCCTACTCGGAGTTGCTGGAGTTTCTCTGTTTTCAGGTTTTGAAACTGGTAAATTTGGTGGAACATTCGTTGGTAGTGGCGTTCCGCTTCCTAATTTGATGGGTGGACGGGGACTCCAAGGTTGATTACCGACCGGAACTGTAGATGTTGGAGTTGGTCTGGGTGTAAATGTTGAAGTTGGTTTGGGTGTAAATGTTGAAGTTGGTTTGGGTGTAAATGTTGGAGTTGGTTTGGGTGTAGATGTTGAAGTTGGTCTGGGTGTAGATGTTGAAGTTGGTTTGGGTGTGGATGTTGGAGTTGGTTTGGGTGTGGATGTTGGAGTTGGTTTGGGTGTAAATGTTGGAGTTGGTCTGGGTATAGAAACTCTCTGTTGTCTAAAGAGTTGGCTATTAGGTTTAGAGGCATAAGTTCGCCTCTTCTGTTGGGGATTATCCGCAGAATTTATTGCGCCAAAATCTTCATTTCTGGGCGTAGTTCGTTCTGTTTGTAGCGAGCGTGTTGCTACAGACTTTTGAGTTGATGATAGTGGCTTTGACGAAACTGTTTTGGCTGTTGATTTTGATTTGATTATTGATTTTGTTTTAGGATTAATGTCTATTAATTCAATGGGAACAGCAGATTGACTTTGCTGGGGAAACCACAGACTAAATGCATTAGATGAGCGCATCAGCCAGAACACCAGCAAGTGCAGAGAGACTGAACCGACCACAACAGAAACCCACAAACCTGGTGGGTCAGTGTGTCGTCTCCAGACTTTGGCTGGAATTGGAGTTTTGTCTGCAACCGATGGTGTCATATTATAAAAACTGGATATGATTAGGCACTCTTACTCATTATTGGTAATGCTTTAAAATACCAGTCTAAATTTTAGCGATTAACCATTACCTCTGGTGTAACAGCGAAAGTCAAAACTGTTTCATCTACCCCTTTAAGTTCTAGTGGACTACCTTTAGTAATTTCTCCTTCCTGCAAATAATCTGCCACCGCAGCAGAAACGAGGATCGTACCGGGAAGAGCGGCAGCTTGCAACCTTGCAGCAATATTTACACTTGGGCCAATAGCAGTATAATCGGCACGTTCAGCGCTACCAAACATCCCCACAACAG
>NZ_JABXKI010000338.1 GCF_017115095.1 Nostoc sp. NMS4 | reverse complement strand
AATTCAATTTTGGATTTTGGATTGAGGATTTTGGATTAAATTTCAATCTAAAATCCAAAATCTAAAATCTAAAATTCTTGCTCCCTCATCTCCCCAATCCCCAGTCCCCACTATTGGCGATCGCGCTCTAAGTCGTCAAGCACTCTTTCGCAATACCAATTCTCTGGCATCCCAGGATAAGTCTCCTTTGCCTGTTCAATTAACCGTTCGGCAGCAGCAGTATCACCGGATAATTTAGCAATTAGCCTGTTTTTGAGATAGCTATCAGATGAACCTTCCTCTACCTGGTTTGGTATCCCTTCATTTATAGTTGATGGTCTGGACTGCTCTCTCCGCAATTGCCAAAATAAAACGTAATAAAGTGTACCAAAAATTAAAATTAGGCTGAGTGTTCCAAAAAAAGTTAGAAGGTTAAATGCTAGGAATCCTAGAACTAACTGCGAGAGAACATAGCCAAGTAATAAACCAGTCAGTAAGAGAATAAATGTGCCGACAGCAATAACTACTTGATTCCCCATATATCCTCTTCTTCGTCATCAAGTCCTGGTCTGGATAATACTACCACTGGCTTTGGATTCCAAGGTGCAAAAAAAGGCAATAATAATAATCCTGGTAAAGCAGCCATTGCTGTCAGTAGAAAGAATGTAGACCAGCCGGTGGCTTGCGCCCATGTACCTGCTGGAGCTGTGAGAATATCTCTACTAAAAGCTTGCAAACTCGAAAGTAAGGCGTACTGTGTCGCTGAAAAGCTTTGGTTACAAAGACTCATCAAAAATGCGACAAAAGCAGCTGTTTCTAGACCAGCACAGAATTGTTCTATATTAACGGCAGCTAACATGAGATAAAAGTTTTTACCGACTACTGCTAAGGCAAAGAAAGCTAAGTTACCGACAGCTTGCATGATGGCAAATATCCAGAGCGATCGATTAACACCAATTTTGGTCATTATTGCTCCGGCTGCCAAAGTGCCAATAATAGTGGCGAAAATTCCTAGTGCGCCAGGAAAGGCGATATCGGTTTGAGTGAAATGTAAGCCTTTATCTAACAAAAATGGGGTGGATACATTCTTGAGTAAAGAATCCCCCAACTTGTAAATCACAATGAATACCAAGATTAAAAGTGCTTGTAGCCAGCCGTGACGCTGGAAAAATTCAATGAAGGGTAATTTGACGGCGGCGGATAAAGTCTGAGGCGGGCGATCGCGTAAAACTGGTTCTGGTGCAAAAATAGAACTTACCACCCCTACCAGCATCAACAGCGACATCAACAAGTAAACGGCTTGCCAAGGCATTCTGTCTGCCAAAAATAACGTAACGTAACCGGTTACTAAAATGGCAAGGCGATAACCCAATAAATAAATAGATGCTCCAGCACCTCTTTCTTCTACTTCCACTACATCAGTACGGTAAGCATCAACTAAAATGTCTTGGCTAGCGCTAAAAAAGGCAACGGCCACAGCAGTAATTATTAAAGGTTGTAGCCCTTGAGATGGGTGTTGTAGAGCCATTGCAGCTATACTTAACAGTAATGCTACTTGTATAATTACCAGCCAACCTCGACGGCGACCCAAAAAAGGCGGTACAAATCTATCTAGTAAAGGCGACCAGAGAAATTTTAAAGAATAGGGTAGCTTGACTAAACTAAAAGCGGCGATCGCGGCCAAGCCGATTCCTTCTTTGGTCAACCATGCTTGTAACGTCTGACTAGTTAAATATAACGGCAACCCTGATGAAAAGCCAAGAAATAACAAAGCTCCCATCTTCGGGCTGCCAAAAATTCGTAGCAGCGATTTATTTCGTTCCACAATCTTGAAGATTCCTTTTTATATTGAATTGCAGTTATCTTGCCATAACTCCTGTCTAATTTCGTGTAAACACACAAACCTGCTAAAATTTTCTTTATTTAAGATACATATCAGCAATACTCTAACAGTGTGATTATTCCTTAATTTTCCTTAATTAACAAAGTTTAGGGGTTTAATTCCCCTGCCTAACGACGGTAGAACGTTTTGGGTCGGGGTCTAAATCCCCGGACGCGACGATCGAGTACTCGCTAACACAAAACTTAATTACGAATTACGAATTACGAATTATTTAAATAAACCTGATGCCCCCTAATTTCTACCCCGTGTGCAGCAAGGCATTTTTCCCAACCTTCACGCGTACCTATGTCGCTTTTTTGGTTAAGCAGCCCTAATTCCTGTTCTTGTTGAGTGAGTTTAGCAAATTCTTCGTAGCGTGGGTAGTTGTTGGTAACAAATGTTTCCTTCCGGTGCAAAATTGGCGGATTTTCCCTAGTTGCATAGTCTCGATGAGTGACAACTAAGGTTTTTAAATCAATACCGATGCTGGCTTTTAACGCCGGATGAGGATCAGTGTCGAATTCGGGGTAAGACAGATAGGATATTTGCGGCTTATCTGTGTGATATTTAATCAATGTGGCTTCATCGACACGCCCAATGGTACGACTAGCGCAACCTTCACAAATTCGTAGTATGGGGTCAAGTGATGCTAATGCTGAAACATGGACGTAAAGCGCACCCCGCGTATGTTTACCAATTTTGCTTTTTTCGCACGCAGTTTTAATTACCCCAGGTTTACCTAAGCTGAAAAGTTTTTGATCGGCTACAAGGCACGCTTCCTCATAGCTACTAAAGAAGGCTTTGATATCGTGACGCATTTCTGGGGCTAGCTTTTGCCATGCTGGGCGTTTATCAAAATGGGTCAGGGCGAGGTAAACTTGGATATCTAGAGAACGACGATAAGCGATCGCATCCCATTCTTCTTCATCAGTAGCTTGCAAAACTACACCAAAGGCGCGGCGAAAGTTACCAAATTCGCTGAGTAATTCCTGTTCATTTTCCAATTCGCCTTTCACAGGTAATCTACCGCGCTTGGTAAAAAAAGCCATAAGTGGTTGTAGCTGTTCTTCATAGTCTTCAAACCGCTTAGTAGGAATGCGAACTCGCGGCGTAGAAGTAGCAGAAAAGAAGCGAATAGCTTTGAAACTTTCTTTTTCGGCTTCATCTCGAAAAACAAAGTAGACACCTAAAGCGATCGGTACTGCATCGACATTTAGAACTTGATCAATATAAGTTTTGAGTTCTGCTTGTTCGTAATATTTCTGAAAAGTATTGCGGCGCGTCACAATGCCATCATTGTAAGCAAGTTGGGTTTTGCTGGGAGCGTTAATCAGGATTTGGGCAGCGACAATTAAAACTTTCCCGGTAAGTTCCCAAGCTTGGGTAAGGCTTTGACGACGTTCTTCTGAATCTTCGATGACGTTGAGAACATAACCCAAATTGACCACATCGGCGGCGGTGCGTGGGACATCAGGGTAGTAGTAAGGGTCCCAGCCTGTACTGGTGTAGCCTAAGTTTGCTATTCGCTGGACATCACCACCGTAGCCGCAACCGTAGTCAAAAAAAGTGGTGTCTGGATTGAGGATTGCCCATTCTATTGCCAATCGTACAGGACGAGATAAATCAGTGCGAGCGATCGCAGCTCGATGACGCTCGATTTCTAACGCTTCAGGCATAATATTAATTCGTAATTCGTAATGACGCTCGAATACTCGCTAACGTAATTCGTAATTAATAGGACTTACGCAATAACTCTCTGAAACTCTTATTCCTTTGTGTCCTTTGCGTCCTTTGCGGTTCGTTTTTTCATTATTTTGCGTAAGTCCTAATTAAGACACCTAGAAGCTAATATTTTGTCAAGGTTTAATGGCCAGTTCAATTAAATCTTCAATTTTCTTGATATTTGGATCGCCAGCTAAGTAACCAATACCGCGATGTAAATGTAAGCGGAATTGGGTGGCGAGGGTTTCTTTGTCGGTGGGATAACCGTCATTGTGACAGCGTTGCTTGAGGGCGAGGAGGAGAATATCGGACATTTCGCCGCCAAAGACGCGCCAACTCATCTCGACGTTGCTATCTTGGGGAATTGGGACGGGGGATGGTGCGGTTGCTTCTGCGAGGGAACGACAAAACGCCCAACGGCATAGAATATTCCATTGGTCGATTTTGGTGCTGCGCTTAAGTTTGGTAAGTTGCTCTTTGGCTGTTTGAGAGAGTTTTATTCTTTCGATTGGCGATTCCATGATAATTCTTCAATAACGAGTTTTACTAAAAATTGAGGTAGTTTTTGCTCATAAACCCAAACAGTAACGAACCGCCGTTTCAACTTCCAGCATCTTATACCGTTTCTTTATAAAGCTGCGCTAAATTCTAATTTTTTTCAACGCAAAGGTACGCGGAGGTTTTTTAAAGATAATTCGCTACGTCCCAAGATAATTAAGTGCATCTTCATAGATAATTGGTATTAGAATCATAGCTCACAGCTTTTCTAAACCATCCATTTCCGTAACACTAAATTCATTGTTTATGGAGGTAATTTCTGTTTGTATATCTACATCAATAGCCATTGCAGTTAGTTGCTCATTCATATATTTAATATCAGTTAATTTCTTTAATATTTGCTTTCTTTCTTGCACTTTTTGGGCGATACGTTCTAATAAGCATTCTAATTCTTCTAATGATAAGGTACTTAAGTCATGCTCTATTTTTAGTAAATGTGGTGAGTTCATCATTGATTATCTACTTTCCAAAGATCGTTATACATATTATAAATATCTTTTTTAGACGATATCTACTACCAAAAATATTGATTTTCTATCACTGTAGTTTGGCGGGTGGAGGAGTCGTATTTGAGCAGGTATTCACGAGCGATCGCTTCATTTTCTCGCAGTGTTTCAACTTCTTTTTTACCAATCTCGGTATCCGTAGATAACAAAATCACTTGATGGCTGGCGGATGGAAAGTAACGTTCAACTAAGTTTTGGCGGTGAGATGAGTCTAGTCTACCTAGTGGCGTATCGATCGCGACTGGTAGGCGGTGTCCAGAGACTTTGGCTAAACCCCAGAGAAAGGCGATCGCTAGTAGTTGTTTTTCGCCAGCCGAGAGGCGATGTTTAGGAACTGGTTTACCACTTAAATCGTAAAGCAAAAGGCTGAAAGTCTTAGTATCAATAGTGATGCGATGCACTAAGTCTGATTTATGCAGTAGATAAAGAAAGCAGTTTTTAACTTCCTCTTCTAATTTATTGAGTTTTCTCAAGGTTAATTTTTCACGAAAAATCTTAAGTGTGTTTTGAACTTTAGCCGCAGAGGTAATAATATGTTCGCTATTTTTGTGTTTAATATTTTCTACAGTATAATCACTTAATTCTCTTTTTGACTTGGCAATAGTAGTTTCTAATTCAGCTAAACGGCGGCGGATTGTTTCGTAATTTGCTTTAGCTTCAACAACTTGATTTTGTGCCGTTTCTAGTGCTTGACGCAGCTTTGTATAATCTTCTGGTGCTGCTGCTGTTTGCACTTGCCTTTCTAGAGTATTAATTTCTTCTTCTTTATTTTTGAGAATAGCTAATTTCTCTTTTGCAGCAAGTTTAGAATTTTGTAAATGATATATGAGATTATCTAGCTGACTTAAAGTTTCATCATCAGCTAATAACCAAGGTGCTTCTATCTGAATAGTCTTTGCATATAAACTATCTACATCTTGGATTAAAAATGATTGAATTTTTTCAACTTGTATCGGCGAAATTTCTACTTGATTTAGCCAATTCAGTAAACGCTGATCTCGTTCAATTAACAAATCTTTAGAAATTTGTACTTGTTGATGGCGAAATTCCTTTTCTCCCTGTGCTTGCGCCTGATTAAGCAGATTAGGAATTAATGCCAGAGGTAAAACATCAGCCGCTAATTCACACATTGACTGACGTACTTGTTCAATTTCCGCAGTTTTTGTATCCTGTTGTAATTCTAATTGATTACGTTCGGCTGCAATCTTACCACCTTCAGAAATAAATTTATCAAAGGCTTCTTGCTGTTTTTGTTCTAACTCTTCTACCTGATTTTTAAGAGTTTCTAATTTTTCTCCTGTTATTTGATAATCTTCTTGCTGTTGGGTTAACCTAGTTTCAATTTCCTCTAGGTTTGCTAAATCCTTACTATTACCAACTTCTTTAAGTTTACGATTAACTAAGATATCTAAATCAACTGCTAAACGATCTGCTAACTCTAAACCTAAAAGCCCGCGAATTGCATCTACTACAACTGGTGGCGGTGTTTCCTGTTCTGCAAGTTCTTTAACTTGTTCACCATCAAAGAGAAATAAGTTAGAAATCCCTAATGGCAGAAGATTTTCAATATATTCATCCCAGATATTAACTAAAGCATCAGGCCATGTATCACTGTCGCCTAAAATACCTAATGTATCTTTACCGTCTTTAGGATTTTTCGTCCAACTACGCACAACACGGTATTTTATTGGTTTATCATTTTCAATATGTTCAAAAAGTAATTCAATCCGGGTGTCTGCAACTGGATCAATTTTATTGTTAACACATTGATTGAGAAAATCGCTATAACTTAAATTACCACGGGTAGAACATTGGGCGCGAGCGCCATAAAGGGCGAGACGAATGGCATCCATAAGCGTAGTTTTTCCGCCGCCATTCATACCACCTAATAGGATGATTGGACGCGAGTTTTCATCATCAATTTTTGGGTTAAGGTTGATTACCTGTTTTCCACTGTAGGGGCCAAAGTTTTGTAAGACGAGTTCAAGAAATATCATTAATTTTTAAGATTAACATGAATTCGACAGCGATCGCAGAAGCAGAAAGTTTGTGATGAAAGGAATCAGATAAAATTAATTAGATGATTTTGTCTGACGCATTGAGAAAAAATATTGTCTATGAAATATAGATAATACCATCACTAACTGTTAAGAAATGCGATTGTATCTGTCTGGGTGTTGGTAAGCGTGGCTAGATTTGCACACCTCCAGCTTGAAAAATCTGTTCGGCGGTTAAATTCAATTCTGGGAAAGTAGGCGAGACAATATGGGTATCGCCTTTAAATTGAGTAACTTGGTACTCACCATCAATTAATTGATAAATGGATATAGTAGGCAGCTTAGGATTGCCAATAAACTTCCTAGCACCTATAGCCGCATAATCTATAATCCAATATTCGGGAATACCTATAGCTTCATAATCAGCTAATTTTTTGTAGTAATCATCTCGCCAATTAGTACTAACAACTTCAATAACCAATGGAATAGATGCAGCTTGAGATACAGTTGATTCTTTTTTCCATAAAGGCTCATTCACTAAATTTGGTCGATTGATTATTAATATGTCTGGTGAATAAGCTGATTCACCTTCAAATGGCTTGACTAATACAGTTTTTGGAATGAAGTAAGGAAGTTTTTGTCGCCCAATTTCGATAGATATATTTAGCGCCAAAAAACCAACAACATCCTCATGATCTCCCACTGGTTGTGCCATTTCAACAATCACGCCATCATGTAATTCGTATCTCCCACCCTCAGGCCGCCAAGCGGCAAAATCTTCAAAAGTTACTAATTTGTGTTTGGCTTGAATCATAGAACCTCGCTTGTCTTAAGATAACCCAACTTTGTCAAGCGTTCTTTAAGTAGTTTGTTGACTCCCATCTTCTATTATTCTATTCTTCTGAATCTTTCTTTTTAAATTTCATACTTCCCCAAGTTACCTGTTCATCACTTTCACTTTTAACTTCATCTACCTCATCAACTGCTGGAACATCGCCCAAAGTCATCTGCTTGACTTTGGCAACATCACCTTGACTAACTGCTTCGCTTAATTCGCGTTTCAAACGAGCATTTTTAATCGCATCTTCTGGGGAACGGGAACTCGTATTAAAACATTTTTCTAGGGTTTCGTATATTCCCACGCGACGAGTCTTTTTGCGATACTGGCGTTCTGTGTCTAATAATTTCGCCATGAGTTCCAAGTGCATCGCATCACCTTCACAGATTTCTTCTAATACTATCCATTCATCACGACCTAGTAGGCTATAGTCAGCACCAGGACGCGGGTCTTGAAATTCTTCGCCAGTCACTTCTTGATAAATCCGGGGTAAGCTATCATCAAATTCGTGTTTGTCTTCTAGCCAAATGCGGCGAATTTCGCTCATTTCTTCGAGAGTAATTAGGGTGATATCGCGCATATTTTCTGGCGCTGTCCGACGGATTTTTGTTTGCGCTTCTAATAATCGTCTAAGCCAATGTTCCCGCCAATATTTAGTATAGGGGCCATGAATTGGTTCAATAGAAGCTTCACCATCTACATGACGCTCAAAAAGTTGAACTTCTCCCCAGATGCGACGGAAATCTCTTTTATCGCGGTCATCTCTATTATCTAATTCATTGCGGATATCTAATAAAGGCTGCATCCATTCTTTTTCTTCATCATTTTGAATCATTGCCTCCATTGATTTATCTTTACTAACAATTGTGCAAACCCAACAGCCAAATCGAGAATCACCACAGCTAGCAGTAGAAGTATCAACAACTAAAGGACATTCATTATCTGCTGTAGCACCTCGATACATGGTGAACAAATCTTTGTTGCTATATCCCCAAGGGTTTTGCCATTGATTTAAGTAAATCCAAACTTCATCAGTACGCCAATCTTCGATAGGGCTATAAATTAAAGAATTAGGCAAACTTGCACTATGATAAAGTAGAGATGTCGGTGAACTTGAATCAGAAACTAGGCGATCTTTTAGGCTACCGGCTTGATGTTTTTCCATTGAGATAGCACGTTTGACACTTTCAGCCTTGCGCGTACCTAAAACAAGAATAACTTCCCCATTTACTCTAACCACATCACGAATAAAGCGGTTAGAAGGATGAATTTTCAGACGGTCTGTACACCAACGAAATTTTCCTCGCGGGGTTGGATAACCTTTACCAATCAAGCTTACCCAGAATGTTTCTTTAATTTCTGGATGTAATAAATGGGGTTCAATGGGCATTTTTTGTTCTTTAGCAGTAACCCTCATCCTTTCTAAAGATTTGCGTACCCAAACAGAGACTACAGGGTTTTCTACCAGTGTGTCAGTTGTAATAACATGAATAGTCTTTTTTCGCTTTTCAATTGGTAGTGCTGCGATCGCATTCCAGATAAGCTGTAAGGTAGCAGTACTATCTTTGCCGCCCGAATAGCCCACCACCCAAGGGATGTCATCTAAACAATACAATTCTTGAATTTCAGTGGTGAGAACTTGGATATAGTCTACTAACTCTGCTACAGTACGTACTTGCTGAACTGTCTTTTCTGGTTGTTGTGCTGTAGTCATTTCTCCTTCTCTCTGGAAATATTAGCGTAATATTCGGGTGAATCGGGCGAATAGAATTCGCGGCTATACAAACAGAACCCACCGACCTGGGTTGAAAAAAATAATATCCGGGCGAATAGAATTCGCGGCTACACAGGCAAAACCCACCTGCGTGGGTTGAAGAAAAGTTTTTAAAAACTTTACTACTAATATCCAAATTTTTAGATAATTAAACTACATAATTCCATTCTGTTTTTAAAATTTAACATGAAAGATAGTGCATCTGACCCAACTGCTGACATCGCTAGAGAGTACCTGGAACGGGAAAACAAGGAAAAACAGGTACTAGCTTTACTCCTAGAGAAGTTTTTAGGGAGAAAAGATCAGATTCTCGTTCAAAAAACTGAGATGGGCGGTACTGAGGCTTATGTTAGCTCTGTTACCTTGGAATGGTTCGCCGGTCGGGTTCACTTCGCCTCTGGCTTACCTCTGTTTCAAAAAAAGTATAATCATGAGACTGATAATGTCGAGATTGACGCGGATAGTATTGACGAAATTCAGCAGCGTCCCCTTGATTGGTCACGTCAAGCACCGCTAGTACAGTATTTAGCGGCTCGACAAAATCACAAATTTCCGCCAGTACTAGTAGTAATTAATCAACCGTGGGTAGATAATCCTAAAGCTGCTGAGTGGGATAGTGAAGGACGCGCCACAAAATCTACTACTGATTTCATCCCCCTAGATAAAGATGCAAAAGTAGGTCTGTTAAATATTTCTGAAGATAATGTGACTATTTATGCGTTAGATGGTCAACATCGATTAATGGGAGTTCAGGGGTTGATGGAGTTAATTAAAACTCGTAAACTCCAGCGCTATAAAAAAGATAAAGGTGTTGATGACAGTTTTATTACAGTCAATGATTTGATAGAAAAGTACCAAGTAGACCTTGCTTACTTGCAAAATTTACCCAAGGAAAAAATTGGTATTGAGTTTATCTGTGCGGTAGCGGCTGGGGAAACTCGCACTCAGGCGAGGCGGAGGGTAAGATCGATTTTTGTTCATGTTAACCTGATGGCTGCACCCTTGACTAAAGGGCAACTAACACAGTTGAATGAAGATGATGGTTTTGCGATCGTTGCGAGAAAAATTGCAGTTACACATCCATTATTAGAACAACAACAAGATCGCAATCCTCGTGTTAATTGGAATAGTGCAACCGTAGCCTCTAATTCTACAGTTTTGACCACTTTGCAAGCTCTGCAAGATATGTCTGAGCGATATTTGGCTCAAAAGTTCCCTCACTGGAAACCTTTAGAGAAAGGTCTAATTCCCATGCGTCCAGAGGATGAAGAACTTGAGCAGGGAATTGAGGAATTTAAAAAGCTATTTGATTCTTTGGCTAGTCTTTCTAGTTATAAAATTTTAGAACATGAGGATACACTAGCTTTGCGGAGATTTAGCTTTGAGAAAGATGGAGGTGAAGGAAATATGCTTTTCCGTCCGGTTGCTCAAGTTGCATTAGCGCAAGCTTTGGGAATTTTGGTTTTTAAAAAGGGTTTTTCACTCGCAGATATTTTTAAGAAACTGCGGAAGTTTGACCAGCAAGGTGGTTTTAGTGGTATGGAATATCCCCAATCTCTCTGGTATGGGGTTTTGTACGACCCAAATAAAAAGCGGGTGCAGGTTGCTGGACGAGATTTGGCGGCGAAGTTATTGGTTTATATCCTGGGTGGAATTCAGGAACAGATGGAACGTGCTGAACTTCGTAAGGCTTTGGCGGATGCTAGAACTGTGGAAGATAAAACTATAGGTTTTGATGGTGAGTTTGTTGAACCGAAAGCGGTAGGACTTCCACCTATCTTGTAATTATGCTTTAAATATATTTTGGCGATGCCATTGCAGCGCTTCCAGTTCTGGAAAGTGTTGCTCTTTATTTGGAAGAAGTATTGTTTCACCATGAAAATCTTTTATAGGTTTAGCATGGGGAGATACTTCTTCCAAATTATTAGTGACTATAATTTGGTATTGCTCATCTACAGTAAACCAACCCCTATCAAATGCCCAATGATGATTTTTACACAGTGCTATTCCATTATGAATTTTATTATCATAAAACTGTGAGAATGGCTTAATATGTGCACCATCCACAATATTTTGATTTACTTTTTTAGTTACTTTTAGCCCACAAAAGGCACATCTGTAGTCATAAATACGAATAATTGCTGTCCTAAAGAAAGCATTTCTAATAACTGCCCGTTTCAAGCTAAACCTTGGATTAGTCTCTAAATTTCCTGTTTCAATTAATTTTTCTATCTCTACTGATTCCTCTTGAAAAGTTTGATTTATTTGTAAAATAGCCTCTATATCATTTTCATTATCAGAAAAGAAAGCTGTCACAAGTGCATCAATTAGTTCTTTTCTGCAAAGTTCATCTTGCAAAAAGTTAAGTAATTCATTGTCTAGATATGCGTATTCAACAGCCTCCTTTAGTTTGTTAATTGTTTTTGGCTGTAACCCATTAAATTCAGGCTTAAATTTTAAATACCAAAAACCCTCATTTTGCAGATGCAAGAAAGGATAGTGTAAACCACCTTTGTATGACGGGGAACCGATTACATTCCAATACCTCTCAAATGTTTGAATTAATTCGTCTGAAACTGGAATCTCATTAGTAGTGATAATACCTCGCGCAATCAAATCAATTACAGATAAAAGTAATATTGGTTTATATTGAGCATTACCACGCTTTCTGCTATTACTCACATTTAATTCAGCAAGCAGTTGACAATAATAAGCTATATTTTTCATATTTAATAACTTAATTAATTAAGCAAAAAAATCAATTTAAGAATTTACTGAGGTCAAATTCTTCTTCTAGCTGTTCTTTTGTTCCTCTTTCAGAAATCAGAACTAATAGAAGTCGCTCTGAGTAGTCAACAGAACCCCGTAACTCATTTTGTAAAATTTCCAGTCCGGCGTTAGCATACTCTTCAAATATTTGAGTACGTTTATCTTCATCTTGTTCTTCTCTAGATGAGAGTATGTTGATATCTTGAGTTTCATTGATTCCTAATAATTTAATAATTAGGTCATATCCCAAGGAAGCAAAATTTTCTTGTGGAATTGGAGATGGTTCTCTTTTTGTAGTTTCCCCTAAAGGAACACGTCTTTTATTTTTAACGCCCAATGCTGCTGCAAACACCATAACTTCTACATAAGTTTGAAAAGGCCCAGTTGTGTCTTTTGATGCGACTAGAGATTTTACCAACTCAGCCTTATCTTTAGCAACCCTGATTCTGTTTGCAGCCATTTTTGCAGCCATTGTTTTAATATATACTGTGTTGCTATTTTAACCGGAAGTTAAAAGTGATGCCTATTATTTTATACTAGTATGTGAGCGATCGCCTAAACAAACAAATTATCCACTAACATAGTGCATCCTGGCAGTGTGGGTTCAGCTTCAGCCACCTCACCACGGCGAAAAACTTGCGGTTCTTCAGGGTTACTCGCACGATATACTCTAATAACTTCCTCTTTAAATACATCTACATCCCAAACTACCAAAGTACCAGCCGCAAAATAATCACGGCGTTTACTAGCCATATCTTTTTCAGCCTTATCACCGTAATCATTTTGACTTCGCACCTCAACAGCAAACACAGGCGCACCATTCAGAAACTTCCCGCCTGTAGGTTTGCCAATATAAAATGCGGCATCAGGACTTAAAGAACGGCGATTAGGGAGATTTACAATAAAACCGACATTATCAGGTAAGGCATAACTACTTTTTGTCAGACGTTCATAATCCCGTAGACTTGCATAAATTTCACCACCCGCACGTCCTGGTAAAAATCCAGTTGGAGACATCAGCACCAATTTCCCATTGACAATCTCTGCTTTACAATTGTCAGGTAACTGGTACAAATCTTCAATAGTTGCTTCAGTTTTAATACTCATAAAACATCTTCTAATGAGTTAAGGATAATTTAAACTTTACATCTTCTCTTCTCTCTGCGTCCTCTGCGCCTCTGCGGTTCGTTTTTCAAAAACCTATCTTGCAAACTGCACATCCTCATAAACCAAAGAAATAGGAAAGTGAAAATCAACACTAGTTAAATGAACTTCATCTCCTTAACTTTCATCTTTATAAATATCGCTACGATGTCCTACTTTGATTACAGTTATTATCAAAACATCATCAGCTAATTCATAAACAACTCGATAATCTCCGACTCGAACCCGATATGAATTATCATCACCTTGTAATTTTTTTACCCCGTTTGGACGCGGTTCTATTGCCAACTCGTTGATTTTAGTTTGTATGCGCTGTTGTACATCTATAGGTAGTTTCCTAAACTGCTTTTTCGCACCCCTTGAAAATTCAACTTCGTAACTCACGCAACATCCTTGTTTATTTCGTTTCTTATTTCGTTTTGAATTTCATCCCAAGATACAGTACCATTAATGCGTATATCTTCCCTAGCTTCTTTAATGGCTTTTAAGTCTTCTTCATCGTCTACATCATCGATTCTTTTTAAGAGTGCATGAATTTCATTTAAAGTACTGTCATAAGCTTGATGTAGGAGTACGTTAATATCTTTAATTAACTGTTCTCTTTCGTGTACGTTCATTTTTAATCATCCTCGCATGGTTTGACTTTTTATCCTACCGATTCTTTAAATATTACGTTCAACGGCGATAATTTCAGTATATTCATACTCATTCGGACTTTGTTTCACCAAAGGATATCTTTCTCCACCCAACTGAATATAATCTTGTTCGCAATCCGGCTTAGATGAATAATATGTCAGCACATATTCTCTACCAATTCTATTTGTCATTTCTGTTTCCACTTCACCCCGCCACTGAGTTTTAGTAACTAAAACTATCAACTGATTAGCTAATTTAGGAATCGTCTTCGCAATGTGTCGCCGCGAACTTTCATCCAAACTACCAAAAGGCGAATCCATAACAATAGGAAAAGTACTACTATCAGGAATCATCATCATTTTTCGTTTCTCACTCCATTCCCTTACTTTATCAATAATGCTGGCAATAAAAGATAAGCTGAGAATTTGATTCTGTCCCGTTGATGCTGCAACTAATGCTTCTATCCCTGTAGTATTTTCTACTAATGTCAGTTCATATTTATCGCTAATTTTCGGAATGTATGGAGTAACTGAAATCTCCATGAATATCTCTTGTACTCGCTTTTCTAGTTGTAGACGAAATTGTTGTTCTTGACGATTTCTAACTTCTGTTAACCGTTCGATTGCATCTTGAGTGGCGTTAATTCGTCGCTGTGCTAAAGTTTGCTTGTCTTCATTCAGCTTTTGTTTAGCAATTTGTTTATTCAAACCTTCAATCTCAGTTGTCAGTTGAACAATTTGCTGCTGATTTGCACCCTGTTCTCGATTTAATTCATCAATTTTACTTTCAATTTCATCTAAGCGTTTTTGCAAACTACTAATTTCTTCATTCGCATCTTTTCGCAGTCGTTCTTGAATATTGTCTAAATCGCCTTCAATTTGAGATATGCTTTGCCTTAATTGATTAATTCTAGTTTGTTCTCTATCAACTTCTTCCCAAAATCCTATGGCTTGCTTATCAATTTCATCTACTTGAGCTATCATCCGAATTGCAGTTTCTTCCACCGCCGAAGAACCTGCTTTATTTAACCAGGTACTCACATGAGTATGAGAATGATTACCCTCGTGTAATTCTGCACCACAAATACAGCGCTGAGAATTGAGTAAATCATTGACAAATTCCCGCGAAATTCCTGATGTTAACTCACCTCGCGCCTTCAAATCATTGATAATTCCGCGAAACTGCGCTGTAGTTTCTGACAATAAAACGGTATAACCTCGCGCGGAAATAACTTTTTTTAGCGCTTCCTTAGTTTTTTTATATTCTTCTTGATTCGCCGCTTTCTGTGATTCTAAATCCTGCCATCTTTCTTGCAATTCCTTCGCCGCACTCAGTTCTCGCAAACGGTTACTTGTCTCTTTTTTAAAAGTTTGTTGATATTCTAATTCTTCTTTAATTTCCGCTTGTCGTTTGCTGATGCGTTCGCGTTCCCGCTCTATCTTGTCTTGCTGTCGTAATAACTGTTTAGTTTGGGAATCACCAATAGCTTTTAAATCATTTTCTAAAGTTTTTTTAGCATCTCCCAAATGTTTGATAGAACGGTTGATTACCTCGACACCCAAGAAGATTTTTGTCGCTTCAGCAATTTCAGTTTTTTTGTCAGAACGGACTATTTCTTCAATTCGTTCGCCGTCAAAGAAAAAATATTGATGTAAAATAGCTGGTAAAATTTGATTGATTATATCGTCTGGTTGCTGATTTGGTATATTCCATTTGCCATCATCTCCACCAACCCACATGGTTAATTTAGTTTTACCAGCATCAAAATCACCTTCGTTTTTATAACCCCGACAGGCGCGTTTGACTCGATAGCGTTTACCTTCATGTTCCCAGCCAATTTCTACCCAACATTCTACAGGTTGACCTTTGGCAGTTTCAGCGATCGCTCTTTTATTAACTAGCTGTTCTATCGATGCAAATGCTGCACTAAATTTCTCATATAATACCCAAGTAAAGGCATTTAGTAAACTGGTTTTTCCAGAGCCATTATTACCATGAATAATCGTCGTGTTATGAACATCACCACCAGCCAGAATCATCTCTGGTGTCGTACCATAAAAGGAACGAAAGTTGCAGAGCTTAATTGAAGTCAGCTTCATTGCACCTCTTCCTTCACAATGTCCAAAATATTATCATTTATATGGCTGTTAATCTTTTTATCTAACCTGCCTTTTTCTAACTTCCATACGCGCTCAATAATTCGCCGTACTTCCGGTGGGGCGCTGGTTATTGGCTCTTGCACATCATCGATATTCGCCTCTTGTGACATCTTCGGTTTTTAAATATACTTTTTCTCTATTTTAACTTTCTCTAGTGCTGAAATGGCCTCCGTAAAGCCACTGTTAGCCTGATCTTTAATTTGGCAAAAACTATTTTTGGAAATTTATAATTTTCTGGGAAAAAACACTTTATTATTGAATCGGTTTCTGTTATTATTTATATTAACCAATCTAGATCATAATGGGATGTAAGTGAAATTTTTAACGCAAGCTACACCCGATTATTATCGAACTCATAATCTTATTATTTCATACTTAATGCTTCTTTTTTCAAAACTCGAAAAATTTTTACAAAAAAATACAACTTTCTCTAATTCATCATCAAATATCTAATAGACCATATCGTTTTTGTAAATCAAGTAACTTCATTCTGGCAACGCCCGCATTATCAGCTAAATCGGCAAATTCGACAAAGCGGCGCAATTCTTTTTTTAACAGATTTCGCTCAACTTCTATAGTTTCTCTATCTAAATCTGGTGGCAAAACAATCATGTCAAATATTGTTGCGCGTTCCTTAGCTGGATGAGGACGTAAAACTCGCCCTCGTCGTTGGATAAATTGGCGGGGATTACCAGAACTTGATAAAATCACCGCAGTTTGAATTGCCGGAATATCCACACCTTCATCTAAACAACGAATTGCGACTAAACCCTGTAATTCTCCACTTTCAAATTGACGGCGTAACACCTCTCTTTCTTGTAAAGTTGTTTGGGCTGTATAGGTGCTTACTTTATACCCCAAATCCACCCCCAAAATTTTCGCAACAGCTTTAAGTTGGCGTAGAGATGAACGTTGTCCCGCATCTTGGGAACCATCACTACAATAAAAAAGTGTGTGAGTAGTTTCGCGGCGAGTTGTCATTAAATCCCGCAAAGCAGTTAATTTATTTTCGGCTGCACCAATTAATCTTGCTCGTTGCATCAATAACGGCTTTAAATCTTCATTGTCTTCAAAATTCCCCGCTTGTCCATTTTCTCGTTCTCTATATAATAGCGATCGCCCAATTCTTTTAGTTAACTTTAAATAGGCAATACTTTCGGCTTCAGTTAACTCCACCAACACCGGATAATATAGATAATGTACCAAAGCCCCTTGAGCGATCGCATCCCTTAAAGTAAACTCTGGTTGCAGCACTGTCCCAAAATAATCAAATAGAGATTGTGTACCAAAATCATCAAAATATCTTTCCGGTGTGGCAGATAAAGCCAATCTCAACCCAACACTACGCGGTAAACTTTCTTCTAATTTGGGTGCGCCTAAATTATGCGCCTCATCCCCAATAATTAGAGTTTTTGCAGGAAAGTATTTGAGTTGAGATTGAAACCCATCGCCAATTAAAGTGGAGTTCGTAGTAATCACCGTGACAAATCGTTGAGAACCAGAACGCAGATTATAAATTTGCCCAGAAAGTTCGCTTTGCCAAGTGCGTAAATTCTCAAAAGCTAAAATGGGTTGCAAATTAAATTTTTCACATTCTCGCGCCCATTGGGTGACAAGATGGCGATAGGGACATACCACCAACAATACTTGTAAATTAATCTGTCGGTAGAGTTCACAAGCGATCGCTAATGCGGTAATAGTTTTACCACTACCAGTAGCCATTTTCAGCGTCCCTCTACCATTGTTACTAAACCAGCTAGCGATCGCTTCTTGCTGATATTGCCGCAATTGCAGAGACACAGGCATTCTTGGGCATCCTGGTAATGGTTGCGTGTAATAACTGCCCTTACTTTCCCTTGCAATTGGTAATTTCAACCGGAAAGTGGGCAGTTCTTGCTGCACTGAATTTTGCGTCAGGTACATAAAATGTTAAGCACAAAGGTAGTCATGAACCTTAATTATTGGGCAATTCAATTTTGGATTTTGGATTGAGGATTTTGGATTAAATTTCAATCTAAAATCTAAAATTTTTGCTTCCCCATTCCCAAATTCAGTTGTAACCTCGCCAAACACCTATGAGTGAACCTTGTACCTGTACTTGCATGGCGCTGACTTCAATGGGATTGTACTTAGGATTAGCAGGTTTGAGGGTAACGCGATCGCCTTGACGATAAAAACGTTTTAATGTTGTACCAAATCCATCAACTCTAGCGGCGACGATGGTGCCGTTTTTTAAATGATTTGGTTCTGCTACTGGACGCAGAAATACCACATCGCCATCAGTAATTAAATCTTCAATCATGCTATCGCCAGCTACCCGCAAAGCGTAAGTTTGGGGAGGTAAATCGAAATTAGAAAAGTCTAAATGATCTACAGCATCAGTAAATGGTTCTATTAAACCACCAGCCGCGATCGTCCCCAAAATTGGTACACCTTGCTTCACAGGACGCAAAATCCGAATTGTTCGCGCTTGGCCTTCAGTCCATTCTATATATCCCTTAGTCCGTAAATGCTCTAAACGACTTTGAATTGGTGCTGGTGACTTCAGGTTCATCGCTTGCATCATTTGCCGAATCGAAGGCGAATGCTGGTGCGTTCTGATGTATTCTGCCAACCATTCGTAAAGTTCTTGTTGAGCTTCTGTTAAACGTTCCATAAATTTGTGGGAAGTAATTATAAATGTCTCTAGAACATTAGTACTACAAAAAACTCCCCATAAGCAAGAGAAAAATAAAAATATAAAAGGCAAAAGCAAGAATATTTTATTTTCTCTTACCCATTTATTTGAAATTTTTACCAGCAAGTAGTCAGGAGTCAATCACACAATAACTATTTTGACTCCTAACTCTTGTACAGACGCGATTCATCGCGTCTCTCCTAACTCCTTTCACTCCGCCCCTAAGATACTAGCAAGCAAAGCTTTTTGAGCGTGCAAGCGATTTTCTGCCTGTTCCCAAACTTTTGATTGAGAACCTTCAATAACTGCTTCAGTAATTTCTTCACCACGATGGGCTGGTAAACAGTGTAAAACAATTGCCTCTGGTTCAGCAAGACTCAATAGCTGCTCAGAAATTTGGTAAGGCTCGAAAATTGGCATCCGGTTATCCGCTTCTGCTTCTTGCCCCATACTTGCCCAAACATCAGTGTAAAGTACAGCAGAACCCTTAGCAGCTAATTCTGGATCGTGAGTGAGCAAGACTTCACTTTTATTATTAGCGATCGCTCTTGCTTGTTCTACAATCTGAGAATCTGGCTCATATCCGCTAGGGGTAGCAATCCTGACATTCATTCCCACCAAAGCACAGCCCAACATCAGAGAATTAGCGACATTATTCCCATCACCCACGTAGGTTAAAGTTAACCCAGCCAGAGTGCCAAAACTTTCTTGAATCGTCAATAAATCCGCTAATATCTGACAGGGATGTTCTGCATCGGTAAGCGCATTAATTACCGGAATCTTGGCATAGTGAGCAAAAGCTTCCAAATCCTGTTGGGCAAAAGTGCGAATTGCCAAAATATCCAGATATCTATCCAACACCCGCGCCGTATCTTGCAAAGGTTCCCCGCGACTAACTTGAGTCACATTTGGGTTAAGATCGATTACCTGTCCACCAAGCTGATACATCGCCACAGTAAAACTTACCCGCGTGCGAGTTGAAGCTTTGGAAAACAACAACCCCAAAACTTTATTACACTGCAACTTCAGTTGTTGTGATTTAAGTTGAGTTGCCAATTCCAAAAGTTCTTGAAGTTCCGTAGGACTGATATCCGCTAGACTTAATAAATCTCGTCCGAGCAATGCTGCCATGCTTGTAATCTGTAAAAAATAATTATATATTTCTGTTCCTTTATTCAACCGTGCCAAGAAAATACAGTTTTAAAACTGACCAGATATTTTCGCGTTCACTTTAGGATTTGAGTGAGCTTTTGGTATAAATATTAATTTATCAACTTTATCAGTGATTGCGATCGCAGATTTGTTTCTGTTTCATCACAATTGGACAACCATCTAGGCGTATAAAAGCCGCGATCTTACCAAAATCTCTAGTCTTTTAGCCTTATTTCTGGCGAGACTGATATTTTTTAGAATTTACAGCTAGACAAATAAAATAATTATGGTACAATGATGAATCGTGGTTGCTAATTAAAAGTAACTGTCAGACTTGCCAGCATAGCACAGTGGTAGTGCATCCGACTTGTAATCGGAAGGTCGCGAGTTCAAATCCCGCTGCTGGCTTTAAATATACATAAGGGTTTGAGTTGTCGATTGTGTACAGTCATTCAGCCAATTGGCGATCTGCTGGAGTCCATCATGTCCTAAAACTTCTGGAAAGAAAGGACAAATTGAACGGGCATCCTCCAGAATATCTTCAAGTTCAAATGACACAACTTAAACCTCTTATGCGAGATTAACCTAATTTTTATACATAAAATACACTGAAACAGATTAAAATAGTGAATCTTTTGTGTAGATGGAGCCTATACTAAACATCACTGCATTTTTTGCCCTTTTATATCATTAAGTATTGTCAGCTTCCTTTTTTGTATAACACTTGTAATAACACCAAAATGATATTTAATTTTTGAAGTCGATCAAAACAGAGGTTTCTCCATCAAATAGAAGAAGCCACATTTAATATTTTCAAATATCAGGCTTACAAGCATAAATGTATAAAAAAGGTAAAAACCTGTCAAGCTTTAAATGCTCATAATTAACTAAAATATGTCTCCTTTCAGCCATAATAAACACAGTGATTGTTATTGTATTTCCATTTTATGATGATCTAAACTAGTCAGAACTTAAAACATATTGAGAATACAGTAAATCCTGTATTTGCCAACCATGAAACTTTTCACCCTCGTTTTGGTTGGTTGAAAAAAGGATTTGATACAGCTAAAAAAAATCCAGATATCTTCTCACAGGATGATGCTCCTGTACGTCTAGGTGTTGGTAAAAATATGGTACGTGCTATTCGTTATTGGTCTAGTGCATTCAAAATTATTGATAAAAATAATTTACCAACAAGATTTGGAGAAAAACTTTTAGGAAATAATGGATGGGATGCTTATTTAGAAGATCCGGCATCATTATGGTTATTACATTGGAATTTATTAAAACCAACTTGTGAAGCGGCTGCTTGGTATTATATTTTTAATGTTTTTCGAGATTTGGATTTTACCAAAGAAGATATTTTGGTGGGGTTGAAAGATTATATAAATAATTTCAATAAAACTATTGCTGAATCTTCTTTTATCAAAGATATAAATTGTATTTTAAGAATGTATGCAACACAAGATTTTAGTAGAGAAAATAGCCCAATTGAAGATTCTATTGATTGTCCTTTTAACGAACTGGGCTTAATCCGTCATTTTGGGAAAAATTATCAGTTTAAAATTGGTGCAAAAGCGAATTTACCTGCACCAATTATAGTTGCTACTTGTTTAGAATATGCTAGTTGGGCAAGTCAGGGAAGAGAGACTATTAATATTCCCAGTTTACTTTATGATGAAGGTAGTCCAGGGATGGTCTTTAAACTGACGGAAAGTATTTTATGTGCAGCTATTGAGACAGTTTCTAAAGAATTTGATACGATAATTCTTTCCGACACCGCCGGATTAATTCAGTTATCTTTCCCGGAAAAACCAGAGATATTAGCAGAAGCAATTCTAGATAAATATTATAAGTTTAAATAAGAATGAAGGAAGTTATGACTAGTAAAAAGCTATCCCATTATTTCAGTCTCCAGCGCCGCTATTCTCGTTCTATTAACCTAGAAAGAGATTTAGATAGTGTGGAAGCTTTAGAGGGTTATGTTCTGACTAAAAGAGCAATTGATTCTCTATCACGGATCTTAAATAGTTTTAATTCTGATGAAGGAAATAGAGCTTGGACATTAACCAGTGTTTATGGTACTGGGAAATCTGCTTTTGCTCATTATTTAATTTCGCTATGTGCTAATAGTCAAAACAAAATGCATATAAAAGCTTTATCAATAGCTGAAGAAAAATTAGGTAAAGATAGTGATATTTATCAATTAATTCCAGACAAAATTAACTCGGTAGGATTAATGAGGGCTGTGGCTACGGGACAAAGAGAACCGATTAGTCATACAATTATCAGAGCTTTATTAACAGGTGTTGATACTTTTTGGACTGCTACCCAAAAAAATAAAATCAATGTTGTTCGTCAGTTGGTAGATTTAGAAGCAGAAATTAATGATGGGGGAAAAGTTGATAGTAAACAGATTCCTAATTTGGTGTTAGAAGTTGCCAAGGAGTCGAAAACTGGCATTTTTCTGGTTATTGATGAACTGGGCAAGAATTTAGAGTATGCTGCTCATGCTCAAGGTGCTGAGGATTTATATCTTTTACAACAATTAGCTGAATTACCAAAAGATAGCAAAACTCCTATTTACATTTTAGGCATATTACATCAAGCATTTGCAGAATATAGTCAAAGATTAGCAACTGTTCAAAAAAATGAATGGGCAAAAATTCAAGGACGGTTTGAGGATATTGCTTTTACTGAATCATCTGGACAAATGATGAGTTTAATTGGAGAAGCGATTGATTCGTCGGCAGCAGACAATATCAGCTGTGCTATTCGTAGTGACTCTGAGGAGTGGAGCAAATATTTAGAATCAATAATTGTAGATGAAGAAATAACCGATCGAGTTATAAAAAAAGTTTATCCGCTACATCCCTTATCTGCGTTGGTTTTACCAACTCTCTGTCAACGATATGCTCAAAATGATCGTTCTTTATTCACATTTTTAACGAGTAGTGAGCCTTTATCATTTCGTAATTTCTTAGAAGAAGTAACAGTTAAAGATAATAACTTACCAAGTCTGAAGTTAGATCGAGTTTATGACTATTTTATTGAAGCTGCGGGAATGGGTTTAGCTTCTCGCTCTAATTTGCAAAGATGGGTAGAAATTCAAGATTTAATTAATGATGCTAAACGTTTAGAAGAAGATAGTTTGAGGGTACTAAAAACCATTGGAATTTTGAACCTGATTACAGTTACAGGTTCGATGAGGGCGACAAGAACTTTAGTATCTTTAGCAATGTGCGATCGCCCCTCAGAAGCACAGATTAATTATTGGCAACAAATTATTGATAAACTACTAAAACAGAATCTAATTACTCATCGTCGTCTATTGGATGAATTGCGGATTTGGGAAGGTTCTGATTTTAATGTTGATAGTGAGTTAAGTACATATATAGAACAAGAGCGATCGCCTTTAGTTAAACTATTATCTCTCCAGCGTCCTTTAAGACCAATAGTAGCCCAACGTCACAGTTATCAGACGGGAACTTTACGTTATTTTGAACGGCATTATTTAGATAATTCCCAAAATTTGAATGAGTTACGTTGTAGTAGTGTGGATGCAGATGGTTTTGTTGGGTATTGGCTAGATGAACAAATTTCTAGTTCTGTTCCTTCTACAACTAGCGATGGTAAACCATTAGTTATTTTGAGTGCAGCTAATTTAGATATTTTGCAAATTCGTACTCTAGAATTTGTGGCTTTAAATAACATCAAAAAAACAGCCAAAGAGTTACAGACTGATGGAGTAGCGAGAAAAGAAGTAAATTATCGCTTACAAGAAGCTGAAGAATTTTTAGACGAAACTCTCAATCAGTCATTTAGTATAGGTGTAAATCAGCAATCTTGGATTCAAGGGCAAGTCGAAACACTCAATAACATTACTGACTTGAATAGTAAGCTTTCTGATATTTGCGATCGCGTTTATCATCGCAGTCCAATTTTGTGGAATGAATTAATTAACCGTCGAGATTTAACCTCTCAAGGGGCGAAAGCTAGACGAGAATTGATTCAGGCAATGTTGGAACATCAAAATGAAGAGAGATTAGCTTTAGAAGGTTATGGACCTGAAGTTAGTATGTATTATTCTCTGTTAGAAGAAACAGGGATTTATCGCCAAGAAGATGATTATTGGGATTTTTACCCACCATCAGAAAATTCGGGTTTGAATTCTCTGTGGGAAGCAGTTGAGGATTTTTGTTTAGCAGCAACAGAAACAAGCCAAACTTTTAATTTACTTTATCAACATTTAGCAATACCCCCCTACGGTGTGAAACAAGGTGCAGTACCGGTGATTTTAGCGGCGGTACTGTTGTATCACGCTGATGATTTGGGACTTTACCAAGACGGTACATTTATTCCTGTATTAGGAACAGAACATTTTGAATTATTAGTTAAATATCCTGAACGGTTTGCAGTTAAGTATTTTGCAGTAATCGGATTAAGGGCAGAAGTTTTCAAAGAATTAGAAGCAATTTTACGCAATCCTCAGTTAAAAAAATTAGGTAAAGTTCGGAATGCCACTCTGTTAACGGTAGTTACTCCTCTTTATCAATTTGTTCATAAACTGCCTAAATATACTCAACAAACCCGACGCTTGGCAGATGAACCAAGAGCCATTTTAAAGGCATTAAAAACTACTATTGAACCTGATGAATTGCTGTTTAAAGCTTTACCAGAAGCTTGTAATTTACCCTCTATCGGCACTGAAGCCGGGGATGATGGGATTACTGCGAAAATTTTACGCACTAAGTTAGTTCATGCCCTCAGAGAGATTCATACAGCTTACGATCGCTTATTGAGTGATTGTCAAAAACTGATTTATGAAGGCTTTGGGGTGAGAAGTCAGGAAACAAAACTCAGAGAAGATTTGCGGGTAAGGGCGAATTATTTAGCGGGAAAATGTATCGAACCTCTACTAAAACGCTTTATTCGGGCAGCATCGGATGAAACGAAGAGTGATTCTCAGTGGTTGGAAGCTTTGGTGATGATTGTGGCGGATAAACCTGCTGAATCATGGACTGATGATGATGCGATCGCATTTGAAATGAAGTTAGCGGATTTGGTGCGACGGTTTATAAATCTCGAAGCTTTGCAAAAGGAAGTTGCCGCCAAAGGGGAAGGTTTTGAAGCCAGACGGATTACCATGACTCGTCCAGATGGTCAAGAAATCAATCGAATGCTATGGGTAGATCATGGGAGAGAGTCGCAGGTTGAAAAGATTGTTGACGAATTTTTGGCTAAATTACCTGACGATCAGCAGTTACGACAAGCGATTTTAGCAAAGTTGAGCGAACGGATTTTAAATGCTGATTTGCCAGAGACGGTTACTAAAATTGAAGAAAAGCAATCTGATGAGAATATCAAGGGGAAGAACTTCGGTTAAAACAAGCATTATGATCGGGAAAGAAAACCTATTTGTAATTTTAGTTTTTTAATACATTAAGATGACACAAACAGCAATTACTAAAATAATTACGACAATTAGCGAAGCAGAAAAGCAATTTAATTTAGTTCGTACTGATGATGTTGATTTTTTCCCAGAATCGAGGGAAAATTTAGTTGATTTAACTGATGCAGAAAAGACGGTATTAGATAGAATCAGAGCTAGATACCGCTATCATCGAGCCAATGGAAATTTAGCAGAAGGGTTAGTTAACCTAGTGGTTTTATCGCCCTTACTGGAGTTAGCAGGTTTTTATGATCCTCCTTTTCAGATGCAAGGAGAAGTTGCTGTTGAAGTGAGTGCATCAGTAGCGATGGATGAAATATCTGAGGAAATTTTGCGCGGAAGAATTGATTTTTTAGTGGTGTCAAAGGGGTTATGGATTGCAGCTTTGGAATCTAAGGGAACAGCAATTAACCTTGATATGGCGATTCCTCAAATATTAGCTTATATGATGTCTAATCCTAATTCAGAAAAATCTGTATTTGGTATAGCAACGAATGGGGGAGAGTTCTTTTTTCTCAAGCTAAATCGTCAGGAAACGGCTCAATATGATATCTCTCGTATTTTTTCCCTTTTACCTTTACAGAATGAGCTATATGATGTGCTAATGATTTTGAAAAAGTTAGGGAGACTGATTGACGATATTGATAAAAATTGAGTGTTGGAATTTCTTAATCTACTGATGATTATTTATCCTTATTGTTGGTTTAACCAAATTTCTAAGTCAGCAAGATTAGAAAAGTCTAGTAATGCTTCTCCTAGATTTTCTAATTGTTCAATCGATAAACCTTTAATTCGCTCGATTAATGATTCATTAATTTCCCCAACACGGCGATTGATTTGACGTATAATTAAATGTTGTTCTCCTTCCTGTCTTCCCTCTTGTTTAGCTTGTTCCCTATCTCTTTGATAAAGTGGTTCTAATCGCATAACTAACTCCCGATCATCTGTTTCTAATTCTTGATTTACTCTCAAGTTTTCGCGCAAGTTGTAAACTAATTCCAGGGTTGCTTTTTGGTATGGATGATTTAATGGTGCGATCGCCTATGCGCGGACGTTCCCGCGCGATCGCACCAATTACTTACACTTTTATCCTTGTTGTTGGTTTAACCAAACTTCTAAATCAGCAACATTAGAAAAGTCTAGTAATACTTCTCCTAGATTTTCTAATTGTTCAATCGATAAACTTTTAATTCGCTCGATTAATGATTCATTAATTTCCCCAACACGGCGATTGAGCAGACGTATAATTAAATGTTGTTCTCCTTCCTGTCTTCCCTCTTTTCTTCCCTCTTGTCTTCCTTCCTGTCTTCCCTCTTGTTTAGCTTGTTCTCTGTCTCTTTGATAAAGTGGTTCTAATCGCATAACTAACTCCCGATCATCTGTTTCTAATTCTTGATTTACTCTCAAGTTTTCGCGCAAGTTGTAAACTAATTCCAGGGTTGCTTTTTGGTATGGGTGATTTAATGGTAACGCTTGCAACTCGATAATCGCTTGCGACTGCACGCTTCCCCTACCCAAAAGCCTTAACCATAACGTTTCCGGTATCTGTGGTAATTGATGTATCGCTACAATTGCTGTCCGCAAAGCATCTGGGAGAAAATGTACTCCTGATAACCAACTGTCTTTTTCAAGAGTTCCAAAACTAGACAATCTAGTTTCAGATACCGTTGGAGTCAGAACCCACAATTTGGGAATTTCTGAATCCTGAAGTTTAGTTTTATTGGCTTTAGCTTCTCGGCGTAAAAGAGCTTTGACTTCTAGTAATTTGAGAATACAGTCGCATATTTCATCGGTAGAAGCTGGATTGCGGAATGGTTCTATTGATAATGGAAATCATGGGAAAAGCAGGACAAGCACTCAAACAGGTTTTAGAGTCTTACAACATCAGCCAAAGCCAACTGGCGATAGGTTTAGGTGTTGAGCGTCCGATTGTCTTCCGTTGGTATCATGAAAAAATTGACCCCACTGCTGAAACTGTTGCAGAAATTGTCAAGGCGTTAAATAAGATTAATCAATCAGCCGCCAATGATTTCATTCAAGTATATTTAGGAGATTTAATCTTATTTAAAAATCAAATCATAAGTCGGGATTTACCACTTTCAGATAAAGTTAATGTTACAGTTTTATCTCAAATATTTAATAATATAACTAACTCTTATAAATACCTTTATTTCTTATCAATATTAGACATTCTAAAAAGAAGGAATTTTGATACTTTATCGCCTATTAGCTTTCGGGAAATAATTGTTGAGATGTTAGCTAATGCTTGGTATCCCCACAATTATTTTAAACTATCTTTTGGTAAGCAAGACCAAATTGCTAATAAATTAGATGCTCTTCAGCTAGAAATTACAGAACCAATTTTAAAGTTTAGAGATACAGATAAAAAACTTTTGCGTACCTCTATTAATAATCAAAATATTGATGATATTGTTATTTCTATTAATGGCTATGTATCTTATCGTTTAATTCGTCCTTTCTTTTCTCAAGAAACGAGAGGATTAAAAGATTATGATGTTAACCCTACTATTATTAGTTTGGCTAACAATCAATTTGATACAAAAAAGCCCTTATATTACTTTAACGCTGAAGATCAGAAAAATTGTAACGCTATTATTTTACATCCCGATTGGATTCAATATTTAGAGGAAAACTACACAATAGTTAGGGGGTGGGCTTCTTGGGAATGGTTGAATTATATGCAGCAAAGAAACCCCAGTACTCCTAATGTGGTTAATAAATTATTTATGCCACAAGAAAGGGATTCTTTACCAGAGCAGAAGAAATATTGGAAAACTGTTTTAGAATATCAAGATATTGAATGTATTTATTCTAAGGTTATCTTAAATAAGAATGAAATTTCATTAGATCATTATCTGCCTTGGTCTTTTGTAGCTCATAATCAACTATGGAATTTAATTCCAACTACAAAATCTGTTAATTCTTCTAAATCTAACAATTTACCATCCGAAGAATATTTTCATGCTTTTGTAGAATTGCAACATCGCGGTTTAACTATTTCCTATGAAAATATATCTAAAAATCAATGGTTAAAATATACTGAGTCATTTGTATCTGAATTAAAAGTTAGTCAAGCTGATGATTTACTAAATTTAGAGGTTTTGAGCAAGGCTTATAAAATAACAACTCTACCTTTAATTTCTTTAGCAACTATACAAGGTTTTAGCCCTAATTGGGTTTACGCCTAAGAAAGAATGAACCAACCTTAATAATTTGGTTGGCATATAGTGAAGAACTTTGTGAACAAGCAGTTATAGAATTTCAAAAAGCCTGGGACAGTTTAGGCGATAACTTCGTTAAGCTTCGCTAACGCACCACCACCACTTACCGCTTCTGGGGCAACCATGAGTTAGACTTAGCACAAGCGCAAGATGGCTTAGTCGTAGCAGGATTAGCGAAAGTCTATCACGCCGCCAAAAAGAGTATTCGCTTTATTAATCAACTGGGTGTGCGTTGTTCATTGGTAATTATCGACGAAGCCCATCAAGCAGTTGCCGAAACCTATAAACTCGTCTTAGATGCTTTAGTCATCCCCTACGAAAAAACCGCCTTATTAGGTTTAACCGCCACACCGGGAAGGACTTGGGCAGATATTAACACCGATGCACAACTAGCAAAATTCTTCGCCCAACAGAAAGTTACTTTAGAAATCCCAGGTTATGACAACCCCATTGATTATCTCGTCGATCGCCAATACCTCGCTAAAGTTAACTATCGTTCCTTATTTTACGAAACAGGTATTGAACTAACTCCCCAAGACCTGAATCGGATTAATACAGAATTAGACATCCCCCAATATATCCTCAATCGGTTAGCAGCAGACGAACAACGCAACCTCCGCATCATCCTAGAACTAGAAGCACTAGCCCAACATCATCAACGGATTATCGTTTTTAATACCTCCGTTGAACACGCTAGACTCATCGCTTCAATATTGCGTTTCAGAGGATTTAATACTGATGCTGTTACAGGTGATACCCCCAAATCAGAGAGAGAAAGGCTGATTCAAAGTTTTAAAGACGAACAGCCCCAAACCAAGATTTTATGTAACTACGGCGTTTTAACCACTGGATTCGATGCGCCCAAAACCAGCGCCGCCGTAATCGCCCGTCCTACCAAATCCCTTGTCCTCTACAGCCAAATGGTAGGACGCGCCATTCGCGGACTCAAAGCTGGGGGAAATGCGATCGCCGAAATTGTCACGGTTGTCGATAGCCAACTCCCCGGTTTTGGTTCAGTTGCATCAGCCTTTCACAATTGGGAAGACGTTTGGAGGAAAAACCCATGAATGCTAACGCCCATGATATCGTGCCAACTCACCTGGCAGTGCAAGCAATGCGCGATAACGGTTATAAAAACGCCGCTTATGCTATCGCCGAATTAATGGATAATGCCATTCAAGCCGGTGCATCCCAAGTAGAGTTACTGTGTGGTGAACGAAAACAACAAGTAGAGGGGAGGAAGCGATCGCGCATTGAACAAATCGCAGTATTAGATAATGGTCGTGGTATGGATGCTAATGTTTTACGTCTAGCCCTGCAATTTGGCAATGGTACTCATTTAGATGAAGATAAACATACCGGAATTGGACGTTTTGGCATGGGTTTACCCTCGTCCTCTATTTCTCAATGTCAAAGAGTTGATGTGTGGTCATGGCAAAATGGTCTAGAAAATGTACTTCACACTTACCTTGATTTAGATGAAATCAAAAATCGGCGGCTGACCGAAGTACCCGAACCTAACGTTCAACCAATTCCGATGATTTGGAGAAACATCGGTCAAAAATTTGGTGACAGTGGCACATTAGTAGTGTGGTCAAAAATCGACCGTTGTATTTGGCGAACCGGAAAAGCGATTATTGATAACTCCGAATTTGTGATTGGGAGAATGTATCGCAAATTTCTGCATAGTGGTGAAGTCAAAATCCGCATGGTAGCATTTGATTTAGAGGCTTTATATAACCTGATTGTAGAAAAATATGCTCTACCCAACGACCCAGGTTATCTAATAGAAAAAACTTCCTGCCCAGCACCATTTGATAATCAAGCAATGTTCCGACCTTGGGAAGGAGATACATCTTATGAAGCCACTTATAAAATTAATTTTAAAGACAAAGAACATGATGTAAAAGTGCGTTTTTCCTACGCTAAAGAAGAAGCCCGTCAAGCCGAACCTGGAAAAAATCCCGGCAGTTTACCACACGGACAACACGCAGCCAAAAATGTGGGAATTTCTGTTGTGCGTGCAGGAAGAGAATTAGAATTAGATACAGTAGTCGTGAATGCTTCTGATCCTAGAGAAAGATGGTGGGGAGTAGAAGTAGAATTTCCACCATCTCTTGATGATATTTTTGGAGTCACCAATAATAAACAATCAGCCCGGAATTTTAGTGAACTTTTAAAATTTGATATTGAGTCTTTACTAGAGGATGGAAAAACTATTACTCAAATAAAAGAAGAACTTGAGGAAGAAGAAGACCCAAAAAGTTCACTTTTAATTATTGCTGATAAAATTAGCAATCAACTTAAAATTATTCGTCGTTTGCTGCAAGCACAAACAAAAGGCACTCGTACCACTGAAAAACGCCATGACCCTTACAAACCTGAAAAAGTAGCCACTGCTGTTACTCAAGAACGTCAATCACAGGGACATAAAGGTAAAAGTGATGCAGATGAAGAATTGCCAAAAGAAGAACGAAAACAAGTCATTAAAGAAACTTTAAAAGAAGAGGGAGTGACTGAAGTACAAGCGGAATTATTGGCAGCAACTACAGTAGATGATGGCTTAAAATATACCTTTGTCGAAGCCCCTCTTGATACTTCTGCTTTTTTCTCTGTTAAACCCAGAGGCGGAGCAATTATTGTTACTTTGAATACCAATCATCCGGCTTATCAAAATTTAGTAGAAATCTTAGAGGAGGATGTAGATAAAGCCGATATAGATACTTTACGTTCTCGGTTGATCAACTCATTAGATGGATTGAAGCTACTATTAATGGCATGGGCAAGGTATGAGGATGAACAA
>NZ_JABXKI010000198.1 GCF_017115095.1 Nostoc sp. NMS4 | reverse complement strand
CCACCACAGGTAAGGGGGATCATCTGATTCTTTGGGATGAATTTTACAGAATGCTGGTAGTGTATGGATGGTGGGGTTGATAAGTAGGAAGATAGAACATTTGTATTAATGGGGATGAAGAATGGGGTGCGATCGCTACGCTAGTCTTATAAGTGCTAACTCAATGAATCTGACTTTACATCACAAAGCTTCATTTATTAGACCTAATAAATACTGTACTCACAGTTACTAAGACTAGTAAACTTAGATGTTGTGGGCAGTCAGAACGACGGACGACGAGGGTTAAATTTAGGGGTTAGGGGTGTGATCGCATTTTAGGCTATAAGCTGCTAGTCGTCATTCATTTTTCCAGAATGATTCGCTTGTAGTAAGGGCTTCAGCCCTGCCTTTATACAACTTAAATGCCGATTAGCTTATCATCATAAATTCAAGATAAATTCCCGAAAAATTGCCTACTCTTAAGGTTTTTAGTTATGTCATAATACGAGCAATACTCATAATTGTATTATTCCATACCTAATTAAAATCAGGTACAAAGGAAGATTTATGGAAGTTAACCTAATATCTAGCCACCCAAGCCAGGAGCCTTTAATCACTGAAGTTTCTCTTGAAGAAATTACATCAAACATTTCTCAGAACACAAATTTCCAATCACGTCTAAAAAAGAAACAATGCACCTGTGTAATTTGTCCTGATGGTCCTTATCGTGGAGAGTCACGTTGTTGTAAAAATTCCACTGATAAACCATGTGAAGTTGAAGGACCGAAGCGAACTTCGCCTCCTGATGATATTTTATAGAGTAGAAATAATTTCATGTATTGCTTTTGTGATATCTGGATTTTTTGTGCCTTTAGCAAGGGTGTTTAAATCCTCTATGATCTCATCTTTCAATTCTTTATCTGAATCTACGTAGATATTGACATACTGATATGTTTCCTTAGCTTTTTCCAGTCTTCCTGTTTGTAATTGGGCTAAACCTAAAAAATGACGATACTCAAGATTTGCAGGTTTTCGTTGACAAACAATGTCTAAATCTTTTATGGCTTCTTCTTTTTCCCCTTTACTTAATAAAACATCTGCGCGGTAAGCACGCGCTACTACAGCAGAATTTGATTCAGGTTCATAATCGATTATTGTTTTGTAAGCTTCTATAGCTTTATCTGGTAGCTTTAATTTTTCGTAGAGTATGCCTTTATTTAAAAGGTTTTGGTATGGTTTAACATTATATTCAGAAGCTTTTTCATAAGCATTCAAAGCTTTTTGACAAGCCTCGAAAGTCTTTGCACAGTTAGAATCATCAATATTTACCTCAAACATAGAACCCAACAAATAATAAGCTTCTGCTAATCTTTCGGCATTCTCCTCATTGTTTTTACCAAGCTTTCTCTGATCCGCAGTTGCTAATGCGTCTGTGAGTATGTCACGAGCTTTAGGAATTTGGTGGTTCAAGTAATAACTCATGCTCAACCCAAAAGCAGTCATTACACTTATCAAACCTGGAATATCCTGGGTCTGTAAATTATATTCTGAAGCGTTGCTTGAAGGAAATGATAACGCATTTAGATATGGAATCTTTTCTTTTATTCCCTCTAATTTAACCTCAAACAATATGCTATCGCGGCCTCCCCAAATAACTATTGTCGCGTTTAGGTTCTTTCCTAGAGTTTGGGCTTCTAATGGGTTATGAACTGTTTCATTAGCAAGACAAACCTCGACTGAATCTGCATTTTGAGCATCCTTTTTAAGGATTTCAAATAATCGATCTTCTGTTCGCAAAATATTTTTTGCATCAACACCAGTATTGTAGAAATTAGCAATGACAATTTTATTGACTGTTTCCTGTGTTTGAGACATAGTTTTACACTGATAGTTGTTTGAGGGCGTTGCATGATTTTGCATAACAATAAATACACCTCCCAAGACAGGAAGTAAAGCAATACTAGCTAATATCCAAGGACGGTTACGCCAATATCGAAAGCGTTTATTCGGGGTCAGAATTAGTGGCGGAATAGTCAGTTCAGTCCAAGCGGTTGCTATTACTTTTATTGGGATCATAAAAGCAACTTTGGCTTCTGGACGCTTTTGGTCGGCTGCTACAGCCATCCCGACTACGCCATTTAGGTGTTGATCCCAAATAGGCGCACCACTGAAACCAGGTTCTAAACGCACTCCTGTTTCTTTAATATCTTCTATTTGTATCCAGCCAGTCCCTTGGCGTCCGCGTATTACACCAGTCGCTTCTAACCCGTCATCATGTCCAGCCGGAAACCCAAAAGTCCTAAAGGAATGGCCGCGTAAATCTTCTTCTATTATTAAATCTACGGGTTGCGCGGTTTTTGGAACAGTACCATTTAATTCCAATCCAGCAATGTCTTCTTTACCATTAACTGAGGTAGAACCTTTCGGCGGAACTGGCCGCCAAAAAACTACTCTTCCAGTTAAACTTTCTTCTGAGGCGATGAGAGGAAAGTCTAGATACACAACTTCAGTAGGTCTTTTTTGAGTGTCCCAGGAAATTTCTAGTGCATCAGCAACCACATGGGCGCAAGTGATAACATAGTTTTGAGATACTAGAAAGCCAGCACCGACAACTACTCCGTTAGACTTGCGAATTCGGACAATTGCTGTTTCAAATCCTGTTGGCATCTATACTGACTTTGGTTTCCATTTAAGGGTGATTTCGTAGTTTCCCTCAATACTAGCACTGGCAATAATCGCCCCAGCTTCAGCGTTCATTTTGATACCAAACTTTACTTCTACTTCATCGGCTGGCTGATTTAAGGTACGAAGCTTATTAATGATAGTGTTGGCTATGGGTTTGATTCCTTCCAAAGCTGTCTCAAAGGTTTGTTCTGCCTTCTGCAATAGATCCTCTTGGCGGCCAATTCTTCCTATGCTATCTTCAGACTCTGGTTTATCTACTTCTACTAAGATGTAGCTACCGTCTTCTAAGGGAAATTGAATTAGACGTTTCACAGATAAAACCTCTGATGTTGATTGTTAAACCACTGACTGCTGAACTTTAGTATTTCTGCTAGTGGTCTGTCCCATTTATTTTGCTGGGTTTTGTTCTATACTAATTCTACAACGATGGTGAGGGGGCGACATGAAAGCTAAAACGTAGACAAAATAAGCTCCATAGCCCTCATACCTCGTAAATAATACGTAAGATCGCAATATTAATCAGGTTTGTGTAGATTGGCGTTTTCGTACAGAAGATGCAAGACTTAAGCTTTCAAAGATTTATCCAACCCATAATATTTAATGGGACAGACCACTAGTACAGCACGGCGGAAATAAGCCACCGATTTGAAATGTCTAAAACCCTTACGTAATGGTAATTACGAATTACGTTAGCGTAGCGTTAGCGAGTCCTCGAGCGTCATTACGAATTACGAATTACGAATTATGTTTGCTTTCTTAGAAAATACAGGACAGTTTACCTATGGATTCTCAGCATCGTCCATCTCCTGATTCTGAACAACAAACGACTTCTAAAAAACACAGGCGCGGCATTGGTGGAATTGGTTGGGCTGCAATTGGTACTGTTTTTTTTGGTAGCTTACTGGCCATCGGTATTCTACCCCGGTTAAGCCAAAAGTCAGAATTACAAGCAGCAGTCAAAGAAGCAAGCACCCTACCCTCAATCAACGTAATCGCTCCCCGTCGCGCTACTGGTGCTACTAAAGTGGAATTACCTGGCAGTGTTGTCGCCCTGAATCAAACAACCATCTACGCTCGCAGTACTGGGTATTTACGGCGGTGGTATGCAGATATTGGCGATCGCGTCCGAGCCGGTCAATTGTTGGCAGAGATTGATTCACCAGACACCGATCAGCAAGTTTTGCAAGCAAATGCAGAGTTAGTCCAAGCCCAAGCTAATGTGTCTCAAAGTCGTGCTAATTTAGCTAAAGGTATTTCTGATTTGAAGCAAGCCCGCGCTAATCTATTGATCGCACGTCAAAGCTGGGATCGCTGGCAAGTTCTTGTTAAGCAAGGTGCAGTACCTCAACAAGATGCAGATACAAAGTATGCTACATATCAGGCTAATCTTGCTAATGTTGAGGCAGCACAAAACACTGTGAGTTCTGACTATGCCAGCATCAAAGCCGCACAAGCTAACGTATACGCAAGTCAAGCAAACTTGCAGCGTAATACTGTATTGCAGTCTTATAAGAAAGTCACTGCTCCCTTCGCGGGAGTGATTACTGCACGTAATGTCAATACAGGTGTTTTAATTTCAGCAGGTAATGGCAACACCAGTACTAGCAACACCAACACTAGCAATAGTAGCCTTTATACTATTGCTGCTTATGACAATCTAAAGGTAAATGTGAGTGTTCCCCAGAGTTTATCGCAGTCACTTCAGACTGGACAAACAGCACAAATTACAGTCAGAGAGTTACCGCAACGAGTGTTTACGGGTAAAGTAGTGCGTACTAGCAACGCCATAGATCCAAATACTCGTACTTTGCTAACACAATTAGAAGTGCATAATTCGGACGCGACGCTGCGACCTGGGATGTATGCTAATGTCAAATTTGCCATTAACCGCACTAATCCTCCCTTTGTTGTGCCAGATAGTGTTTTAGTCGTTAATGCTAAAGGTACGCAGGTAGCAACTGTAAGCAAAGACAACACAGTGCATTATCAAAAAGTTGCTGTTGGGCGAGATTATGGTACTGAAGTAGAAATTACATCAGGTTTGACAGGAAAAGAATCGCTCATTGCAACTCCTACGGTTGATGAAACAGAGGGTTTGCGCGTGCAGCCAGTTGCAGAAAGAAAGTAGACTCATGCAAAAGTCCTTAACACCCCACCCCCTCCCCAAAGCATCGGCTCGGTGTACACACAAGTCGAATTACCCCCCTTAATCCCCCCGATGCATTGGGGGGAAACAAGAAAATCTAGTTTCCTCCCCTTTGCATCGGGGAGGGTTAGGGTGGGGTAAAACCCTGGTTAATCAACTATTTCAGACTTGTGTGTACACCGTAGCCAAAGCATCGGGGAGGGGAGCGTTTGCGTCAGTAAATGCGGGGTGGGGTTCTTTATTTTTGATTTATGCAAGAGGTCTAATGTATCTAAGTGAGGTACAATAAACTCATCAGCGCGATCGCTCACCCGTCAGATAAAGAATGACAAAGCCCAAGAAAGCATTCCCAGAGCAACAAATGTCTATCCCGAAATATTGAGTGCATACTACATTGATACCAATGTAATCTAACTATGTGAGGTAACATGGGTATGTAGTGTGTATGTGTGAGTATGAGTGTGATTCCCGAAAACGTTCTTTTGGCTTTAGCTGAAAAACGGTGCTTGTCTAACAGCGAGATCGAGGTGTTTTTATATGCTGTTCATGGACAATCGCCAAATGCGATCGCTAAAAAATTGGCAATCAGCGCTGAGGCAGTACGCAAAAGATTAAGCGAAGTTTATAAGAAATTTAATGTTATTGGTAGCGGACCAGGTAAGCTCACTAAGTTACAACAAGTTATAGAATCTGAGCATCAAGCATCTTTAGTGAATATTACCCAAAACCGCCAAGATTGGGGTGAAGCGCCTGGTGTCTGCTTTTTTCGAGGACGGATAACAGAATTGTCTCAGCTAAGGCAGTGGCTGATCGAGGATAATTGCCAACTAGTAGCCATATTGGGAATGGGCGGAATCGGCAAAACTGCTTTATCTGTGAAACTGGCAAAGGATGTTCAGGAGAATTTTGAGTATTTGATTTGGCGAAGTCTCCGCAATGCGCCACCTGTTGCAGAGATGTTAGGGAACCTGATCAAATTTTTATCTGATGAGAGGGAAACTGATTTGCCAGAAACCGTAGATGGTAAAGTAACGCTGCTGATTCATTATTTACGAGAGCATCGCTGTCTTATAGTATTTGATAATACAGAAACAATTTTACAAGAAGGCGATCGCGCCGGACAATATAGACAAGAATACGAAGATTATGGTCAACTACTTAGTCGGATCGGGGAAGAACCGCATCAAAGCTGCTTAGTGCTGACATCTCGTGAAAAACCAAAAGAATTTGCTCCTTTAGAGGGAGAAGCATCACCAGTCAGAACTTTATCGTTAATCGGCTTAGAAAAAACAGAAGGGCAAGAAATTCTCCAAGATAAAGGGTTATCTGGCTCACAACAGGAATGGGGGAAACTTGTTGAGAAGTATTCCGGCAATCCTTTGGCATTAAAGCTCGTTTCTGAGCCAATTCGGGAGTTATTTGATGGTGATATTGCTGCTTTTCTGGCTGAAGGAGAGATAATTTTTGGCGACACCCGAAATTTACTAAACCAGCAATTTGAGCGGTTGTCAGAGATCGAAAAAGAAATAATTTATTGGCTAGCAATCAAGCGCGAGTTAGTTTCTCTAGACGAATTGCTAAATGATATTGTGGGTTCCTTGCCCAAAAGGGAAGTGATGGAAGCGCTACAATCACTACGGAGGCGATCGCTAATTGAACAAAGAACGGCACTTTTCACCCTCCAGTCTGTGGTGATGGAATACATGACCGACCAACTGATTGAACAGGTTTGTCACGAAATTACCACTAGTAATATTAGACTATTTATCAGCCATGCTTTAATGGAAGCTACAGCCAAAGATTATATTAGAAACACTCAGATTACCCTAATTATTAAACCAATTATAGATAGGTTATCAACTATTTTTAGATATAATAAAAATATTGAACATCATCTATATCAAATTTTATTATCTCTGCGACAGTCTCCCCAAACAACGGGATATGCAGGTGGAAATCTATTAAATATTCTTTGTCAACTACAAACTGATTTTAGCGGCTATGACTTTTCTAATCTGACTATTTGGCAAGCATATTTACAAAGTATAAATTTGCATGGAGTGAATTTTGCTAATACTGATTTAGCGAAGTCCGTTTTTGCAGAAACATTAGTTAGTATTTCGTCAGTCGCATTTAGCCCCAATGGAAAACTATTAGCTACGGGTGATGCTGATGGCAAAACTTACTTGTGGCAAGCTGAGGATGGAAAACTACTTTTTAGCTGTATTGGACATCGCAGTTGGGTAAAATCAGTTGCCTTCAGTCCCGATGGTAAAACTTTAGCTAGTGGCAGTGATGACCAAACAGTGAAATTATGGGATGTTCGTGATGGTAAATGTCTGAAAACATTGCAGGAACATAGCAATTGGGTCAGGTCAGTTGCCTTTAGTCCCGATGGTCAAACTTTGGCTAGTGGCAGTGAAGACCAAACAATAAAGTTATGGAATGTCCACACCGGCAAATGTCTGATAACTTTGCAGGGAAATACCAATCGAATTATGTCAGTTGCCTTCAGTCCCGATGGTGAAACTTTAGCTAGTTGCAGTGAAAAGCAAACAGTGAAGTTATGGGGTGTTCGTGATGGTAAATGTCTAAAAACATTGCAGGGACATAGTAGTTGGGTAAGGTCAGTTGCTTTTAGTCCCGATGGTGAAATTTTAGCTAGTGGCAGTGATGACCAAACCGTGAAATTATGGGATGTTACTGATGGTAAATGTCTGCAAACCTTGCAGGGACATACCAATCGCGTCTGGTCGGTTGCCTTTAGTCCCGATGGTGAAACTTTAGCTAGCGGTGGCGACGACCCAACAGTGAAGTTATGGGATATCCATAATGGTAAATGCCTGAAAACCTTCCAGGGACATACTAATCGGGTAAGGTCAGTTGCTTTCAGTCCCGATGGTCAAACTTTAGCTAGTGGTAGTGAAAACCAAACAGTGAAGTTATGGAATGTCCAAGATGGTAAGTCTTTGACAACTTTGCAAGGGCATAGCAATCGAGTACGGTCAGTTGCCTTCAGTCCCGATGGTCAAATTTTAGCTAGCGGCAGTGAAAAACAAACAGTGAAATTATGGGATGTCCGTAACGATAAATTCCTCAAAGTTTTGGAGGGGCATAATAGTTGGGTACGGTCAATTGCCTTCAGTCCTGATGGTCAAATTTTAGCTAGCGGCAGTGAAAAGCAAACAATTAAATTATGGGATGTTCACACGGGACAATGCCTGAAAAAATTGCAGGAACATACCAATCGAATTAGGTCAGTTGCTTTTAGTCCTAATGGTCAAATTTTAGCTAGCGGCAGTGACGACCAAACGGTGAAATTATGGGATATTTATACTGGAAAATGTTTCCAAACCTTGAAAGGACATACCAGTTGGGTAAGATCGGTTGCCTTTAGTCCCGATGGTGAAACTTTAGCTAGTGGCAGTGAAAACCAAAGAGTCAGGTTATGGGATATTTATACAGGAAAATGCATCCAAGTTTTAGAGGGACATAGCAATCGGATTAGGTCAGTTACTTTCAGCCCAGATGGTCAAACTTTAGCTAGCGGCAGTGATGACCAAACAGTGAAGTTATGGGATGTTGATACGGGCAAGTGCTTGACAACCTTGCAAGAACATACTAATCGAGTCTGGTCAGTTGCCTTTAGTCCCGATGGTCAAATTTTAGCTAGTGCCAGTGAAGACCAAACGATAAAATTATGGGATGTCTATAATGGCAAGTGCCTGAAAACTTTGCAGGGGGCTAATTGGGTAAAATCAGTTGCCTTTAGTCCCGATGGTCAAACCCTGATTAGTGGTAGCCAAGATGAGACAATTAAGCTTTGGGATGTATCGACGGGTGATTGCTTAAGAATACTGCGATCGCCACGACCCTACGAAAAAATGAATATCACTGGGGTTACAGGCTTAACCACAGCGCAGCTAGTGACGCTAAAAGCTTTAGGGGCAGTGGAAAATGGAGAGCAAAAATAAAAGGTAAAAGAATGAATTTTGCCTTTTTCCTTCATCCTTTTACCTTTTTTATGTACCTGATGCTTATTTCATGTTAGCCCTTGCGTCCTTAACTGCGGCAAAGAAAAATAATCCGGTGAGTGGAATGCTCAATACCAGGATAATTGCCGTGGCTGTGACACCAAAATCTGGCTGTCCGTAACCCAGTTCAAAAATCGAACCGACGGCGGCGATCGCACTTACACAAGAACCACCCAGAAATAAGCTGCTTTTTGGAGTTAAATACACTATTGCCCCCCTATGCTATTGGTTTCACCGCTTGATACGAGAAGCCATTCTTAGATAGCTCCTGGGCTAAAGTCAAGGTGTTTTCTACACGGTCTACAAATACCACGCCGTTAAGGTGATCCATCTCGTGCTGAATGCAGCGTCCTAAGAGGTCATTAGCTTTTAATATCCGGGGACGACCGTACTCGTCTTTGTAGGCGATTTCCACGACTTCGGGGCGCTTCACGTCTAGGAATACATTGGGAATACTCAAGCATCCTTCTTGGGCAACAGAGGTGTCGCGGCTGACTTGTTTAATGGTGGGGTTAATCAACACCAAAGGCTGATTAGCTGCGTTCTCTGGTTCCAAGTCGATGACAATTAGTTGTTTGTGAATTCCTACTTGGGGCGCAGCCAAACCAATGCCATCTTTGCTGTACATAGTTTGCAGCATTTCGCGCACTATTTGGCGAAGTTCGTCATCAACTTTAGAAACCCGTTTTGTAGCTTGACGCAGCACGCGATCGCCTAAATAATGAAGCTCCAAAGGTGGATTTTTTAACTTTTTTTTCTCGACAGCAATTTCAGAGGGCATGAGTCTCGATGGCTAGATGGTGAAAATTCCTACTGTTTTTATTCTATCAATCTCAGTTAGAGGATGTTTAAAAAGTCTTGGAGTATACCAAAAACCCAGATGTTATTCCTCTCTTTGCTTGCCTAACCACATGTTGGCGCTAAGGGGGAGAGGTTGTGAAACCCTTATTTCTTGTAAATAAGGCTTGCTATGAGGGTTAGGTGTCCGAGGTTATATTGTTAGCAATAATACTTTTTAAACATCCCCTTAGACGTAGCACCAATCTCCAAAATAATTCTTGTGAAGTCACGTTGTAACATACTTGGAGTGATAATTTGATCGAGGCTGACATCATTAAACAGTACTTTTAATGTTTCTGAGACTTACCGAATATGAAACATTGATGGAAACCGATGTTTAACAATATTTTCTCGCATCCTCACCACATTCATTGACTAAATATAATAAACACTTAAAACGAAGACCAACTATCTGTTCATAGAGAGGGTTCAATTTACATAAAGGTGGAATCTGAAGCAGAGTCCGACCGAAAACTTTAACAGTTCTTTCAAAAGGGCAATTGGAAGGAATTATTTTGCACAATAGTCTAGCCAGATTAGAATTATGTATTTCTACGGACTCAAGCTGATAGCGAATCTGGTTTAACAAGCTATTGTCTAAATTGGCTTTATTTAAGAAGTTCATGATTTAACTTTCCTTCAATCAATCTGTTTCTCCTATCAAATTACTACTATTCTCAGAGAAAAACATAGTATAATTACCAAACTATTTTTCCACTTTTTGAAGTCAAGTTTAAAGAACAGTAAAATTGCTTAGGAGTCAGAATAGCAAGCCATGCGCTATCTGCTTTTCGGTCATAATTCATTCTGACTCCTGACTCCTGACTCCTGAATTCTGTTTGATAAAAGCTGATGTATTGGCAAAGTTTGCACCATTGACTATAAATAGTGGTGTTATTGACGCAAAGATGCAAAAGCAAACTTAGTGCTTTGGCGTTAAGTGCAAATTTTGAGGTGATGTGTGTTTAAATCTTTCACGAAACTTGACTATCTGCTGAAAGAAACTTTCCTCGGTTTATTGCGGGGAGGTTGGATGAATTGGGCTGCTGTAAGTACTGTGACGGTGTTACTGTTTTTATTCGGCTTGAGTCTGCAAACCTCTTGGCAAGTCGAAAAGCTCCTCTATCAGTTTGGTAGCCAGCTAGAAGTATCAGTTTATCTCGAACCAGATACGCAAATCGAAAGTATTGAGCCACTAATCGCTAAAATGCCAGAGGTAGCGGCAATAAAAACCATTACCAAAGAAGAAGCTTGGACTAAGTTAGTTAAGGAAATGAGAATTTCTGATATTGAGGGTGCTACCCAGCAGCTAGGTGAGAATCCTCTGGTTGATGAGATGAAGGTGAAAGCACGTAATTCTCAAGTTGTACCAACCTTAGCAACCCAGTTGGCTAAATTGCGAGGAGTTGAGACGGTGCAGTATGTCGATGAAGCAGTCAAACGCATTGCCCAGTTACATCGAGGTCTGAACTGGATTACTTTTACAATTACAATTATTTTGACTTTAACAGCGATCGCAGTCACTACCACCACAATTAGGCTGATTGTCATGGCGCGTCGCCAGGAAATTGAAATTATGCAACTAGTGGGAGCAACTTCTGTTTGGATTTACCTCCCATTTATTTTACAAGGAATTGCCTTTGGTTTGGTTGGTGGTGCGATCGCTTGGAGTTTCATTTCTGTGATTCAACAGTTTCTCGGTAAGTTGCTAGTCAATCAACCTGAGTTTATCCAAGTCATCACCAACAGAGTGCAACTCACTCCAGCAGAAATTTTATTATTGCCTCTGATTCTTTTGGGTTTCGGTGCAGCTGTAGGATTAATGGGGAGCTTATTTGCTGTCCGACGTTTTGCTAAAGGATAGTCAATGACAAATGACAAAATCAGTATGAAATCACAATGGGAATGTTTTTTGCAGAATCTCGGTGTTTGGGAAGGTTCATTTACTAATTTTTCTCCCCAAGGAACACTTTTGAATGATACTCCTAGTCGTCTTTCCCTAGAACATTTGAATAATAGCCAGAAAGTGCGCCTAACTCTGAGCCGCTCTGAACAAGACATAATCAGAGACTTTAATACTGTGGGAGGGGGTCTGCTGTTTTTTGAAAATGGTTCGTTTTCCGAAGGTTTAATTCAGTTAGGGCCATTTTCCGAATTTGGTGGAGAACTCGCTTTGGTTCATGAAAATCGCCGCTTGCGTCTGGTGCAACTATTTGATAATACTGGTCAACTAAAGGAATTAATCTTAATTCGAGAACATCTCGCTGGAACTCCAGCAACAGAACGTCCAACTTTGCAGATAAATGATTTGTTGGGAGAATGGCAAGGTCAAGCAGTAACAATATATCCAGATTGGCGATCGCCTGATACTTACTCTACAACTTTCAAATTGCAACTTGATGATGCTGGGCGATTAATTCAAAGTACCTCTTTTGGCGATCGCACAATTACCTCAACTGCTACTATCAAAGATCACATTATTCTCTTTGACCAAGATCCCCAAAAGCAGGTACAAGTATTACTATTACCAGATGGCGCTTCTGCAACATCACCTCTCAAGGTGCAGTTACGCCAACCATTTTTTATAGAAGCGGGTTGGTTAATCCAGCCAAACCTGCGCCAACGGATGATTCGCAGCTATAACGATAAAGGCGAATGGGTTAGTTTGACATTAGTTACTGAAGAAAGAAAGCTTTGAGATCGTGTCCGCTTGATTACTTGTCAAATATTTAACTCTTGCCAAAATGTGGGTAATGATAAAACTTTATTTATGTATATTCAAATAGCTGTAGTTGCGATCGCAGTCATCTTAATAGCTGGAGAAAATCTAGAGGCCGTTGCAGACTCGCAATCTTCTACTGAAGATAGCACTAGTAGTATTGTAACCACAAAACCTAGATTACAGATAGAAGGAGGGTATGCCAAATATGGTGATTATATCGGATTAACTCCCGTAGATAACCAGTCTGTGGAGTTTTCTCAGAGAATTGTTAAAGATATCCAGATTCGTTTTGTTAATAATAAAGATCAATTACTTGATGAGAAAGGTCAGCCAATCAAAGGGCGTACTCAGAAAGCTTTTATCATTGGTCTGCTGAAACTCAAACCTGGTGAGGTATTTCGTGAAGATTTACTAAAAGCAGACTTGCAACGATTGCGGAGATTAGAGTCATTTAATGAAGTCAATGTTTATCGCCAAGAAGATAACGAGAGCGTTAATCTCATCTATGAAATCAAAGAGCGTAACTTCCCTTCTCTAATTTTAGGAGGCGGTAGTAATGAAGATGTTGGATTATTCGGTCGGGTGGGTTATAAAGATGAAAATATTAGCGGTCTTAACGATAAATTAAATACAACTGTGCAAATTAGCGGTAAAGATGTCCAGTTTAATGGTCAGTTTACCAGTCCTTATCGTCCTGAAGAACCAAACCGCTTAGGCTACACCATCAAAGCTTTTCGTAATCGTAATATATCGGGAACCTTCAATGACGATATCAGATTGTCTACCGGTGACAAAGTACGCGAGGGCAGGTTTGGCGGTTCTGTGGGAGTTTTAAAATCTTTTGATGAGTGGGATGCAGGTATAAGTTTGAATTATACGAGAATTAGCCTGCGCGATCGCGACTATAAAGTTGCACAGGTGGATAGTTTAGGCAGTCCTTTATCTGTAAGCGGTACTGGTATTGATGACTTATTTACAGTATTATTTTCTGTATCCAAAGATCAACGCGATCGCCGAGAAAATCCCACTCAAGGATCGATTCTCACTCTCAGCACAGAACAAGCGATTCCTATTGGACTGGGTAATATTTCTAGCAATCGCCTAAAGGGTGATTATATTCAGTATTTACCAGTCAGTTGGATCGGCAATGGTAGACTAACTGACAATCCAGAAATGTTGGCGATTAATTTCCAAATTGGTACGATTCTTGGGGACTTTCCACCGGCTGATGCTTTTAATATTGGTGGATTGGATTCTGTCAGGGGTTACGGTTATGGCAAAGTCGCCAGTGGTCGGAGTTATGGTTTAGCTTCTGTGGAATACCGGTTCCCAATTTTTCAGTCAATCGGAGGAGTTGTTTTTACTGACTTCGCCTCAGATTTCGGGTCTAGCAAAACCGTGCTAGGAGAACCAGGAGTGCTAAGAGATAAACCTGGAAGTGGCTTTGGTTACGGCTTAGGATTGCGCTTTAAGTCATCCTTTGGGCTAATTCGAGGTGACTTAGGAATTAGCGACCAAGGAGAACTTAGATTTGAAGTTACCACAGGTCAGCGATTTTAAAAGGTTGCACAAATGCTTAAAACACACTCAGGCTATTTCATTCTAAAAAGTTGCTTGAGTGTGTCTAGTCCAAAAGGATATAATTAAGACATTGGAGATTACTTGCACATTTGTAACGTGCGGCGATCGCTAGCAGCGATGGAATTTAAGCGATAAAAGTCTTGCAGAGCCAGAGAGTAAGCATAAGAATTTGACTCATCATCACTAACCTGGGGCAGTCTACTGCTTGTAGCTACCTGATTCGATTGTTCAGAACTGGCTTCATTTGACGAAGTATTAACCGTCATTGCCAACTCTCCTGATGGGTTGATTGTACCCTGAAAACAATTCAACTCTGATTGGGGCATATACAACGCACCCCTTACCTTGTCCTGCTGCTTTTGAAATATGATATAACCTTGACCAAGCTGGTTGGCTTGTTGGGATTGACCATAGAGATAAATCCCATCTTTTAAAGGAAACTTTGCTTTTGGTAAAACTCCTGCGCTTTTTGTAGTTCCCCCATCGCCTGGAACCAGCGCTGTGATTATAGGTACTGTTCTTCCGTCTCCAGAAGCCGCATTAAGTTGACTTCTCTGCTCTCGAACTTTTCTCAGCTGCGACAAAAGAGAGTTTTCGGAGGTTTTATGAATCTGAGCCGATGATAATCGAGAATCTGTAAATGATATTACTTGAGTCTGCTTGGCTATAAAGCCCAAACCGAGAAGTAAGCCTAAGCCCGCGAGGGGAATTCCCCACTTCCGGGGAGATAATAACTGATGAAGGTTGTTAAGCACCCTACTTCTCCTGTTAAAAAACTAACTAAGTTCTCTAGAACTTACTTAAATCATAGCCAAGTCTTAATTGTCAAAGACTTTATTCACGACTTATATTACTATTGTCCAAAAAAGAAAACTGTTAAAAACAAAAGTTTTTATTGGATTTCGTTCTACAATCTTAGATTACCATCAGTTAGAGTCTTTATAACAGAAGGCAGAAGGCAGGGGGCAGGATAGCGCAGCGTTAGCGAGTCCGCGAGCGTCGGCAGGAGTCAGAAGGCAGGAGTAACCCACCTTTAAAAGCATGAGATTAAAGTAAGAAGAATTGTATCTCGCTACACTTTACTCAATACAATTCTTGTTTTAAAACTGTATTTTATACCCAGAATTAAAGTTTTACTATCATGTCCGGCTGATAGTTCTAATTCCCAAATCGACGCAGAAAGCCCAAAAAACACCTGCCTGGTTGTTGAGCATAGTCGAAACACTGCCCCTGCGTCTATCAAGAAACTTGTATATCTTGTAGCTTTGCCACCATTTCTGCACGCGCCGAAACCTTCAACTTCCGAAACATCCTCTTTAAAGCTTGTTTGACGGAATTTTGCGTAATCCAAAGTTTTTCTCCAATTTCCGCATTCGTTAACCCCTGCGCCACCAAATCGGCAATTTCTAACTCACGCGCTGTTAAAGGACTAACTAAAAGGGAATTGGATATTTTGGGTTTTGTCCGTAGGGTTGCCATTTTTGATGACAAATGAATACATAAAGCGCTCAAGTCAGCTAAATCGTTGCCATTAAAGGCAGGATTTCCCTTGTCACGTGCCAAGTTAAGGGTTCCGACAAGACGACCATCACAAACAATTGGCCCAGTCATTACGTGTTCGTGATCGGAACGCGAACAAAAATGCTTCCAGTCTGCTGGCGATAATAATAACTGTTCGTGGGCGGGAGCATGACGCTCAACCACGTAGCGCCCCACTGGATTGCTTTCTAAGCATACAGCCGGAATGCCTGAAAAATCAATCTCAGTGGTTGGTTGCTCATCAAGGAGATAAATACCCCAATTTTGCACGCCAAAATGCTCGCTAATTTTATCCGTGAGAGCGAGTCTCAACTCTTGCTCATTCTGGACATTAGCGATCGCATGAAATACAGCGTGTAGAGAATTAGCCATAAGTGTACCCAGTTGGGGACTATCCAAGCCTCAACAATTACTTCTATGCTAATACCAACGAAACTAAAACGCTAATTAACAGTAGCGACTAGGAGAAGCACATGACAGTTACACAACTCTCTGCTCAGGAACTTTTCCGGGCTGCTTATGAAAACCGCTATACTTGGGACAAGAATTTCCCCGGTTATACCGCAAATATTACCTTTAAGCATGATGATAAAGTGTTTACAGGCAAAGTTATCATCACTGCCAATCTGAAAGCCGAAGTTTTGGATGTAGATGACGAGCCAGCCCAGAAAGCAATTCATGGTCAAGCCTGGGAGATAGCAATTCACCGCGTCCGCCGCAGCTTTGAAGACACCCACAGCGCCAATACGTTTAGCTATGGCAAAACTGACGAAACTGGAGCGGTTGAGCTTTTAATGGGTGGTAAGGCTGAGGGCGATAAATACAAAGTCCGCAATAATGAAGTCTGTCATGTTCACCGTTTAATTCACGGTACTTTTGTTACTATTGACACCTTCAGCAGTCACGACACTGGCGAAGGCTACTTGTCTCACCGCTATGACTCTGTTTACCATGACCCCAAAACTGGGGAACAAAAGGGCGGTAGAAGCGAATTTATCGATGAGTATGAAAAAGTTGGTGACTATTTCATCTTAAATCGTCGGCAGATTCGCACCGAGACAGCAGGACAATTTTCTACTCAGGAATTTATCTTCTCTGACATTAAATTGTTGGAACCTGTTGCTGCTTAAGCTGGATTCTGTAATCTAAAAATTAGCGTAGGCGTAGCCCGCCACAAGCATCGCTCTTTTAACTAAAGAGCGATCGCTTTTATTTTTTGGACATTCTTTGGGTCGTAGACATCGCTCAATCACGTTAAGATACTTAATTAACGTGAGTTCGACAGACCTCTCCCTCCCAGCCTCCCTCTCCTAAAAGGCGTTCGCGTAGCGTCTCCTTCAGGAGAGGGAGGAGTAACGATAAAAGAAAAGTTTTTGCTCCCCTCTCCTCGTAGGAGAGGGGCTGGGGGAGAGGTCAAAATAGCACCCGTCGAACTCACGTTTAATTAGGTGTTCTCAATCAAGCGATAATCTACTTATGAGTCAACTTGAAAACATTCAAGCTGAGTACGAAAAGTTTCCTGAAATATTTGAGAGTATAATCATTAGCACCGTGAGCGCAGAGGCAATACCCAATGCTAGTTATGCTCCCTTCGTAATGGATGATGCCAAGAATATCTATATTTACGTCAGTGGTCTTTCAACTCATACCAAAAATCTCTATGCCAATCCTCATGTTAGTGTCTTGTTCATCGAGGATGAAGCTAAAAGTCATCTAATTTTTGCCCGTCGTCGTTTGAGTTTTGATTGTACCGCAACTTTGATAGAGCGTGAAACTGACAATTGGAATCAAATTGTTGAGCAATTTCAAGGGCGGTTTGGTGAAATTGTCGAGGTTTTGCGCGGTTTGTCTGACTTTCGGATTTTCCGGCTAACTCCAAGTGAAGGTCGTTTTGTAGTTGGTTTTGGGGCAGCATATCAAATTAGTGGTGATAACCTCCATCAAATTGTTCAAATCACAGGAGATACCGACAAAAAGCAAGGGTAATAGCGATCGCTATTTTTTAGCTGGTTGGGATTATACCATTTTGGATTTTAGATTTTGGCTACGCTCAGTCAAAAGATTTTGGATTGGGAATCGCCTTCTCTGTCTGGGTTTTATTAATCCATCTGTCGTAATCATTTATCAAATTGGTATTAGACGGTATTTGTCTGCTAAACAAGCGGTCTAAAATTTCTGATTTCTGTTCCGAACTGAAGTTGTCATAAAAATTTTCCAGCTTCTCAACTAGTCCGAAACTTCTGAAAACCTCTAAATTAGAATCTGCTTTTTCAGTTAGAGATTTTTGTCTATTCTGGGAATAAGTAAGTATGTCTACTGTCTGATTATTCTTTCGATGCACAAGCTGCATCAATAAATCCATTGCAACAGTTGGCAGAACTTGATAGGTATAATTCACAAAAAAATCAAAAGTCATATTTCCTAGACGGATGCGATCGCCATCTTTGAGTTTGATCGGCCCAACAGCGCGATTACCATTCACAAATGAGCCATTAGTACTTTTGAAATCAATTAAATAAAAGCCTTGCTTGTCAATATGCTGAATAGCGGCGTGGCGACGAGACAAATGATTGTCAGCAATGCAAATACCACTGGTGCGATTACGACCTATCGTCCATATCTGTTGTGGCTGTCGTAAACTTTGAGTCTGATTGTCGCCCAAGTTAGTCATCAAATAAACAGTAGCATTATCCACTACACCATGTACGTAACCCCCCTTGACTCTCCTCAACGACGGTTGAGATAAGTTTTCTAGCTGAAGAATTTCATCTAGAAGGCTGCTGTGGTGTTCATACAACTTGAGGAATACTTGATATAAAGTTAATCGCCGTTCTATTTCCGTTTTTGCAAAGTCAGTCATTATACGTAAACCTTGTACTACCTGATTTCGGTTGTGAATATTCTGCTTCAGCCTAAAATCAGGAATAATTGATTTTTTGCTTTTCGCCGCCATCTAAAAAGTTCAGTGGCTTACTTAGGAGCTTTTACTTGACAATTTTTAGGTGCGAGATTCCCTGTTGTTTATAGCCATAAAAAGGTTGGAAATATCTTTAAAAAATTATTACGATCCTTTCTTATTTATTGTAAATAATCATTTGTTATTTGTAACAGATAAAAATCATAAAGATTTCATAAAGAATTAACAAATATCTACGTATTTTTGCGAGATAGCTGGATATTTCTTAATATTAATAATAGTGATAGCTATCGATAAATCTAAATATTATGTAGCAATCCTAAATGAGTTCTGAAAATCGAGAGACTCAGATCCCCGACAACTTTTACGAAGTCGGGGATCTTATTGTTCACAAATGATTTAGGACTGCTATATCTGTTTGCTCAATTATGAATAAATCTAAGTTTATATCGGCAAGAATCAGGCAAGAGAACCTAGAATCTAATATAGGAATTCGGATAAAACTACGGCGACAAGAGAGGCTATTACCGATGAATTGGGAAACCCTGTCCGTCTATTAGGTTGAGGTAGTTCACACTTTAAAATTACAACAAACCGCGTTTCCCATTGGGGCGCACGGTCATCCAATTTGTTTTTGCTAATGCTAGCTGCTCATCAGAAATTTTGGCACTGGTGAGATTAGCACCACACAGATTAGCTCCTCGGAGATTAGCATTGCTGAGATAAGCATTGCTGAGGTCTGCGCCTCGCAGGTCTGCTCCTTCTAAATCAGCATGGTTAAAGTATGCTTTGCTCAAATTAGCATCTTTGAGGTTTGCTCGTGTGAGACTGGCTCTGCCAAAGTCACTATTGTGAAGATTAGCTCCCTGGAGATTAGTTTTTTGCAATTGAGCGGAATGAAAATTTGTTTGAGATAAATCAGCACCTTGCAGATTCAGCAAATTTAAATTGTGTAACGCAAAATCCCGTCTTCCCTTCAGATAGGCTGTTAATAGACCTTGGGTATCTAACTTCCGCTCAACTTTAGAATTTTGAGCTTGTGAACCATTACTGTTGTTAGCTAAAGTCGTTGATTTGGCTATCCCAGAACCCTGTTGCGATCCTGCGGCTTCGGCTGCTTTGGCTCGTCTAGCACGAATTGCAGCCGCTACCTGTGCCACTCCCGCACTAGTAACAGAGGTAGAAGGGTTATTAGATAAAACCGCAGAATTGTCCAGGTGGTTATGTGTTCGCTCTTTAGATCCATGATCGGATTTAATCAGCAAACCCTTTGCTAAACTATCTAAGTATGGTTCAATTTCCAATGCTCTGAGAACTTCTGTGGCTGACTGATAGCGATTACGTACAGACACCTCTAACATTTTTCGCAATACATTGCTTAAGTGGTCACTCACTTGCACAAGCTGCTCCCACATCATCTCGCCAGTGTTGGGATTGTAATCTAAATCTTTAGGAGTTTTGCTAGTCAGTAAATAAATGCATGTCACCCCCAGTGCATAAATATCACTGGCGTAGACTGGACGCATAGCCATTTGCTCTGGAGGTGCAAAACCAGGAGTACCAATAGCATACGCAGTTAATGCTGTCTGTCCTGATGGACCTGTGGCACTTTGGCTAATTTGGTTTTTGACAGCACCAAAGTCGATGAGTACCATTCTGGCATCTTGAGTACGGCGAATTAAGTTGGCTGGCTTAATATCACGGTGAATCACCTTTTGCTCGTGGATGTATTGCAACAGTGGCAAAGTCTCGCTCAAAAATTGCTTGACCCCAGTTTCGCTCAAGATGCCGTTAAGTTTGACTTCCTCTTGCAAGGTATCACCACTGATGTATTCTTGAACTAAGTAGAATTGCTCATGATCTTCAAAATAGTCCAACAATCTTGGTACTTGGGGATGATTGCCAATCTTACCTAGAGTTTTGGCTTCTCGCTCAAAGAGTTCTCTAGCCATCTGTAAAACGTGTGGGGCGCTTCCTGATGGGCGTAATTGTTTGATTACGCAACTCGGTTCTCCTGGTAAGCCTTGATCGTTGGCTAGGAAGGTTGCTCCAAAGCCACCTTGACCTAATGGTTTGATCACCTGATAGCGATCGCGCAACAGTAGTTGCGAGCCACAAGACTGACACCTTTGGCTATATACCAAATTTTCTGGATTGGAACAGGTAGGATTTAAGCAGTAGCTCATGCACTCTCAACTCGCTGCACGAATAATTACGGGGAGTCTTATACTCTCTTTCAATTATTTAGACATTAATCAACTCTTGCCAGGTAATTTTTGCTGGAAATCCTTTGAAGAGTTCCTAAAGTTTAACTGACATTACCTAAAGCGATCGCTAAATAAATTATTTATTATACTTAAATTTTCCAAATACTGCTTATGCTACTTTATACCAATTCCGAATTCCTAATGACGTTCTCTTAAAGCTGGTGACGTGCATCGTGCTAGTATCCCATTGAGAAAGTCAGCTTTAACTAGTTCCGTAGGTTTAAGTCCCCTGCCTAATTCGTGCAGCACGTTTTGTGTCGGGGTCTAAATCCCCAGACGCGACGCTCGATGACTCGCTAACGCTGCGCTATCGCGGACTCGCTAACGCTTCGCTAATACAAAACGTAATTACGAATTACGAATTACGAATTACGAATTACGAATTATTTTAATCTGGTTTTTTGCACAACAAACGTGGTATTTAAGAGAATTGGAGGGCAGTGCCCAACGCCAGTTACTATATTTGGAGAGACTCCAAGACCGCACTGGCTACCCTACAGCGATTTTCTGTAGGATTTTGGATGCCCAAATTTGGAGGCAATTTAGAATCATCTCCATTAATCGTTAAGAGATTATTAGCTGGCTTTCATGTTCACACTAATCAGCTGTTCAATAAGTGCAAAAACATCACTGCGGCTGAGTTTCTCTTTACCATTAGCAAGAGCGTCAAGAGTGCCGTTTGCCAAGGTAAAGGGGATTTGACAAAAATCTAAGGCGGGCCCAGTAGGAAGGTCTTTGATATAAGCTTCTGCCAGGGCTAGATTGCGTCGGGCATACTCTTGCATATTTTCTGCACTCCAACCTTCTGGGAAGAATTCTACTCCACGCCCCAAATCTTCAGTATGGTTACGCAGGATATTAACTGCTTGTAAACCTCGACCAAAACCAATAGCCTGGGTACGGTTGGTTTGTGTTCCATCATACCAAGTCCACAAGTCTGAAAGTAACAATCCCACTGCACCTGCAACTCCAAAGGTATAACGATCTAAATCAGATTCTGTGTAAATTTTCCAGTTTTTTTCTGCCCAATAAGCCATCCGGTCTGCCATTGCAGCAGTGGCATCCCAAATTCGAGGTGCAATGGTGTCTGGTGCTAGCAGTGACCATTCTCTAATCCTCAAAGTGACTTCTTCTAATGAATTCTCATACCCACTAAATCCTGCAAAGAAAGCATCTACCGCGAAGCCGTCAACTCCTGCCTGTAATGTCAGGCTAATCGTTCTTAACAGCTTTGCTTTAGTAGCATTATCTAGTTCGGGATGATCTTCAATTTCATCAATGGCACGCATACACAAATATGCTGATGCTACTGCTTCTTGCAATCCTGGCGGTAAAACACTAATTGGGATATAAAAAGTTCGGCTAGTTTCTTTGAGGATTTGCAATGCATCTCTACGTAAATTCATGTTTTCACTCCCCACTTGATTTTTGCACCACATGAAGTTTGCAGTTTTTTGATGATACTGGATATAGTTTTGACTAAACCTTAAAAACTATAGACTATAAGATACGCTGGTATTTCATCTAAAAATTGATAGTTTTTGGTGTTGCAATTAACAAAACTCTGAAATTGATCAAAGTCTAGTCTAGTATAGAGGTTTTTGGTTGCAAAAGTGTTTGAGGTGTCGTTTGATATAGCTTTCATAAAGTTTTAGTATAGATATAAAGAATTATGGTAATATTTGGTTGGATATGACGAAATTTTTGTATAAGCAAACATCCATTTTCGGGATTTGAAAGTGCTTGAAGTCTGCGTTAATCTGACTAACAAAGTGTAGTTATTGTATAGATAAAGACAATAGAGGAAAAGCTGACAACGGATAACAGCATTTGTACGCACCTTTAGATGCATACAATGGTTTACCGAGAAGTTAGGGTCAGTTAAATTGGACGACATATAAGGCTGCAATGCCTGAGTTGGGTTATGCCTAATTGATTAGAGTGAGAACGGTTTTGCTGTTCAAAGTGACATAAAATGACCAAAACCCAGAACACAAAGTTCCCGTATATTTACGAGATTGACAATCAAAAAGTTAGCTGTTTGCCCACTACCACAATATTTGTGAATATTGTGGTAGTGGGTTGGTTCCCCGACTTGAGCGAACTGGCGTTGTGTTAGCGCCGAGAGTAGGGAAGCATTTACACGGATTTGGTGTGTTACGACGTTCCGTCTAACACACCCTACAATACCTAATTTTTTTCAGAAATCACATCGGATTTCTGTAGTCCATATTATGTTTACACACAAACAAACCGAACAGTCTGTAAAAACTCAAAAAAATATCAACCTATTCCTAATTATTCAATTTCCTGAATGCCTTGTTGATACTGTAAATATTTTTTCTGGAATTCCTCTGGAATAGGAAGAAGACGATTATTTTGTAAACTGACAAAAGCACCCTTCTGGATAGCGACTGCTGCTAACTCATTGTTAGATAAAATTTCAGCTTGCACAGTCCATTTTAAGCGTCCTAAACTACTCAACCATAAACGTCCAATCACCCGATCAATAATCTTTATGGGACGTTTATATTCAATTTCAGTTCCGGCTAGAATCGGTGTATATCCTTGCTCAATTTGTTGGTTGAGTTGCCAATGTTCATCTAAAAACTTTAAGCGTAAATCCTCTAGCCATCTGATATAGACAATATTACTGACAATTCCCATAAAATCAATGTCGTATGTTTTTACAGGAATTGTTAATACTACTTCTAATGGTCTGTGTGAGTTTTTATCTACTAGCATTATTTACCTTGATATTTTTTAATACTGCTCGGTCTGTCAAATTAAAGGTAAGTTTGCAAATATTGATTCAGGTGATTAATTACCCTATGGATATGAATTGAATCTCCATAAAGCTTGCTCATCATTATGCCTCCTTCCAGCGTTGCGATTATGATGGTAGCGATTTCATCAGCACTCACTTCTGGGCGAATTTCACCCTTTTCAATTCCGGTTTCAATAATTCGATGAATTAGATGTAGCCAAGAGTTCATCGCCTCTTGAGCGCGTTCTCGCAAGGCTGGATGAGCATCATCACTTTCTACAGCAGTATTCAGCAGTGGACAGCCCCCCTTGATAGGTGGATTTTCTGCAAAGCTACTAAATATCTCAATGATTGCTTGCAGCCGTTCTACTGTATGGCGTTTGCTTCGTAATACAAATCTAGTATGCTGTTTGATGCGAGCGATCGCAAAATCAAAAGCCTGTAGCGCGAGATCGTCTTTGCTTTGGAAGTGATTGTAAATTCCTCCTTTTTGCAATCCAGTAACACGCATGATGTCTGACATCGACGAACCTGCATACCCCTGTTGGTTAAACAGTTCGGCTGCTTGGTGGAGAATTCTGGTTTTTGTTTCTTCGCCTTTAGACATTACAGCGATTTTTAGAGTAGGGAGTTTATTTAATAGAAAATTGCTGTGAATAAAATATTACCGACCGAATGGTTTGATTGAAATTAGCATGATAGTTGCTTGCAAGTCAAGCGTTTTTCAGCCCTAAGTAATGAACCAGGCATTGGCTATTCCCCTTATCTCCCCAGTCCCCAGCCACCAGTCCATGCATCGTAATCTTGGGGATTAGCTAGAGTTTTAGACAATTAAGCGATATACAAAGCGAATACGCTGGACGTTTAATCATGTTTGCGAGTAAAATACGGTAAGTGCATCGCCTTACGTGCTTTTATATGTAAAACCGCAGAAAGCCCAGTTAGAAGTTGAGTTTAGCAGATCGACTGACCAATGAGCAGTTATCAAAGTCTGTTTGAGCTAAATGTCAGTTGTCATGCTTACAAAAACTTTCAGAGAGGTTTTAAGTTGTCCAGGAATCCTTGAAAAACTCAATAACTTGTCATAACTAGCTCTGTCTACCACTGGGCTATATGTTTGGCTGAGTTGTTTTCTCTAGCAGTCAAGCTTTATTGTTGAAACCCCCAAAGAGTATGCACTATTTATTACTACCGTTCTTAAGCTTTTTTGTTGGTATCATCGTTGGTTTGACAGGAATTGGTGGAGCCTCTCTAATTACGCCAATGTTGATTTTTGTTTTTCAGGTTCCGCCTTCTATCGCTGTGAGTTCTGATGTTGTGGCTGCCACCTTGATGAAAATTGTTGGTAGCGTCAAGCATTGGGAACAGAAAACCCTGGACACAGAAGTTGTCAAATGGCTGGCCTTCGGGAGTGTTCCCGGCTCACTCTTCGGAGTGGGGATTTTGCACTTCATTAAACGTACAGGTGAGTATAACCTGGATAACATTTTGCTCCGTTTGCTGGGCGGGATGATTTTGTTAGTCACAGTGTTAGCACTAGTGCAATTGTTGTTATTGACTTTTTTCCCCAAATTTAATTTACCCGAATTGCCAAAGTTAGACTTAGAAACTAACTTTGGCCGATTTATGACAATTACTTTGGGAGCAATTTTAGGCTGTTTGGTTGGTCTAACTAGCGTTTCTTCAGGTTCAATGTTTGCCCTAGTGCTGATTGGGTTTTTCCGACTTGATGCACGGAAGTTAGTGGGTACAGATATTTCACACGCCGCAATTTTACTGCTGTTTACAGCCCTTGGTCATCTGAGCTTGGGAACAGTTGATTGGAGTTTGGTACTACCTATATGGCTAGGCTCTGTACCTGGGGTGTTACTAGGCGCTAAAATCTGCCAGATAGCTCCGCAACGCCCGTTACGGTTTATCATTTATGCCATTTTGATGATGGTAAGTTGGAAATTAGTTCATCAGGTGTAACCAATTTGAGATTTTCAATTCCAGTGGTAAGCTGTCGCGCATTTAATTTGCACAACTAGGGCGGGCAAGATGCCCACCCCACAAGAGATTCATTTTTTTGAGGATGCAAATTAAAAGATTTTTAGCTTATTAGAGTGAATGTACCTCGCTCATACATAATGAATAGACCCAAGCCAATTAACACAAAAGGTACAACAGCGTTACCGTAGCGACTTAAAATATTAGCAATGGTAGGTTGACGGCTGATAAAATAAGCGATCGCACACCAAATCCCTACCATGATAAAAAATATACTTAGAATTACTCCCAAGCTGGCAAGATTGTGACCTGCGAACAAAGGGATATATATACTAATATTGTCACCCCCATTAGCGATCGTTACTGCTGCAACTTTATAGGTTTGGGGATGCAAAATACTCAAAATAAAAGACAATACGGGATTAGTCGGTGTGGACTGGTTAAAATCATTGCTGACTGTCTGAACTGTTATAGTGTCTTCTTCTTTGTATACTAAGTGGTGAATACCAATTGCTATTGGTAGCAATCCTAACAATCCTATCCATTCTCGCTGTACAACTAATCCACCAAAAAATCCTGGTAAGCTAGCGATGATAATAGCTGTAAAACCCAGATATTGACCGAGTAAAATATGCCGCCGTCTAAAATTACCATCTACCTGTGAAAAAAATATTAACAAGATAATGATGTCATCAATGTTGGTGGCGATGAAGGCAATTATCCCTTCACTGAAGGCTGTCCCTAGCTGACTCATGCTGGATTTTTAGAATCTAAGATTTACCACCATACCAAATTCACTAATTCGTAATTATTGGCGAAATACTCGCACGTCATTATCAATCACGAATTATTTTAACTTTCTGGCACAACTTAGATTTAAAATAACACAGTAATTATTACTGACTCCTGAATTCTTCTTGATCTTAAAATATGAACGAGTTAGTTACTGCAATTACTACAGGGGCGATCGCGTTCATTGCCACTAACATTGATGATATTGTCATTCTATTATTGTTTTTTTCTCAAATAAATACTAACTTTCGTCCCAGGCATATAGTTGCTGGTCAGTTTCTAGGTTTTACGGTTCTGTTAATCCTTAGTCTTTCTGGTTTATTTGGGGGATTAGTTTTATCAAAAAATTGGATTGGATTACTTGGTTTACTACCAATATCCATAGGTATCAGTAGCTTAGTGAATTGGGATAAAGATTCATCAAAAGAAGTTGTACTGGAAACAGAAGAAGCTGAAGCATCAATAATTACTAGCTTTTTTTCTCCCCAATCTTATAGTGTGGCAGCCGTTACCATTGCCAATGGTAGTGATAATATTAGTGTCTATATACCTTTATTTGCTAGCTGCAACTTAGAAGATTTTGTGGTAATTATAGGAATATTTTTTCTATTGTTAGGACTTTGGTGCTACGCTGCATACAAATTAACTAACAACAGAGTCATCGCTGATGTATTGACTCGCTACGTTAATAATCTTGTGCCTTTTGTTCTGATCGGATTAGGCGTTTTTATTGTATTAAAAAGTGAAGCTTTAAGTCCAATCAAGCTAGCTGCTAGTAGTATCTGTTTGATGATTTTGGTGAAAAATGATGAAAGTACCGATGAAATTGGCGAAAATTCTAGTAGATAACCAAGTCAATTGCGAATTGGTTTAATTTTGCATTGTCTTTATAAAGGTAACAAAAGAACAGCCATACTATGACCAGTACATTCCCTATCTCCAAAACGATTCTTACAATTGCTGACCTGAAAAATCGGTTTGCGCTCCATCCTAACGCTGATCTTGAGTTCTTTCCAGAATGGTGCCGAGATTTGCCTGAGTTAACTTCCTCAGAAATAAAGGTTTTAGATCGCTTACAGCAACGATTTTCGATTCATCGAGAACGTGGCACAATCTCAGAAGGGGCTGTGGATAAGCTCTTGCTCTCACCCCTGCTGGATTTGGTTGGCTTTTACGAACCAGACTTCAGCATTCAAACAGAAGAATCAGTTCAGTATGCGCTGGAAGGGGATGATGAAATTTTGCGGGGACGGATTGACACTCTGATTATTCAAGACCTGTTCTGGGTGCTGGTGGTGGAAGCAAAACGCACGATTATGGTTTCCCTGGCAGTGCCGCAAGCGTTGGCATATATGATGTGCAATCCTAACCCGACGCGACCGGTGTACGGCATGGTCAGCAATGGAGATGAGTTTATTTTTCTCAAGGTGAATGCCATGCCACAACCGGAATATGGTTCTTCCAAGCTTTACTCTTTGTTTTTCCCGTTGGGCAATCGAGACTTGCACGAAGTATTTCGAGTTCTCAAGCAAGTCAAGGATTTGACCGCAACCAGTTAGAGAGGCGACAAAAAATTCCGTCTAGCCATCATTTTTTTCGCCCATTGTCGGCTTAATCGGTAGTTGATTAGTTTTCTTGATATGCAGAATCAAACTTTACTCAACCACTCATTCTCTTCTGGGTCTTTGAATAGTGAGGTGCTGAGGTAGCGTTCGCCGAAGCTAGGCTGAATCATCACGATGAGGCGACCTGCATTTTCTGGTCGTTGTGCCACTTGAATAGCCGCGTATAAAGCAGCGCCAGTCGAAATCCCTGATAGTAATCCTTCTTCTTTTGCGAGGCGGCGACTGTAAGCGATCGCTTGCTCATCCGCTACCTGGATCACTTCATCTACCAGATCGGGACGGTAAATTGCTGGGATAAATCCCGCGCCAATACCCTGGATTTTGTGAGGCCCTGATTTACCACCTGTTAATACCGGACTGTTGCTTGGTTCAACTGCGATCGCTTGAAAACTCGGCTTCCGTTTTTTAATAACTTCTGAAACTCCCGTAATCGTCCCACCAGTACCCACTCCCGCCACCAGAATACCTACCTCTCCATCAGTATCATTCCAAATTTCTTCGGCTGTGGTTTCGGCGTGAACTTTTGGGTTGGCAGGGTTGCGGAACTGCTGCAACATATAAGCATTGGGCGTTTTAGAGACAATTTCCTCTGCATGAGCGATCGCTCCTCGCATCCCTTCTACCCCTGGCGTTAACTCTAGTTGAGCGCCATAAGCTTTGAGCATGGATCGTCTTTCGTGGCTCATTGTGTCAGGCATCGTTAGAATGAGATGGTAGCCCTTGGCGGCTGCCACCATCGCTAGCGCAATTCCTGTATTTCCAGAAGTCGGCTCTACTAAAACCGTTTTCCCTGGGTGAATCAAACCTGCTTCTTCTGCCGCTTCCACCATACTCGCGCCAATCCGGTCTTTCACAGAAGATGCTGGATTCATGCTTTCTAGCTTCACCACAATCCGAGCAACCGCTCCTGAAGCTTGGGGAATCTTGTTTAACTGAACTAAAGGAGTTCGTCCGATTAACTCTGTGATATCTTTCGCTATCCGCATGTAAATACTCCGTCGTGTCTAAATATAATACATTGGACTGTCCTGGGCGCGAGTTTCTCTTTCTTCGCACAAGTCTTGGAGTGTATAACGACCCAAAACTTCAATTGAGGCAGCGTTAGCTTTCTCCCAAACTTCATAAACCAGAGTCTTTTCTAGAGTCGGAGAGTTAGAGGTATCTTTCTCTTTCCGCTCGCCTTCTACCAAAGTGACAATTTCAAGTATTGTAATCTGCCAAGGTTCACGAACTAAAACGAAACCTCCTTTAGAGCCGCGTTGACTCTGCACCACACCAGCACGCCGGAGGTTGGTCAAAATTTGTTCCAGATAGCGCTCAGGTATGGGTTGCTTGGCAACGATCTCGCTCATGGTTAGAGGAAGTTTTTTTCCGTGGTGGTTTGCCAGTTCTAAGAGTGCCAGCAGCGCGTATTCCACTTTGGAAGACAGATCCAAGAGAGCGTAGTTTTGGCTATTCAAGACTGTACTCAATATACTACGGTGAATTGGGGGACTTATCGCAGTTTATGCGAAATTAATTTTTTCCAACAGTGGAATGTGATAGCATCCCACTTATTACCCACAAAAACACTATACTCTATCGACTTACCGTAGATTGCTATCTGAGAAAATTTCCATGAATCACTGGATTTTTTGTGGGAATTATCCTGAGTTTCTGTTTTCAGAGCCTCACTTACCAACGAAAATTTCAACAGAGTATGCTAATAACTGATTTGCGAACCATTTTTGAGCGTGACCCAGCAGCGCGTAACTGGCTAGAAGTATTGTTCTGTTACCCTGGGCTTCAGGCGCTAATATTTCATCGATTGGCACACTGGCTGTATAAAATTGGAATTCCCTTTATACCAAGATTCATCTCTCATCTTAGTAGGTTTTTCACCGGAATTGAAATTCATCCTGGGGCATTAATTGGTCAGGGAGTGTTTATAGATCATGGGATGGGAGTAGTGATTGGTGAGACTGCGATCGTCGGGGACTATGCCCTGATTTATCAAGGTGTCACCCTTGGCGGCACTGGGAAAGAAAGCGGCAAACGCCATCCCACTTTAGGCTCTCATGTAGTTGTAGGAGCGGGTGCGAAAGTATTGGGAAATATTCAAATTGGCGATCGCGTCCGTATTGGAGCAGGTTCAGTGGTGCTACGAGATGTCCCCAGTAACACTACTGTAGTTGGGATTCCTGGGCGCGTAACTCGTCAAAACAACTTAAATAGTAATGCTCTGGATCATGATAAAGTACGCGACGTAGAAGCTGAAGTAATTCGCGCTTTATTTGAACGTGTCAAGTCTCTAGAGAAACAGTTCGAGCAGTTGGAACAATCAAGTTTCTCTGCAACTGAACTTGGCGACGAACCAACCGACAAACCTAAGAGCAATAATTCTGATGGGATGATTGAAGATTTTCTTGATGGTGCGGGAATTTAGCTTAGGAACATGGATTAAATAAGATGCAAAACTTTATCCTTTCTCTAGCTTCCCTCTCCTTTATAAGGAGAGGGATTGAGGGTGAGGTAAACAAGGGATATAAATTGTATGTTATTTAATTCTCATTCCTTAGGGCATTGGGCATTGGGCATTATTATTCTTCACTTGCTCCCCGGTCACTGAGTTTACGGTGAGTGTAGTCGAAGTGCTGCCCCTCTGCCCCATACTTCCGTTTTTAAAATACCCAGATGTTCTTAGAACCTGATATAAATAGAATACTACGGTTAGTTTATCGGAGAATAGTTTTATATTATATGGTGTCTTTGTACACAAGTTTATCTAGCTCAAGCAGTAATAATACGAAGCAATTTTTTGCGCGTAGGTCATTTCTGCCAGAGCATCATAACGGCCTTTGGAAGATTGAAACGGGTTTTGTTAGGACTTTTAGCTATCTGGAAGATGGTACAACTGTCGCTCTGGGATTGTGGGGACCTGGAGATGTCGTGGGTAGGATTTTGTCAAAATTAGAACCTTATCAGATGGAATGCCTAACTAAAGTTGAGGCGACAGTTTTACCTCTAGAGGAGTGGACTGAACTAACAGAAACTCTACTTGCCCATATTCAACAGGCTCAAGAATTGATGATTATTCGTAGCCATAAAAAAGTGGATACTATGCTCATCAAGTTGTTGGCATGGTTATCTAAAAAGTTTGGTTCGGAAGTTGAGAAGGGACGTTTAATAGATATGCGTCTGACTCATGAAGACCTGGCGGAAATGCTTGGTTCAACTCGTGTGACTATCACTCGTGTTCTTGGACAGTTTGAGCAAGAAGGCTTGATCGATCGTCTCTCCTTACATCGAATTGTGTTGCGAGAAGAAGAAATTTGGTACTACGAAATTTAGATTGTTTTAGCAAAATCAGCCATCACCAAGTTATGAATCAGAATAAAAATTGGTTGCTCTGTCCTGAAATTACGAATTACGTTAGTGTCTCGTAGAGAAGTTGTAGCGAGTCTTCTCCCAAAGGGAGATGTACTTGCGTTCGAGCGTCATTACGAATTACGTTAGCGTAGCGGTAGCGAGTCCGCGAGCGTCATTAC
>NZ_JABXKI010000160.1 GCF_017115095.1 Nostoc sp. NMS4 | reverse complement strand
TATCATAATATATTTGTATCATTATTAAATCGAAATTATATTAAGACAGTACTGCAACTCTTAACCTAACCTTATCAATAATTAACGGTAAAGCTTATATCTTACCATCTCACACTTGTTAAGTTGAAGGCTAAATAATTGGCATTGGACATAATTAAACATAACTATATGTTTTTACTATTCTATCGTTAATGCCTTGTATCTCATACTCTACGCCTTATTTTGTGTAGCGATCTTTATTTATACCCACTTATTTAACTTTATATTTATAACTGTATGGCTTAAATTTTGTTATTAACTGGATATTTACTAAATATTAACTTTAAGGAATGAATTTTTAAGTTTTAAGAATAGTTTTTTAGCGGTAGTTTCGGAGTTCATAGATTAACAAATAGCGTTTTTTTAGATAAAATAAACTACGAAGATCATCAGAGAAATATATATGCGTTTTTCTCAGTTTGCAGGGATTCTTGGTTGTACGACAGCAGCTTTTATCTCAATAGCACCCATACAGGTAGAAGCTGCAACTTTTAAAGTGATATCTGGAGTTACCAGCATCGATCGCGATCATGAGAAGATTCTTAGTAGTATTGGGCTAGACTTGACAGGCACTAATCAGACAGTCGCACCAATTCCTAGTAGTTATTTAGTTGGCTTCAACATCGACTCACTTACTAACTTCACGTTCAGTGATGAGGGCGGTTTTACTCCGCTCTCAGGTACAATCGAGCATACTGGTACTGTTACCTTTAATAAGGATATTACTGTTGGTGACTTTTCAATTGGTTTTTCTCCAGGACGTACTGTCACAGGTGCTAGCGGACTTGTTTTAAGAGACACATTTTCTTTAAATACAATTTTGTTTGATTTGATAGCTCCGGGACTTGTGGCATTTGATGGACAAAATTTAACCATTCCTGATGTGAAATTGTTGATTTCTCCAGAGTTTGCCAATATATTAGGCGACTCTGAATTGACTGGTTTGTTTGCTGGAACTGCACGAATTGATGCTCAAGTTACTGCCGTCCCTGAATCTGATAGTGTATTAGCAACTTTGGTCGCAGGTGTGGCTCTTTTAGCAACTAGATTTTATAGCCAAAAAAATAAATGCATCTGATATTTTGAAGCATAGCCAACCAAAAGTTCGCTCTACAACCCAATTATCAGGCAATACACTTCAGAATGAGCAACAAAACCCTGATCTAGATACGCGATTTATCGCGTCTTGAAAGACCAATTATTTACACCAATAACCTTTAACCCAGGGCTATTTCATTTTCATATAGGCCGCCTCAGAATGAATTCTGAGTCTAATAGCAAAAGTCGTCTAAAGACGACTGAGAAAAGGTTATAGTCTGTTTTAACGGACTTTAGCTAAAAGCCAAAGAACTTCAGTTCTGGGCGGGTTTCTGTCTAGAACGAAATAGCCCTGCCCTTAACCCAAGCATATTGAATTATCAGGAGTGCTGAGTAGGGAATCTCACTTCTTTAACTCAGCACTGGCTAAACCCTAGCTATCCGCTAACGGAACTTGGATAAAGAGAAACTGTTTTGCCCAATGCCCTATGACCAAATAGTTTCGCTCTAATGTTGATGCAATGGCTAATACCAATTCAATTAATGGTTGCAACACATCTTTGGGTAAAGACGCGATTCATCGCGTCTCTACAAATGGTCTATTTGTCGCATTCTTTTTTTAAATTGGTATAACGTAGTAAGCACTATTTCATTGAATGCGTGTTGCTAGAATTACTGAATTTTTTGCTGTCACGCGGATTTCTGTGGCAGTAATCCGAGGATCTTTGAGCCAAAACTCTCTGATTGGATCTGTGCGTCCGTGCCATTCTGGTGGCCAGTATTCTTCGGGTGTGAGATCGTCTATTAAGATGAAGCCTCCAGGTTTGAGAGCAGTTATTAATGTCTGAGGTTCTGTAAGTTTGGCCTTTCCGCCATCGGCAAATAACAAATCAAAGGGAGCATAGGTGAGTAAATCGCGCCAGTCGCCTTGAAGTGCGCGGACATTAGACTTATTTGCAAATAGCTGTTGCACAACTTTGGCAAGCTGGCGATCGCTATCTATGGTAATCAATGTAGTATCTGGGTGTAATGCACTCACAATCCACGCTGCACCAACCCCACATCCACTACCAATCTCACCAATTTGACCCTGTGTGATGTGACTGGTAAGGACGTGTAATAGGCGACCAACTTCCGGGAGTGAAGATTGAGTAAATTCAAGTTGTGCAGCTAGGGATTCGGCCTGCTGCACTAATGATGGACTAGAGGCGATGGGATAGTTTGTCATGTCTACTCCTCGATCAAAAGTTCTCGCAGCATCACACTGGTAATAATGAAACGTGCGCTGAAACTACCTTCCATCCTTCGGTAAACCTGTACCAAGTCTGGCTTTGTCGCCCGAAACGCTCTACACCATTGATAATTCGGCGAAATTCTAAAGTCACTGTTGCTGCATCTTTGCCAAAGGTTACAACCTTGAGATTCGAGATTTCTCGCTCTATTTTTGGGTTTGGTCGATTCTGACGAAAGTTACGAATTTCATCGCTACCATAAAGGTTTTCTGCGATCCCCAATCGCACTACTTCGGGCGCATCCCAAAATAAGCTATCCATTACCTCCAAATTGTTATTAGAAAGGGCTTCTTCATACTTGAGATACAAATCAGTTACTTCAGCTACAACAGTAGGGTCATTTATAGTAGTCATTGTTGTTACCAATTTTTGATATTATCAAACAGAATTCAGGAGTCAGGAGTCAGAATTCAGAATGAATTCTGTACGACTGGTGGATAGCACCGGCAGCAAGCGAGTCTGAATCCCCGACTGATAGCGTAGCGTTAGCGAGTCATTGAGCGTCTTGATTCTGACTCCTGAATTCTGACTTCTGAATTATTTTGAGTTACGAATTATTAATCTAGGAATATCACTTGGGGAATGAGCGATCGAGTCAGCACCATGAGATTTTAACTCCTCCTCAGTTCCATAGCCATAGGTAACACCAATTGAGGCAATTTGATGATGTTTGGCTCCAATGATGTCATGTGAGCGATCGCCTACCATCACCACAGTAGAGGGTAAAAGTTTTTCTGTTAACAAAATATGGTGAATTAAGTCGCCTTTTATGCTCCGCGTTCCGTCAAGTTCACTACCATAAATACCATCAAAAAGCAACGATAAACCAAAATATTTAATAATCTGCGTAGCATAAATATCTGGTTTGGAAGTTGCAACAAAAGTTTTATAACCAGCAAAACGAATAGTTTTTAAGACTTCGGGAATTTCGGGATAAAGGGAGTTTTCAAATAAGCCAATGGTGGCAAAGCGATGGCGATACAGTGAAATAGCCTGTTCAATTACTGTGCTATCCAAGGTATTGAGTAATTGCGAAAAACTGTCTTTCAGTGGTGGGCCAATACACCAATGTAAGTCATCAGCATTGGGTGGTCTGTAACCGAGTTCGGAGAGCGCATACTGTATGCAACCTGTAATACCAGGTTTCGGATCTGTCAAAGTTCCGTCAAGATCGAAAAGGACGGAGGAGGAAAGCATATTTTATATTAGACCTCTTGCAAAAATATTTTCTGGTAAAATGTTAGGTTTTGTCGCTTGAATCAATACTAATTATGCAATACGAGCAAACAAAAAAGTTATCGAATCGGCAGTTCAAACATTTGGTCGGGGTGCAACGACATACTTTCGATGAGATGGTTAAGGTGTTAGAACATACATACAACCAGTTTTAAGCAAACACGAGGTTATCCGAACAAGCTTACCGCAATCGTAGAAAACGTTTTGGATTGCGCTGTCATTTAATTGCTGGGATTTATGATTATGAAGTTCAAAAAGAAGCCTAAATTTCTCTTGGATTTAGTCAGCCCTCCACCATACCACAAAACTTTTTTGCAACAGGTCTAATGATTACAGCCACAGCGACGAAGATAGAAGCAATTCTCTATTTAAAGGGTAAGCCCTTGTCGCTCGGCGAAATCGCCGAGTATGCCGCGTGCGATCGCGCCACTGTCAAAGAAGGCATAATTGAACTCATGGACAACTATGCCCACCGAGATAGCGCCCTAGAGGTAGTAGAAACTCCAGATGGTTATAGTTTGCAACTACGGTCTGACTTTCACGATTTAGTGCAAACGATGATACCAGTAGAATTGGGTGTAGGTGCATTGCGGACTTTAGCTGCGATCGCCCTTAATAGTCCCATACTTCAAAGCGACTTGATTAACCTGCGCGGTTCGGGAGTATATCAACACGTCCCAGAACTCGTCGAACTTGGTTTCATCCGCAAGCGGCGAGACAGTGATTCTCGCTCCTACTCACTGCAAGTAACACCGAAATTTCATCAGTATTTCCAAATCGAACAACTTCCGCAAATACTTTCCACCAGTCAAAAGGAAGAACAACTAGAACTAGAACTAGAGGGAGTAGGGAATGGGGAGTAGGGAGCAATCAATTCAAAATTCAAAATGACGCTCGAATACTCGCTACCGCTACGCTAACAAAATTCAAAATTAAAGAACTTCTGCCCTATGCCCTATGCCCAATCCTCTTAAAGACTTATACCCGTGGTGAATGCGCTACCCTTGTACTATGGTTTAGAGTAGAGTTAGCAATTCAGCTAAATAAAACTGCCAATGGTGTTTAATCCTGACTTTTTGAATGACAACTCCGAGGAACACCCTAATCAACTTCTTTCCGACCACTCTGAGGAATACCCTAATCAGTTACTCAAATATCTACAGCATCAGTCTCCTGATGTTTTAGCTAGGGTTGCTCAGTCCGCTAGCCCCGAAATTAAACAAATTATCTCGCAAAATGTCCAAGGGCTAGTGGGAATGCTCCCGACAGAAAATTTTAACGTGCAAATCACAACAGATCGGGATAACTTAGCTGGACTTCTAGCGTCGGCGATGATGACGGGGTATTTTCTGCGCCAGATGGAACAAAGAATGCAGTTAGAGCATTTGTCTAATGGTCAATAATTAATAGTCAGTAATCAAACATTCTAGAACTATTGACCAAATAATTACTAATTCGTAATTCGTAATTAAAAAGGCTATAGCAGCCGATACTGAATTCTTGATTCAGTAGTCAACAAGACTTTATGGAGATTTGAATCTTCCCGTTATAGCGCAGCCTTAAAGCCTTCTCTTCTCCCAAAGGGAGACGCTACGCGCAACGTCTCGTAGAGAGCATCTTGTAAGTAAGAATTACGAATTACGAATTATTCTGACTACTTTCTATCAGGATAAGCTGTTGATTGCACTTTAAAGGTTTGAATTTTGCCACTACGGTTGACTTCGATCGCTATTATGTCTCCAACTTTGCTAGACTCTACCAGCCTCTGAACTTGGGCTGAAGTTTTGACCGGTTTACCGTTAAATTTTTGAATCACGTCTCCAGGGAGCAGTCCTCCACGCTTGGCTGGGGAATCATCTGTGAATCCTTTAACCACAATTCCAGCATCCTGCTGAATATTCAGTTGATTTTCTTGATTAATCTGCTGCTTTCTTATGGGAGAAAGGTCTGCCATTTCAATACCCAAGAAGGGATGTTCCACATGCCCTTTAGTAAAAAGTTCATTGGCGACGCGGGCGGCGGTTTCAATTGGGATGGCGAAACCGAGTCCTTGAGCATCAGCACGGATGGCAGTGTTAATACCAATCACTTCGCCTTGGGCGTTTAATAAGGGGCCACCAGAATTACCAGGGTTAATTGCGGCATCAGTTTGGATAAAGCTGACTCGCTTATCTGGGACTCCAACTTGAGTACTGGTGCGATCTGTAGCGCTGATGATGCCGATAGTAACAGTATTATCTAAACCTAAAGGATTGCCAATAGCGATCGCCCATTGTCCTGGTATCAGATTTTGCGAATTGCCCAGTTTTACCGTCGGCAAATCATTCGCTTTTATTTTTACCACCGCCACATCTGTTACAGAATCAACTCCTACCACCTTCCCCTCTAGACTCCGACCATCCTTAAGGGTAACTTGTACTGTATCTGTATCTGCCACTACATGAGCGTTGGTGAGCAATTCTCCATCTTCGCTCAAAATAAATCCCGATCCCGTACCGCGCTCAATGCGTTCTTCAGGAATTGGTTGGTCATCCTCTCCAAAGAATCGCCGCAAGATAGGATTTTTCAAAGCATCAGAGATGGGATTGGCTACTTTGCGAGTGGCATTAATTCGCACTACAGCCGGGCCAACTTTTTGCACTGCCGTCGCAATAAAATTCACATTATCGCCACCAGTAGCCCCAATAGCTCCGTTAGGAGAATTCGGAACTACGGATTCTGGAGGCGAAGCCATTGTTACATTTTTTAGCTGTTGGAACGAGCGATTTTGTGGAATGAAATAGCGACTGCCAAACAAACCTGCACCACCGCCAATTACCAGTAAAAATACATAAACCACCAGTTGCTTTAAGGATAATTTCATAATTGTTTTGCTCAAGAACAGCAATGCAGTTGCTAATTTCTAAGTGTAGTCAAGCTAACGGCAAGTGGACAGATCAATTTACGAGAAATTAGGGAGTTAGGAGTTAGGAGTTAAGAGTTAGGAGTTTTGTTTATCTCCTTGTCTCCCTCGTCTCCCTCGTCTCCCTCATCTCCCCCAATCCCCATTCTTCCCATTTAAAATCTAAAGTTAATGCGCTCTTGACCTTTATACATGACTTTACTCTTTCGTCAACTGTTTCTCTGTAGCTTAGTTAGCGCCTTGGGCCTAGTAAGCATACTGCCATACTCAAATAGTGCTAACGCTGCTGTGGCTGGTTGCTCAACTCCAGCCTTATCTCGCTTCCAACGCCATAAAGTTGTTCGTGGCGAAACTTTGGAGAGCATAGCGCAGCGCTACAATCTCATTCCGACAACTATTATTGGCATGAATCCAGCTTTGCAGAATGGTGGATCTGCCGCCGTTGGTAGTGTGCTTCAAATTCCTCCCTACAATGGGATTGTAGTCGAAGTGCCTCGCGGTGAAACTTGGCGACAAGTGGCGGCACAATACAAAGTTCGTGCTGATAGCCTGTTTGAGGTGAATGGCTGCCAACAAAACCCCAGAATCGTGTTTGTTCCGGGGGTAAATTGGTCGCCTAATGGTGTTGTAACTAAGTCCCCTTTACCTACTGATGCAGGTACGCCAAACCGTGCATCCTTGTCTGGATATCCCTTAGCACAAGTGGCAACTGTGGGATTAGCTTACGGCTGGCAAATTAATCCTGCGACAGGTGAAGTTTTCTTCCATAGTGGTGTTGACTTATTAGCACCAGTTGGTAGTAATGTGTTAGCGATCGCACCTGGAACTGTAGCCTTTGCCAGCGATCAAGGTTCTTATGGCAAGTTGGTCATTATTAACCACAGTGGCGGACTTCAAAGCCGCTATGCTCAACTTGACAGTATCAAAGTTACTGTCGGTCAGCAAGTGAAAAAAGGAGACTTACTGGGAACAGTAGGCACTAGTGGAAAACCAAGTTCCACTCAACCGCATCTCCATTTTGAAGTACGTTCTAGCTCATCTCTAGGTTGGGTAGCGGAAGATCCCAAGGGTTATTTGAAGAAATGAGAGAATGGGCAGTAGGGAATAGTGAATAAGGGATGAGGAAGCAGGAGGAGATGAGGGGATAAACAAAATTCCTAACTCTTAACTCCTAACTCCCGGTTCGCTCATTTTTTTGGGAGTTAGAAGAAAGTGTAAATCTTCTCCACAAAATGCTTTCAACGTTTCTAGCCGCTTAAAAGCCCAGCCTTGAACCTGATTTAAACGATGATCCGCTTGCGATAATATGTGTGTCAGAACCCTATCAAGTTAAGTTTTGATAGCGGCACAAGTTATGAGTTAAAGTCAAAACTCCTAACTCCTTATTCCTCACTCCTAACTCTAAAATGGATTTATTGCGATCGCTGCCACTTGGACTTTATTTAGAACAACCCCAAACTTGGCTGCATAAAATCGATCCGCGAGTCAAGTTCGCCTGGTTGATGAGCTTTTTAACAAGCTACGTTTTAGCCAACAACTTTTGGCGGGTGCTGCTGGTGGTAGTATTGATTCTTGCGACCTTGATTGCGAGAATTCCTCGACGTGTATGGCGGCAGCAAATGGGTTGGTTATTCATGCTATCGTTTTTTGTCTTAGCGATCGCAGCTATCAGTCCTGATGGACTGGGTGTAGATTATCAACCACGTCTGCCAGCAAACGAACAAATATTAACTCAGCCAGCATTCTCCAAAAATCCTGTTCCAGAGCCAGCAATTGAGAAAAAAGAATACAGCTACGTGCTATTTCACGAAGGCCCAGTCAAAGTTACTCGCTACTCCTTAAGTTTGGCAGTACGCCTGAGTACACTTATATTTACCGTGATTTATAGCACCAACTTGTATCTGCTGACAACCGCACCAGAAGAAATCACATCTGGCATAGAAAGCTTAATGCAACCCTTGCGCCGCTTCAAGTTGCCTGTCACAGAAATTGCTTTAACTTTAACCTTGTCCTTACGCTTTATTCCCCTGGTTTTAGAAGAAGTGCAAAACTTATTTCGCTCCGTGATGACAAGAGCAATTAATTGGAAAAAGCTAGGATTAAAAGGAGCATTCAAGGTTTGGATGACAGTTGCAGAGAGACTTTTAGAAAATCTGCTCTTACGAGCCGATCAAATGGCGAATGCAATGATGGTGCGGGGTTTTACCAGTCCCAACGAGCATCGAGTGCAGTGGCATGATTTACGATTAAAAGGGCATGACTGGCTGGCGATCGCAACTTTAATCTTATTCTGGGGAATACGCCTAGCTATAGGAACTCAGGCGTAATTTTGCACCGAGAAAATGGTAAGAGGTAATACAGCAGAATTCAGGAGTGATTATTGTAGAGACGGCGATTCATCGCGTCTCTTAATTATGGTAGGGTAAATTAAACAGCTGCCCAGCCATAAAATTGATCCCCTACTATTTATTGTAGATTTTTGTTATAAACTAGTGTTGATCGAACACTACAAACTAATCTTAAAACTTTTGACCTATCACCCTTATGAATCTCTGCAAAATGCTCAGGCATAAATTGCAGCACTGAAAATACTGGATAATCAATAGACCTTCTGCATAAAGGCGCAACTAACTGCGGCGGTAGCTTTTTTGGCTAGTAGTGATAGCGATCGCTCTCCTCAATGCGCCTGTTGTGCTGCCACCAACCACCGAGTAGATAACACCCGCTCTGTGTCTGGGTTTAGGCGAGAGTTCTGGTAATTTTTACTCACTTTAAGGGATTGCGAATATAGCCATACTTTTTACTAGTTGATTCCTGTATCCAGGCAAACCCTTCAGAAAAGTTACCAGCTTTATCAAATTGTGGTTGGATTACACGATTCCCCGTCTTGTCGATATAGCCCCACTTGTTGTCAATCTGAACCACTGCCAACCCTTCATGAAAGTCACCAGCTTTATCAAATTGTGGTTGGATTACACGATTCCCCGTCTTGTCGATATAGCCCCACTTGTTGTCAATCTGAACCCCTGCCAACTCTTCAGAAAAGTTATAAGCCTTATCAAATTGTGGTTGGATGACAATGTTACCACTCTTGTCGATATAGCCCCACTTGTTGCCAATCTGAACCAGTGCCAACCCTTCATGAAAGTTACCAACTCGATCAAATTGTGTTTGGATGACAACGTTACCACTCCTGTCAATATAGCCCCGCTTGTCGCCAATCTGAATCGCTGCCAACCCTTCAAAAAAGTCAGAGGCTGCAACAAATTTTCGTTCAATAACAAAGCTTCCAGTTTTGTCGATATAGCCACAAGTACTGACAATACAAGCCCGTGCCAGTCCTTGGGAAAATTCTCTAGCCTTATTTTCAATAAAATTCCGCTTAGTGACAAAGTTTCCAATCTTGTCGATATAATCCCAGTTTTGACCATAAATCCACACTAGCGCCAATCCTTCGGAAAATTTATTAGTTTTATCAAATTGTGGTTGGATAACAGTGTTACCACTCTTGTCAATATAGCCCCACTTGCCATCAATTTCGACAGATGCCAGTCCGTCTGAAAAATTACCAACATCCTGAAATCGTGGCGCGATCGCAAAATTGATATTTGGTTGCGCTACAGCATCGGTTTGCGATGGAGATGATGTTGGTGTTGATGTAGTGGAAGTCGCTATTGGTGACTGAGTAGGAGTTAGTACAGGTGGGTTTGGCGGTTGAGAACGATTGATTAATGCAAAAGTTGCTACTATTCCTGCTCCTAGTCCACCTAAACCAATTAAACTTCCTCGCAGTCTAGGTTTAGAAACTTGTGAGATTAAACGGGCAAATGGACGAACCAGTTGTTGTGATTGCGCGGTGTACGATTGTGGCATTAAAGCATTGACTGCTTGTAAAGCCTCATTTGCTGATTGGTAGCGCTGGCTGAAGTGGTAGCGCACCATTTTGCTTAGAACCTCCTTTATATCATCGCTCACCTGTACATAATTACGCCAGATAACTTCACCTGTAGGGTCTTGAAGTAATTGTTGCGGTAATAAGCCTGTGAGTGCTTGAATGCCAATCATGCCAACTGCATAGATATCGCTACATAATTTGGGGTCGCGATTAGCTTGTTCACTCGGCATATACCCAGGAGTACCAATAGCAATGGTAGACTTCACCTGACCTTGTGTATTAACTGCTAAACTTCCAATCTCTTTAACTGCCCCAAAGTCAATCAGCACAATCTTCTCATCCATTCGGCGGCGCATTATATTTTGGGGTTTGATATCCCGGTGTATAATATTGCGCTGGTGGACAACCACTAAAACTTCCAGAATATCTTGCAATAGCTTCGTCACTTCCTCTTTGCTAAAACGTCTACCAGGAGTGAGTTCTTGGCTTAAATCATGGCCATTTACCAATTCCTGAACTAGATAGAACTCCCCATTTTCTTCAAAGTGGGCTAAAAGTCTTGGTATTTGATCGTGAGAACCTAAGTCATCCAGAACTTGTGCTTCCGTCTTAAATAAGCGTCTTGCGATCGGTAAAACTGCTGGGTCGGTGCTTGTTGGTTTCAGATGTTTGACTACACACTGGCTATTTTTTGGTAAATCGCTGTCCTCAGCCAAATAAGTATCGGCAAATCCTCCACCTCCCAATTCTTTAATGATTCGGTAGCGGTTACGCAAAATTGTTCCCTGGACAAGCATATAGTTCACTCTTAATCACTAAACACTATAAAATGATAGTTTTTTTTCCAGTACCCAATCCCAATTTTGTGCCATTGGGCGACAGTTGTGGCAGTATGGAAAGAAGTTGAAAAATTCGACATTGCCGTTGGGAACTTCCAAGGGTGTTTTTCCTGCCCACGTCGAACTTTCAACAAGAGGATCGGGGTTATTTTGTGTCTTGTCCCTACAGCTTAGTAAATTGAAATCACCGCAGATGGTGATATTTGTCCACCAGCCTCTACTTTTTCAATCTACGCTTCGCGGCTTCTGTTGTACCATTGCGCTTCACTACCACTAGCTTCATCTGCCCATTAGGAACTAGATCGAGGTCTTCGTAACCGCAGCTTCGCATTTTAACCAAATATTCTGACGAATGTTGGTATTATCGTCTGAATGTTTGGAATTCACTGCGAAAAGATATATATACTTCCACCTTGACTACACCTTGACTCTTAAATGAATCCAGAAAACGCAGAAACTTACATAAACCATCCAACTTGGGGTTTACTCTACAAAATCTGTATGGTTGATGAGAACCAGGATTTGTTCACCACACTTTATGCCCAGCGCTTATTTTTTCTGGTGGCAAATGACGTTAAAGGTGTTAAATTCCAGTCTTTAGGACGTACTGAGGCGAGAATGATGTTGGAAAATCGCTTACGTACCCTGCGGCGTAGTGGGCATTCTCAGGAGTACGATCAGCTTCAGAGTGTTTTCCAGCGCACCTTCCAATGAACAGTTCGATTTCCGAACGTATTGTTACTATTCGTTCCTCTCTCCCAACATCAGTCAAATTGATTGCTGTTAGCAAGCAAGTTTCTGCCCAGGACATTCGGTCTGCATACAATGCCGGAATTCGTGATTTTGGGGAAAGTCGTGTCCAAGAAGCCGCCAGCAAACAAGCCGAGTTGCAAGACTTACCGGATATTACCTGGCACTTTATTGGACATTTGCAAGGCAATAAAGCCAAAAAAGCCATTGAACAATTCCTTTGGATTCACTCCGTAGATAATTTGAAACTGGCACAGCGCTTAGACCAATTGGCGCAACAGCTAGGAGTGAGTCCCCAGGTTTGCCTACAAGTGAAAATTCTCCCCGACCCCAACAAGTCCGGTTGGAGTGTACCAGAACTTTTGGCTGATTTACCCACGCTCAATCAATACAAAAATTTACAAATTCAAGGTTTGATGACAATTCCACCTTCAGGATTAAATAATTCGGAAATTCTCAGTGTGTTTAATCTCAATCGTCAGCTAGCAAAAGAAATCCAGGAGCAAAATTGGCCGCATATTAAAATGCAGCAGTTGTCTATGGGTATGTCAGGCGACTACGAACTGGCAGTGCAAGCAGGTGCAACGATGGTACGATTAGGAACAATCTTGTTTGGCGATCGCTATTAGCCGCTTAATCATCAGCCTTAGTCTTCGGTATTAATAGAAGCTAAGAATTTGATGACAAGAATTTTCTAACAGACTGGTGCAATTGGAAACAAAGGATATAGTATTGACAAGAGCAATCGCCAAGAGAAAATGGGGTATAAAGAAGTTTCCTTCGGATAACCCTTAGGATACAATCTTGACTCGTTATTATGTTTAGGCGATGCACAGACCTTTCCAATAAGTGTCAGTTCATCGCCAAAACCCGTAGTTTGAGCTACAACTAGCAATACAGTTGCTGAAGTATCCGTCGATGTAACGTAGTTTACCGCCGTAGGCATAGCTCCTAGCTCAACTAATCCTCAGCCAAGTCAATACAGGCTATTCGCACCAGGAGAGTACACACGCAATGAACAACATATTTTCCAAACTCAGAGACTTTGTGGGTCTAAATGAGCAAGTGGAATACGAATATTACGAAGAAGAACCAGAAACAGATAATAATTACCAAAATCTGTATCAGCAAGAAAACCCCCAGCCAGCACCACAAGAGAGTCCAGCCGCTCAAAATCGACGCTGGCGGGAACCAGTGCCTACAATGGGAGATGATATGACAGCAGGTTCAAAGCCAATGGGGAATGTGATTGGTATGCCAGGAGCAATTAACGGAATTTCGGAAGTTTTAGTACTCGAACCACGCACCTTTGAAGAAATGCCCCAGGCAATTCAAGCGTTGCGAGAACGCAAGTCAGTAGTATTAAATCTGACAATCATGGACCCAGATCAAGCTCAACGAGCAGTAGATTTTGTTGCAGGTGGTACTTACGCACTAGATGGACATCAAGAGCGCATTGGTGAGAGCATCTTTTTGTTTACACCAAGCTGCGTCCAAGTTAGCACCCAAGGTGGTGTTCTTCATGAAGTACCACAACCACCAGTACGTCCATCTCGTCCTACAGGTACTCCAAATCAAACCTGGGGCAACGAAACTAACCGGATGGCACAATAACAATTCAAAATTCAAAATTCAAAATTCAAAATTGAAGAGAGTTTCAGTCGGGGTTTAAATCCCCGTCTGAAACTAAAACGACGTGTAGACGTTGGTCTTAGCTTAATGACGAATGACGAATGACTATAAAATTTGGCTTAATTGGTGGTGGGGTAATGGGAGAAGCGCTCTTATCCCGCCTTATAGCGCGTGGAATTTATCAATCATCAGAAGTCATAGTTAGCGAACCGCTATCTTCACGCCTAGATTTTTTAAAGCAGCAATACGATGTTGCTGTGACAACAGATAATAGCCAAGTTTTCACCGAAGCAAAAGAAGTTCTCTTTTTGGCAGTGAAACCGCAGGTGTTTAGCGCGATCGCTCAAGAATTAGCAGATATTGATATTCTTAATAGAGAACATTCACCCTTAATTATTTCCATCTTGGCAGGTGTACCCTTAAGTCAGTTAGAAGCTGCATTTGTGCAATTGCCAGTGATTAGAGCAATGCCCAACACTCCGGCAACTGTAGGAGCGGGAATTACCGCGATTTGTTCAGGTGCATATACCAACGCCAAGCACCACCAAATAGCACAGCAAGTTTTTTCTGCTGTGGGTGAAGTCGTGGAAGTTTCAGAAGGGCTGATGGATGCAGTTACCGGGCTATCTGGTAGCGGACCCGCTTACGTGGCGCTGTTAGTAGAAGCACTTGCAGATGGCGGAGTCGCCGCAGGTTTACCTAGAGCGATTGCCAATCAACTAGCCTTGCAAACCGTACTAGGAACAGCGAAACTGTTGCAGGAAACCAAAATGCACCCAGCAGAACTCAAAGATCGTGTTACCAGCCCCGGCGGTACAACCATTGCCGGAATTGCCAAACTAGAACAGGCAGGATTTCGTTCCGCTTTAATTGAAGCAGTCAAAGCTGCCACAGAGCGATCGCAAGAGCTGGGAAAATAAATAAGAGTCATTAGTCATTGGTCATTTGTGAAAAACTAATGACAAATGACAAATGACAAATGACTAATAGCCAACGTTAGTATAGTAAACAATCTGGTTGCAAATGTGATTGAGTGAATTATCCTGCACCGTCTCCAGAACTTGACTTAGGGTCTATATTTCCCTTTGAACTGGATCAGTTTCAAAAAGAAGCGATCGCGTCCCTGAACGCTGGACGCTCCGTAGTCGTATGTGCGCCCACAGGTTCGGGCAAAACATTAGTCGGGGAATACGCTATTTATCGCGCCCTGGCAAAAGGAAAACGTGTATTTTACACGACTCCTCTAAAAGCGCTGTCGAATCAAAAATTACGTGATTTTCGAGAAAAATTCGGGTTTGATCAAGTCGGTCTGTTAACTGGAGATGCTTCCATTCACAGGGATGCACCGATTTTGGTCATGACCACAGAAATTTTCCGAAATATGCTCTATGGTACACCCATTGGGCAAGTCGGCATCTCATTGGTAGACGTGGAAGCGGTAATACTTGATGAATGCCACTACATGAACGATCGCCAGCGCGGTACTGTTTGGGAAGAATCAATCATCTATTGTCCACGGGAAGTGCAACTGGCAGCCCTCTCAGCAACGGTTGCCAATAGCGATCAACTCACCGATTGGCTAAACCGCGTTCACGGGCCAACTGACCTGATTTACTCCGATTTTCGCCCAGTCCCTTTAGAATTTCACTTTTGCAATCCGAAAGGGTTATTTCCCCTACTGAATGATAGCAAAACCAAAATCAACCCCCGACTTCAAAAGAAAAAGGGGAAAGGGGGAGAAAGGGATAGGGGGAGAAGTGGCAGACCGGAGGCTCCTGGGATAATTTTTACCTTGAGCCAGTTAGAGCAACGGGATATGCTACCAGCGATTTACTTTATCTTCAGCCGCCGGGGATGTGATAAAGCGGTGGCGGAAGTGAGTGATTTATGGCTGGTAAATAGTGAAGAGTCCCAAATTTTAAGGGAACAGATTGATCACTTTTTAGCGCGTAATCCTGAAGCTGGGCGTTCTGGACAAATTGCCCCCCTGTATCGGGGAATTGCTGCCCACCATGCAGGGATTTTACCTGCTTGGAAAGCACTGGTAGAAGAACTATTTCAGCAGGGGTTAATTAAAGTAGTATTTGCCACCGAGACACTGGCGGCGGGAATTAATATGCCCGCCCGGACAACGGTGATTTCTACCCTTTCCAAGCGTACCGACACCGGACACCGCCTCTTGAACGCTTCCGAATTTTTGCAAATGGCGGGACGAGCAGGCCGCCGGGGGATGGATAAACAAGGTCATGTGGTGACAGTCCAAACTCCCTTTGAAGGAGCCAAAGAAGCCGCCTATTTGGGAACATCCAAGCCAGACCCTCTAGTAAGCCAGTTTACGCCCAGTTACGGCATGGTACTCAACTTGCTGCAAACCCATACCCTAGATCAAACCAGGGAACTGATAGAGCGCAGTTTTGGGCAGTATATGGCCACCTTACATTTAAGACCAGAATACGATGAGATTGCCGAACTGGAAAAACAATTAGCTCAATTACATGAGCAAATCGCCGCAGTTGATGAAAATGAACTGGCTGTTTATGAAAAATTGCGGCAACGTCTGAAAGTGGAACGTCAAATATTGAAAACCTTGCAAGAGCAAGCACAGTCAGACCGCCAAGAAGAATTGGTGATGATGTTGGGCTTTGCAGTGTCAGGAACTCTGTTGAGTCTCAAGGGCAAAAATATCACCGTTTCTTCACCCGTAACCGCAGTTTTAGTCGGAAAATCGGCTGGTTCTGGTCAAGCTCCTTACTTGGTATGCTTGGGGCATGATAACCGTTGGTATGTGGCAACCACAGGGGATGTAGTCGATTTGTATGCCGAACTGCCGCGAATTGACGTACCACCTGATATGCTACCGCCGCCAGAGATGCCCTTAAAGCCAGGACAGTCGCGCCGTGGTAATCAAGAAACATTTGCGATCGCTGCCTGTATTCCAAATCCGATAGAATCTTTGCATCTAGCACCAGAAGTCGCAGAACAACTCAGTCGCACTACCGCCGTCCAAGAGCAATTAGAAGCTCATCCCCTACATCAATCAGGAAATGCAGCAACGCTTTTCAAGCGACGCGCCCGCTACGTCGAACTAGAAGCTGAACTCGAACAGTTGCAAGAGCAAGTAGAGCAACAGTCACAACGTCATTGGGAAGAGTTTGTGAATTTAATCTCCATTCTGCAACATTTTGACGCTTTGGATAACTTAGTCCCCACAGTATTAGGGCGAATTGCTGCCGCCATTCGCGGTGAAAATGAATTGTGGCTGGGTTTAGTATTCGCTAGTGGTGAATTGGACAACTTAGATCCGCAGCATTTAGCAGCAGCAGCAGCAGCTTTGGTAATGGAAACGCCCCGTCCAGATAGCAAGGTTTACTTTAAGCTTAGTAATGAAGTGACAGAAGCCTTGAAAAAATTGCAGGGAATTCGCCGCCAAATGTTCCAACTACAACGGCGTTATAACGTAGCTTTACCTATATGGTTGGAACAGGGAACAGAAAAAAAGGAACAGGAAGCAGAGAACAAGTTAATTGCGATCGTGGAACAATGGGCGCTAGGAATGGAGTGGATAGAACTCTGCGAAAAAACCACCTTGGATGAAGGCGACGTGGTAAGAATTTTACGCCGGACGTTGGATTTATTATCGCAGATACCCCACGTTCCCCATTTGCCAGACTCTTTCCAACGCAATGCTTATCGGGCGATGCAGTTGATTGATAGGTTCCCTGTGAATGAAGTGGTTGAATAAACAGGACGCTATTTACCCAGAGAGAGTATTTGTTGAAGAAAAATTCAGAATTCAGAAGTCAGAATTCTGGTGTAATTTGAGGGGTTTAGAGTAGTACTCCAAACCCCTCAACAATGAATTTAGATTTTGACCAAATAATAGTAGTGGTACGTAGTTAAAAATGCTTTTTTGGTTTCATATATCTTCTATGACATGATTAATCACGTGTATCTAACAAAAGTTATAGTCGCTCTAAGCACTATTCAACCTTAGTACACCAAGTTTCCAGTACCCTGCAACTGACGCAAAGAATTTATACATAATGGACAGTCGCAGCCAAATACTCTAATTGCAGCATCGCTTTCCTCTTCAGTAAAGTTCAACATGGCAACATTCCGATCTGATACTGATGTCACAATACTTGAGGAACTTGCAGAGGTATAGGGGCGTTTTCTCTCTGAATCTCGAATACACACAAAATCTTGTCCACCATGTGGGTTAGTGATACAGGTACGACCGTCTTGTGTATGCAGTAATCGTTGTCTAATGGTAGTACTAGCAGCGTGTGCAGGATGAAATACCACCAGCGTAGACATCATTGATACAAAGATTGAGGAAGTGGAAAGCAAATTCAGAAGAATTTTTTTGTTCATATATTTCCTTGAGAAAATTGTCTACTAGTTTAGGGTATTCGATTAACTTTCAAACTTCAAGTGAATTTTCCCTAAGAATAGCTAGTACCGCAAGGCGTAATTCGTAATTCGTAATGACGCTCGCGGACTCGCTACCGCTACGCTAACGTAATTCGTAATTACCATTACGTAAGGGTTTTACACATTTCAAATGGATGGCTTATTTCCGCCGTGCTGTACTAGCCTGACACTTGTTACCCAAGAAAGTTCCATATATACACCAGTTCCATCGCAAATTAGTTCCTACAACAGAATTCAGAAGTCACTAACCGTTTAAATTATTATACAGAGGGATAAATCACTCACTACGAAGAAAAGTTATATCTTACGTTATTCAATCCAATTGAGAACCGCTATCGTTATCTTTACAAGATTATAAATCTTAATTTCAACCAAAAGTTAGCGTATATATTTAGCAATGAATTTGATATAGATTCTCGTTCTTAAAATATTAACTTGTAAAAACTTCTTTTTTTCATTACATTTGAAAAAAGGCTGACCTCTCAATTAATTTACTAGCCTAAACAGAAAAAATGAAGCAAAAAGTACATTCAGAATCTTCAGGTTGTTGCAATTGCGAACATGACCATCACGAGAATCATAATCACAATCATGATGAGAATCATAACCATGACCATAATCACAATCATGGGGCAGAATTCAATCTAAAAAATGAGGTATTGCCTTTGGTAGCGATTTTATGTTTATATGCGCCTGGTGTAATTTTTGAGAATCAATTACACAATACATTTTATTCTATAGGTGAATATTTGCTTTTCATTCCTGCCTATTTATTAAGTGGATGGAGTGTTTTAAAAACTGCTGGACGCAATATACTCAGAGGGAGAGTATTTGATGAAACATTTTTGATGACAGTGGCGACATTAGGGGCGATCGCAATTCATAAATTACCCGAAGCTGTCGGGGTAATGTTATTTTATAAAATTGGAGAATTGTTCCAAGATATTGCCGTCAGTCGTTCCCGTAATTCCATTAAAGCATTATTAGAAGTCCGCCCAGACTATGCCAATATCCAAATAGAGGGAGAACTGAAAAAAGTATCGCCAGAAACAGTAAATATTGGGGATATTATCGTTGTAAAGCCTGGAGAAAAGATTCCCTTAGATGGTGAAATTATAGATGGTAATTCGCAAATTGATACATCTGCATTAACTGGAGAATCTGTACCGCGAACGGTAAGACTGGGAGATATAGTTTTGGCTGGAACGATCAATAAAATGGGTGTTCTCAGCATTCGAGTCACAAAACTCTTTAATGAATCTTCCATTGCTAAAATTTTAGACTTGGTGCAAAATGCCAAAAGTAAAAAAGCAGAAACAGAAAAATTTATTACTAAATTTGCCCGATATTATACACCAATCGTAGTTTTTGCATCTCTAGCAGTTGCAATATTGCCTCCTTTATTCATTTCTGCTGCAACTTCTTCCGAATGGGTTTATCGCGCCCTAATTTTACTAGTTATCTCCTGTCCTTGTGGACTCGTTATCAGTATTCCATTAGGTTACTTTGGAGGTGTGGGAGGTGCAGCTAGACGTGGTATTTTAGTTAAAGGCTCTACTTTTTTAGATACTTTAAATGCAGTCAATACAGTTGTTTTTGATAAAACTGGAACATTAACAAAAGGTGTATTCAAAGTAACAAAAATAGTACCATTAAATGGCTGGAATGAACAAGAATTACTGGAACTAGCTGCCAAAGTAGAATCGCACTCAAATCATCCCATTGCTCAATCTATCCGTAAGGCTTATGGTGGAAAAATCGATGAATTTGAGGTGAGAGATTATGAAGAGATAGCAGGTTATGGAATTAGAGCCAAGGTTGAAAATAGGGTAGTGATAGCGGGAAGCGATCGCCTATTACATAGAGAGCAGATTTATCATGATAATTGCCAGTTAGAGGGAACAGTTATTCATCTAGCAGTTGATGATATTTATGCTGGATATATTATCATTGCTGATGAACTGAAAGAAGATGCAAGACTTGCTATTCAAACACTTAAACGAATGGGTGTAGAGAGAACAGTAATGTTGACAGGAGATAATCAAGCGATCGCTTCTCGAATTGCTCAACAGATTGGCATAGATACATATCAAGCAGAGTTATTACCTGAAGAAAAAGTAAATGCCATCGAGAAGTTACTCAGCACCGCCGGCAAGCATGGTAAAGTTGTTTTTGTCGGAGATGGAATTAATGATGCGCCAGCGATCGCTAGAGCAGATGTTGGTATGGCAATGGGTGGATTAGGCTCAGATGCAGCGATTGAAACTGCCGATGTTGTGATTATGACAGATACACCGTTAAAAGTGGCAGAAGCAATACAAATCGCCAGAAAAACTCGTACAATTGTTTGGCAAAATATTGGCTTTGCTTTAGCAATTAAAGTTGTCTTTATTGGATTGGGTATTTTAGGGATAGCGACAATGTGGGAAGCTGTCTTTGCTGATGTTGGAGTAGCAATGCTGGCAATTTTAAACGCAACTAGAGCGATGAAATAAAATTTTTGGTAAATCGGGAATCTGTAATTGGGAAATTGTAGTAATTAAAGTATGAGTACTTCTCACTCATAAGCTGCTACCCAAAATATAACCAATGAATTCATCAATCAAAGGGATTGCTATAGCTACTTTAGCTTTACTATTAAATTATTCAGTAAACCCAGCCTTTGCACTATCCCAGAAAATAAATCACCCAATTACTGTTGCTAAATCGCAACCTTTAAAAGACACCTTGATTGTTCCTGGGGAACGAGTGGGGCCGATAACACGCACAACCACCAAGCAAGATTTAGTCAAACTATTTGGTACATCTCATCTCGTTGATAAAACCATTTCTGGCGCTGAAGGAATAGGTAGTTTTGCAGCTACTCAGGTAAATCTAAATCAGGGGCGATGTCTAACGACAAGCTGCTTTGCATCTACGCTGTTAGTAGTTTGGAGTGATAATACTCGCACCAAACCCCTAGATGTGCGTAATCTGGGTTCAGCTTGGAAAACCCGCGAAGGTATCGGAGTGGGAACCCCTTTGAGCGAATTACGTAAGAAATTAGGTGATTTTAAACTTTATGGATTGGCGTGGGACTACGGCGGTACGATTTTGTTGGATAGTAGTAAATTATCTCGTTATCAAGGCAAGCTCATTTTACGAGTAGATACGGCTCCCAATGCTTCTGAAAAGTTCCCTAATGACTACCAATCAGTATCTGGGGATAGTACTTTTTCCTCCACCAATCCCCATTGGAAACCTTTGGGAATCAGGCTTGCAGAAATAATCGTTGTATTGAATCCAAGTGAGTAGTGGTATGCTAGACATCAGTTTGCTTGCTAGGGCGTAGAGGAGTTATGGAGACGGCGTTATTATACTAAGTCTGGAAATAGGAAATTACTGACATAATAAATTACATAAGTGACATCTCGTGTCGCAATGATGTTTCAGCTATTGAAACCAAACACACTAAACCAGGTTGCTAGATCGATAATCTGGGTAATCGTATTGAGTAAAGATTATTAACTCAAAAAATACCTGCATGTCTTCCGAGCAGCGTCTAGAATACGAAATCAATGGATTACAAGGACAGTCTGAAGTACTAGCCGAGAAGTTAAAAATATTGCGTCGTGATTATGCGATCGCAGCAGATACTCTCATTCGCTTTCAATTAGAAAAGCAAATTGAACAAACTGAAGCTGAAAAAAAGAAATTGGATCAGCAGCTTGATGATCTGGAACGAGCTTCATCTAGTGGAAAAGTGTATCATGCTTTGTTGAAATTGGGCTATCGAGAGCAGACGCGAACATTTCGGAGATTTATTGAAACTCATTCAGTAGGAGCTTTTCTAATCCACGGTTCACTTTACTATGGTCAACGCTGGTTGTTGAATCGGTTAGTGCGGCAAAATGTCCCCAATATCATAACGGGAAAAGTTGTGCGAATTGAACTCAGTCGCATTGCTCGCAGAAGCGACAGTGCTGCATTGTGGCGTGAACTTGGTGGTAGAGTTGGTCTGGGTAGGCAAAGCTCAATCCCTGAAATTGCCGAACGAGTTTATCAATGGTGGCTAACTCAGAATGTCTTGTTAATTTTATACGATGTCGATTGTCTTTCGGAAACTCTTTTGCACGATCTGATCCGAGATTTCTGGTTACTATTAGCGACTAAAGTTAAGACGGCTAACCCACAAGTAAGTCAATTCAAATTATTAATGTTCCTAGTAGATTATGATGGCTGCGTAGATAGTTGGAATATTCCTTTTGTAGAACGGCTCGACCCTACTTGGAAGCCAGATAACCCTGTAAAACTACCTGAGATTAATCAATTTTCTGACGATGAACTGACTAACTGGCTAGAGTATTCAGAGGACGAATTACCGACTAATCTGATAGATCAGCTAGAAGAAACAGTACAAACAATACTGAAAAATAGTGATAATGGCATTCCAGAACTCGCATTGGACGAAATTTGTCAACTGTCTGGCTGTAGTTGGTATGACGAAGAGGAAAAATGGTTGAAGTTTTAGGTAGACAATTCTTGGAATATACAGGTAAAGTGCAGCCCCAACTAGGAGAAAGGGGGGCGAACGGACAGCTGTTATATCCCTATTTGCCTAATCCTGAACTAGTAGAAGCGGTAAACTTGGCGATTTACCTAGAACGACCGTTACTGCTAAAAGGTGAACCAGGATGTGGGAAGACTTTACTGGCGAGTGCTGTCGCTTACGAACTAGGTTTAAATTTAGAATCCTGGTATGTCAAATCCACTAGTAGAGCGCGGGATGGCTTGTATACTTACGATGCTATAGGACGGTTGCGAGATGCCCAACTAGCTGCTTCTGATCGCCTGACAGCAGAACAGATTCAGCGACTTGATAACCCGACTACTTATGTGCGTTGGGGGCCTTTGGGACGGGCATTTCAGAGTGAGCAACGTACAGTGGTGCTGATTGATGAAATTGATAAAGCTGACATTGACTTTCCCAACGACTTGCTGCTGGAACTAGATCAAAAACGGTTTATTGTTGATGAAACAGGGCAGGAGATTCAAGCCAAGGCAGCACCAATTGTTTTAATTACCAGCAATGATGAGAAAGATTTGCCAGATGCTTTCTTACGTAGATGCTTATTCCATTATGTTGAATTTCCTAGCCGTGAAAGACTGATCCAAATTATGAATGCTTTGTTTCCGAAAGCATCAGAGGTTTTGATAAACCAAGCTGTAGAGCGTTTTTGGGAACTGCGGGAAGAAATGAAAAAAAACCAAGGTGGAGCAAGCAAGAAAATCAGCACTAGTGAGTTGATTGACTGGTTCAAGGCTTTGCGTCGCTACTCAGAAGATGAGGCTTTGGCAAAACTGAATGGTAAGTTGCCTTACCCTGGTGTGTTGTTAAAGAGTTGGGAAGATCACATCCGTTATCTAAAGTTGAAAAATAATGGATGATTTACCCCTACTGGAATTATTTACTCGACTGCGGCAAGCAGGACTTCCTCTGGGTGTGGATGATTACCAGTCGATGTTGCAAGCTTTGCAAGCTGGTTATGGTCTTCCAGATAGAGCTGCTCTAGCTCGATTGTGTCGAATACTTTGGGTTAAATCAGCTGAAGAAAAAAATATATTTGATTATCACTTTGAACAGTTAATTGGTAGTGAGACTGTTCCCCAAACTCAAGCTTCAGATGTTAACCAAAGTCAAGTTGCTCAACTTGTTAGGTTTGCAACTTTAATGGGAGTGTTGGTTTTAGGTGTAGGGTTAGCACTATGGGTTCTACGCCCAAAAAATCAAGTAAGTATACCTTCCCCCACGGTATCTTTGCCAATACCAGTGAAAACAGTTGCACCGGACCCGACTGCACAAATTACTCAAAATAAAAGTCAAATAAATTGGCCAGTTTGGTTGATTTTGTTGCTCATTTTGGCAATAAGTTCAGGGTCTTTGTGGTTGCTAAGGTTGTTGATGAAGCACCGCGATCAAAATAATCACTTACAGACAGAACCATCTAAGCCCATACCTACTGGTACGCTAGCTTCAGAATCGTTTCGTAATATTGAAGATGAAGTACAAGTTGCCCAAGCGATACGTCAGGTTACTAGTGGAGGGGAGGTGTTGGGCGATCGCTTTCTCTTCTCTACAGACTATTTGCCTGTAACTCAAAGGCAAATGAAGCAGATGTGGCGACACCTGCGGCGTTTGACTAAAGAGGGAATTGCTACAGAATTGGATATTGAAGCAACAGTTAACCAGATTGGACGCTATGGAATGATGCTGGAGCCTGTGTTATCACCAGTCCGAGTAAATCGCACAGAACTGCTGTTGCTGATCGACCAAGACGGATCTATGGTTCCTTTTCATTCTCTGTCAGTTCGTTTGGGTCACACTGCCTCGCGGGGTGGGCAATTAGGTGCAGCTGGCATCTACTATTTTCATAATTGTCCAGTTGGGTATCTCTACCATGATCCACTGCATCAACAAGCAGAGACAATAGAGAATGTTTTACCTCGCCTACGTCAGAATAGAGTAGTAGCACTTATATTCAGTGATGCTGGCGCGGCTCGTGGTGGTCTGAATTCAGAAAGGATAGAGTTGACAGAGGCATTTGTCAAACAGTTAAAACAGCACGTTCGTTATGTTGCATGGTTGAATCCCATACCAAAAAAGCGTTGGTTGGGTACGACTGCTGGAGAAATTGCTGGCTTAGTTCCCATGTTTGAAGCAACCCGCGAGGGGTTAGATAGTGCCATTAATGCTCTGCGAGGTTGTCATCAGCAGTTTGCAGAACCTTTAGAAGGTGTAAAATGACTCGCACAGCAGCATCCTCAAATGAAGCTAAATATAAAATTGCAAAACGGCGCATTGAGTCATTTAGTAAACGCTTTGGCGAACCACATTTTTATTTAGCTTGCCATGCTGCTTTCCCATTAGCATTAACTCCTGATTTGCTATATCGCTTGTGGGCTAATTTCCAGCAAGATGTTAATAGTAATCTACTGAATATTCCCTGGATTGCTGTCGCAGACCTGCTACTATCTAACCTTTGTAATGAAGTTGGTTACGAACTCTATGAGATAGATTGGGAAATCCGCAATGAACTTTTAAACCAATTAAAGAATAATACTCTGTTTGGTCAGCAAAGAGTTTTGGAACTCTCAGAGTTTCTTCTTGCTTATATGCGGGAGCAGCTTAATAGTTCTAATCCTGATACTCGCGACTTTGCCCAAGCTCAAAAGTGGACAGCTTTAGCTTATGCTCAACCTCATGAAGCAGCTCGTGAAATTGCCTGTAACTTGGCAAGCTTGAATATTGAAGATGGGTCAGAATGGATACGCCTCACTTCGCTAGTAGAAACACTTGCAGACCCTTTGGCAGGCTATGAACCTCTGTTAGTCTACGTTAGTGGAATGAAAACCTTCACTAGAGGTAATGTGACGGAGGCTAAAAATCTCCTCAGCCAAATTATGGATTCCAAAGACGAAATTCATGTTGCTGGAGTCAAGTTGTTAATTCCGAATAAAGAACCTGCATCAAATCATAAATTAAATTTTCGCAATATTGCCCAGATAAAAAATAAATTCCTTGTGGGCGTTGCAGGTTTGATTTTTGGGTTAGCAGGCGTTCAAATAATTTCTAGCTTTTGGCTGATGAATTTTTCCAATTCGGCTATTTCAGATCCAGTTACATATCAGCAGGTAACTTTGAGTAGCTTGATTCTGAACAATCAAGGAAAAGTTGTTACTGTCTCTGCTGGAGAAAAGCTTAATGCACTTGTTAATTATTTCTACAATTGCCCTACGTGCCAGCCAACTAGTAGTAATCAAATTATTGTGGGGATTGCTGGTGAGGATAAAGCCCAAGCCTGTATTTACAATGGCGGTATAAAAGATTCAGGTTCAGCCAAATTTACTCTAACTGCACCGAATCAACGCGGAACCTACTACATTCGCTTTCGTTATGCTCAGGCATATGGATGTAATGATGCTTTGGGTTGGTGGAAAGTAGGTGATGAGCCACCAGCAGAAGCTAATATTGGGTTGATTACAGTTAAATGACTAAAGATAACGCCGATGTGCAACTTCTTCTTGAAACCCCTCTGCAAACCTCTCCTCCGCAGGGAAAAAGGCTTTGATTCTTACTCCCCAACGCTAATTGGGAAGGGGTTGGGGGTTGGTTTGAGAGAAAGTCGTAGACGGCGTAAGATACAGTTTTTTTGTCGTTAATTAAATTGTGAAAAAATAATAATCGCAGCTATTTAGCACCTATCAGGCTTGTATCGGTAGGGTCACAATATATCTAAGTGTGGAAGCCAACCTTAATTGCATCCCCATGTCCCTATACTACAATCTGATGAACGATCGCTGTTAACTGTAGATATTTTTATTTAAAATGGTGCAACGCTAAATATTCAGTTTTCATCATCAGGCGATCGCATTTATCACCCACCGCATGACAAACCAAACTTTTACCAACGGTTATAGGTGCTGATTTACCAGTCACAGTCCTCGATGCAACTGCTATACGAGATATACTGATTGATAGCGATCGCCCCGCCCCATCATCCACCAATATAAATCACCCCATGAAGCTTTGAAGTTTAGCTTCATCAAATGTAAGACCCCGACGGGCAAAATATTTATCAATGTTTATTTGCACAAATAAATCTTTGAGTTCTTCGGCAATCTCAGTCGGCGGATTTCCTGATAAAGCTATCGCAATTAAACGCTCTGCTGTGTGAATTTCACCACATTCAACTCCGAGAGTTGCCGCACTACGATGTAACACTGAACGGGTTGGTTCTGCTTCGAGATTACCTGCGATTAATTCTGCCGCTAATCGTTCTTTTTCAAACGCTTCCCTGGATAATTGCGAAGCTGAATTAAAGTCACCTTTAAGTTTAGCAACTTGTGCCATCTCTGCCAAATCCATTGCCTCTTGATGTAACTCTTGAATTTGACTCATTTTTTCACGATGAATGCTAAAGGGTTACTGAACTCCACAACCACGATATATGCTGGGAGTGTACCGTCTGTAGGACTTACCTGCTCAAGTTTCTGTTTAACTCTAGCTTTGACGCGGCTGTTGTCGCCCTTACGTATGCCTGAAACTTCCAACCGAACTGCATTTTGAAATGGTAGTTCATTGTTCCCACTTTTTTTGCCCAACCAATAATCAAATCCTGTTCCTCTGCGAGAACGTTCAATAACTGTATAGTCTGTGAGTTCTTGTATCACTAAAAAAGCAATTCCATAGGCCGCTTGTTCTGTAGTATATTCACTGTCGTTCCAACAGCGCACCATTTGGTCAGTGACTTCTTGCCAATATAGTTTAAAAACAGCCGTAAAGTCTCCTTTGACTTTGAATTCTACACCCTGAATATAATCTTGGTCGGTTAAGCAGACAGCACAAGCTTCTGCTAATGCTGCACCAAATGCTGGGGTGATAGCGGGTAATCCTTGCTCAAGTTTGGTAATTACCAATTCCTTCGAGTTTGAATTCATCGAATAGCCCTCTTGTACCCCATTAGATTGTGGAGCAGTGAAAAGCGATCGCCTAATTATTGAAATTAGCATATCAGTGAGCTAAAGTGTGTTATCAAACAGTGCGTCTAGACATCGCACCTCTTTGCACGTTATGGAGTAGAAAAGGCGATGTCTAACGACAAGCTAGCAGCTACGCATTCCTCACCCACCCTATGACAAACCAAACTTTTACCAACGGTTATGCATTACTTATTGGCGTAGGTGCTGATTTACCAGTCACAGTCAAAGATGCAACGGCTATACAAGATATACTGATTGATAGCGATCGCGCCGCCTATCCACCACAACAAGTCACACTGCTAACCGAAACCTCTGCAACTCGGCAAAATATCCTCGCAGCTTTTGACCAAATCATCGCCCAAGTCAATCAAAATCGTGATGCAACTGTCATAATTTACTACTCTGGTCACGGTGGACGCATCCAGCGCACCAATGAATACTTCCTTGTACCATTCGGCTATGACCCCAGTCAACGCGCAGACACAGCTATCTCAGGTGTAGAATTTACCCAAAAGATTGAGGCGATTATAGCGCGTAAACTCGTAGTTTTATTAGATTGCTGTCATGCAAGTGGCGTTCCAGCTTTGAAGGAACCAGGGGAAACCTTTGTAAAATCACCCTTACCCCCGGAATTGTTAAATGTGCTAGGAACGGGAAGCGGTCGAGTTGTGGTTGCTTCTTCACGAGAAGACGAATATTCTTACACAGGTCAACCCTACAGTGCTTTTACAGATTGCTTGTTAGAAGCCTTGCAAGGTAAAGCAGCCGTGAATAAGGATGGCTATGCACGTATTCTTGATATTTTAGTTTACTTGTTTGACCAAGTACCCAAAAGAGCATCAGGACCGCAGCACCCCTTTGTAAATAAAGTGCTGGATTTGGGCGATAATTTTCCCCTTTGCTATTACGCTGGTGGAAGTAAATTTTTGCCTGGTGAACCAGCAACTATTGAAACTAGTCCGCCTGTTACTAGTTTAACTGCTGGAGGGCGACGGCGATCGCAACAAAAACTAGACGCACTTCAGGTAGAATTTGACATCCGCAGTGAAAAGTTTAAGCAGATGAAGAAAGCTGTAGCTATTGAGGCTGGTACGGCAGTTAAATTTCAATTAGAACAGCAACTTCTTGATGAAGAGACAAAACTGGCACATCTTAGCGATGAACTCGATAAAATTGAGTCTGGATTGCAATCATAAGACTTATGTAAATATACAGTTATTTGGTGCATGGAAATCAGGATTTACTCACCTTGAAACAAGGAAAATAGAGATATTCAGTTAATTGGTGTTTGTTTATACTATTTCAAATTTTTGTAGTCGTTATACTGATGACTTAGGTTCTACCTGGGAATTAGGAAGTGGCTTTGCCACTTCTTTTTATTTATCTGGTAGTTTAGTAAAAAAAAGTAACTTTGTTAAACTTTTAATTTTTATTAATTGTTATATCAATTCGGAAAATACCTGCTATACATACATTGCTAGGGGCGTGTATTTGTACGCCCCTACAAACGATTAATTTGTTGCAAAAATTGTTGACAATGGGATGAGAGAGTCTGCGTTTAATTGGCCAAGCAGTCTGACGGAATTTTGGTAAGCCATATAGACATGATGTTAGTCATTACTCATTGTATCTTGCCATCTCTCACGCTTGGGCTTACTCTCCACATCGCGCGATCGCATTTCTTTCCAAGTCCCCCACATTAGGGATTGCTGTTTTTCTAGATGGTTAATAAACTGCATAATTGAGTAATCTGCTTTGATGGGAGTTTTCAAATCAAACTTAATTGTTTGGACAACCTTGATGTCACCCATGAGAAAAAACTTACCTAGAACCTTAGTCAGCCATAACACAATTCGATTAGATAACCAACCAAAAAATCCTTTACGTTTTTTAGTTATCAACAGGATTTGACCCTCAGTTTTTCCCCCTTCATCGAGGCGAACAGCAAACATTATATTAACATGGAAGAAATCGGGGCCAACTGTGAGAATGTTAATGCTACCGTACCAATAGCAAATACTGTAAGTTATGGCATTTTTGTAGAAAAGACGGATGAACTTAATGAAAAACGAATTTTCTTTGATGGGTGTAATGTTGTTAAAGATAATTGCATTTTCGTTCAGTTCCTCTCTTTCAAAAACAACTTCTATTGGCAGTTTATGAACTGTATTGAGGTGTTGAGCATCAATCGCATTAATCATCACGATATTGGGGTGACAGTTCATCACAAAATGAGAATTGATAGCGACATCACACTCTTTTTGTTCTAACTCTGGAACAAAAGGTAGAGGTTGTTGTGGTATTTCTCCAGTCCAAACCCAAATCATTCCGTACTTCTCAGCAGTCGGCCAAGTTTGTAACTTTAGGGAAGGTGGTGTATCTAAACATGGGATATCAATACACATCCCTTCAGCATCAAACTTCCAGTGGTGGAAAAAACAACGTAGTGCATTACCTTCAACTTTACCTTCAGCAAGGTGAGCGCCCATGTGTGGACAGTAGGCATCAAAGGTAACTACTCTTTTGTCTTTACCTCGGTAAATTACTAATTCTCTACCCAAAATCGTGACAGGTTTTACTTCACCCACCCGCAGATTTTGAGAGGGTATTACCCAATACCATCCTTCAATAAAGCGCTCTGGATTATTGAAAATTTTAGGTTTACGGATTGAGCTAGAAGTCTGCGAGTTGAGATTCATTTTTATGGTTTCACTTGAAGTGAAGCAGTTAATCTAGAAGTAACATGAGAACTCCAAAAAAACAGTTACTTTCAGTACCATGAGAAACCGCTACCCAATAACAATTCAAAATTCAAAATGACGCTCGCGGACTCGCTAACGCTGCGCTAACAAAATTCAAAATTAAAGACATTTTAGACTCTTGATTTAAACCCCGACTGAAACTTATGCTACATATAGATTGCAGGTTCTTAAACCCTTGAATTTATGATAAAATTTTCCATACTGATGCCAATATTTTGCTCAACTCTGAAACAACTTAAAATATAGCAATCCTAGATGAGTCGTGAAAAGCTCAGATTCCTCTCTCTGCGTTCTCTGCGGTTAATTTATTTTTATAAATGATTCAGGATTGCTATATATGTAATAATAATTACAAGAGTTGGAAAAATCAACCATGTTAACTCAAGATAAAAAACTGCTTTTAATTGGTCAGGTAACAGATTTAACTGGAATACCCATCAGAACAATTCGTTATTACGAGAGTTTGGGTTTAATCAATTCATTAAAACGAACAGAGGGAGGCTTTCGCCAGTTTTCATTTGATGTGCTAACTCGTCTAGTATTCATTAAAAGGGCGCAAAATCTTGGTCTTAGCCTAGAAGAGATTGGAAATATTCTTCAGGTTTACGATCAAGGGCAAACTCCTTGTGGTGATATCAAAGAAAAACTTGAAGATAAAGTCTTGCAGATTGATGGACAAATCGAGCAACTGTTAACTTTACGCTCTGAAATTAAGGGATTACTCTCAGGCTGGAAGAATATCAGCGATCATCATGGGAAGACAATTTGTCCGATTATTCAAAACACCTCTCAAGACTCAGAATTTTTATAGATAAGAAACCACCACAACTCTAATCCAATTAAGGCCAAACCTGCGATCGCAACACCAAGTTTCAAGCCCACAGGTTGCTCAATCCGTTGAAATTGGCTGTTTTGCTCTGATGAATGGGCTGGCATTTCTGCTAGTGTCACATCTGATATACCAGTGAGAAGCACTAAAGCGATCAGGCTTCCCCAAAGCGTTTTTTTACTGAACATTTGCTTAATTAACCTGCAATTATGAGATAGTTTTTGGTTGAAAGTTACGCAATCTGAGAGC
>NZ_JABXKI010000272.1 GCF_017115095.1 Nostoc sp. NMS4 | reverse complement strand
AGTTTATTAAACTGGCACTTTAGTATTAATTTTCCATAAAAGTAACGCAAGAACCCAATTATGTACTTTAACGAAACAACTGCATCAGGTTTGATTACTGTCATCAAAAGTTACAGCAGGTTTGAAGTTGGTGAGGTACACAAGGTAAGTCTGTTATCCAGGTGTAAAGCGTGTTTTACTCCTGTTAGCGTAGGGCGTGTTTTCAAACTATTTGTTTAGCCTCCTAACTTTTTAGATCCCCCTAAATCGCCCTTAAAAAGGGGGACTTTAAGAGACTCTTTGCCCCCCTTTTTAAGGGGGGTTGGGGGGATCTAAGAATTTGAAAACACGCCCTAGCCCATTCTGAATTCTAAATTCTGCTGTATGTACTTCATGCACTTGGGAACAGCCATAGCACATTACAAATTAGTAGATAATTTATTATTAGGTGAGATATTACGTCGGCGCAAATTACGATTTTTAACCATTTTCCAGATTGAATAATAGTTATCACTATAAACAATATCTGTCTTTAATTTATATTTTTTTTCTATTGTTTTGCCCCAAGTGTCTGAAGGATTAAGTAAAAACACATCAGTAAACCCATCAGGAATTTTAGGAATTTTTTGATTGTTCACCAACAGAAATCTCACTTTTGGTTCCAAAAGATAGCTTAAAGAAAAGACATCACCATAATTATTCCCCAACGCATCACTAATAAAAAGTGGACGATTACTCTGATTGATGATTTGAGCAACTTGTGGATTGCCATAATTCATACCCTTATTCCACCAAGTTTCTGCCTGGAAACTCACCTTAGAAGAAATCAAACCACAAATAATTACTAATGCCATGATTGTGTACCAAAAGCGGCGGCGCGATACGCTCCCATTATATAGTTGCGTAGCTAGTAGATAAGCAACAGCTAGTTGAATTCCTAAATAAGATGGGATTAAATATGGTTCGGTAGACGATCTTATACTCCCAGCAATTAAATCTGGCCATATTAAGGGTAATGCTGGTACTACAATTAATGTGATGACAAAAGACCAGATTTTATAGTTAGTGGTTCGACAAATAAAATAAATTGAATATACTACCAAAGTTAAAAAAAATAGTGCAATTAAATAGCCTAGAGTATTTTCTGAGCTAAGGTCTATATCAAAAAAAATCCGGCTTATCTGCATTAATAAAAATGGAAATATAGGTATCAAATCTGACTGTATTGTTGTTTTATCTGCTGAAATCAAAAATTGAAAAAAGTCACCAATCACAACTGTTATCCAAGGCATGAAAGCTAAAAAACCGACTAGTGATGCTAGCAGATAAGTTCTCACGGTTTCAGTAAACTGAAATTTGGCATTTATCATTACATAAATTCCGTGAGCAACAGCTACAAATGCGCTCCAAAGAAATGTATAAAGACTAATGGCTAAACTTACTGCATAAATGCTCCAGATAGCGAATAAATCTGGTTTATGTCGTTCTTCTGCTAGCTCATCTTCTAGCCGTATGGCTCGCAGCAGAGACGCACTGGATAGTAAAATGGTGACTAACCAAAGAATATATTCTTGTGCTTCTTGGGCGTATACTAGGTGAATTGGAGAGATCGCCATAAGTGCGATCGCAACTCCAGGAACCGATAATGGCACATTAAATAATTCTCGGCATAACCAATAAACACAAGGTAAAACCAGCAAACTGATACAGGCTGATAAACTTCTAATCGCCGTCACCGAATTACCAAAGATTTCCAGCCACAATCTGGCTATTATGTAATATAACGGCGGATGCCGAGGATCTTGTTTTGCTAAAGACATAATTGTGTCATTTAAGTTTTTTTCTGGGTTTGCACCTTGAAACTGGGTAAAACTTTCTCCGCCAATGACACGATTATTAAAAAGTTGCTGTTTTACTTCATTAAGTGTATAACCAGAAATCCGCAATGAGGCATAAGTTTCATCATGCCAGAAAACTTTGCCATCAAGATTAGAGAAGCGAAATAATATACCCATCGCCAATAAGAAAATAATTAAAAATCGCAGCCAACTCGGAGCAAATTTGAGATGGTGCATAAGTAGTTTTCTCAATAACTTGTCTAAAAGAATTTAGTCAGATGGAATGAATGAGGTGCGATCGGTAGGAATTATATCTGAGTTTGTTGATCAGATATAGCCAAGGTACTTTGAAATATTGACAATAAATATCTCTACTTCTATTAACTCTGAAAACAATTACACAACGTTGTATCAAATACCGCAAAATTGACCTTAATTTTGCAGCCGAGATGCGAATGTGGAGTAAAGTATCATAAATTGGTAATAAATTATTTTTAACACCATCTAACAAAATCTTTACCATTAGATATAGTTAAAAAATCAATAGTTTTAAACTGCCGATCGATAGCTGGAAGACTGCATATTTTAGCTCCAATATTCAAATATGCTTGTAAAATTTTGGGAATTTCAAAATTGGATGTATCTGGATAATTTTCAGGCATTTCTAGACAAGATTGTGGATTGGGATAAACTAAAATACTCGGATGCATCAAGTTATTCTGCTGAAAATAATCATAAGCACAAGTAGCTTGCCAAGAACATTGTGTTAGTAATGATGCACAACCAAAGAAATATTGGTTTTTACTCCAGATGAGATAATTTGCCAGACCTTTCCAGAGTAGTAAAAGTGCCTGACTATTGCGATATTCTTTAGCTATACATACACGCCCAACTTCTACTGATACCTGAAGTACAGAATTGGGAATTCCATTAAGATTAAATATATCGGTAGCATCAAATCCTAATCTTTGAGAAGCCATTGTATAGGTTTGCATCCGATAAGTTCCAATGGTTTTACCTGTTTGTTTGGAGATTAGGATTAAATGATGACAAACTGCATCAAACTTATCTATATCCATCTGGGTAAAGTTAGAAGCAGAAAATCCCAAGCCTAGTTCAAGATTAAAAACCTCAAATCGCAACCGAAAAATTGATTCTAATTCTTCTTCAGTTGAAGCCAGCCGTAGGATATATTTTTCAGTTTGAAGGACGGGAAAATCTTCAAGAGGGGGAGGAGGATTTAGTGGGTAATTGATGCGTCCAGAAACTTCCATCTAACTTCCTACTTAGATTTGCGAAAATATTCTACTAGGATTTAGGCACTATACAAATAGCTCACATTATGCATTAATGTGTCGAAGCGGAATTGAGAGGGTTTGCAAGAAAAGATCCTTGAGACTAATACGAGTTAGCATAGCGGGGCGTTAGCGATCGCGTCTCGTAGAGAAACACAGTCCAAATTCGCGTCTTTAGCAAGGATTTTAGGTTTAACTGAACACTATTGTGGTCTAGAGAGCTTTTTTACTTTCTTAGATTAGGAGTAGAGTCCTTTTATTATGGAGATTAATTCCCAAAAAATCTGGCAATAAGATACAAAATTTTCCTTTGATATACGCTATAGATGTAAGTCATACCATTTTACACAAACCCTGATATACAGCAGAATTCAGAATTTAGAATGGGCTACGCCCCGCTTGCTAGAGTGTGAGTAGTTCACGTAAAATATAGTGCCATTGTTGCAGCAGTTCTCATGACCTCATCTGCGTCGTTTGACACATTAGAGTCTTTACAGGCGGATATCGCTGAATTGATCGTTCGTTTACCGACATTAAAAAATCGGCAATTTATTCAGCAAGCACTTGCTACTATTGTTCGTTTAGCTGATACCGAAATTGAGCGTCTCGATTGGAAAATCTTATCAGCTGCATTAGCAGATATGGAGCGCGGTTTCCAGCTTTTTTATGATTATCGACACGTTCGCAAAGTTACCATCTTTGGTTCTGCTCGTCTAGCGCCAGAAAGGCCAGAATACCAAATGGCCCTTGAGTTTGCTCGTGCTATTTCTCAATTAGGATTTATGGTGATGACTGGTGGTGGTAGTGGAATCATGCAAGCTGGTCATGAAGGTGCTGGGCGAGAAAATTCCTTTGGATTAAACATTCAGTTACCCTTTGAACAGCAAGCAAACCCTTTTATAGAGGGCGATCCCAAGCTAATTAACTTCAAATATTTCTTTACCCGCAAGCTGTTTCTTCTCAAAGAAAGTGATGCTGTAGCCTTGTTTCCGGGAGGCTTTGGCACTCAAGATGAAGCTTTTGAATGCATGACATTAAGCCAAAATGGTAAATTTGGCCCAGTACCTTTAGTTTTAATCGATCGCCCTGGTGGTGATTACTGGCGCTCTTGGAGCGAATATATTGATCAGCAATTAGTGAAAAATGGTCTTGTCAGTCCTGAAGACCCCAGCCTTTACACGGTGACAGATAACCTGGATGTGGCTTGTGATGCTATCACCCGTTTTTACCAGGTTTATCATTCCAGCCGCTATGTGGGCAACAAATTAGTCATCCGCCTGAAGACAGATATATCCGACGCTCTTTTGGAACAACTCAATGCTGATTTTAGCGACATTATTATTCAAGGAAGGATTGAAAAAAGTCAGGCATTACCTCAAGAAGCACAAGATGAAACTGTTGGACTACCCCGCCTCATTTTGTACTTCAATCAACGCGACTTAGGGCGCTTATATCAGATGATTGCCACAATTAACCGGATGGGTACTCCTTCACCAGAGGATGTAGCGCATCCAGAAAGGAAGTAGGCCATAAAAAAAGCAAGGGGGAGAATATTGAATCACTTTCCCTTTCCTAGCTTTCAGTTCATAGAATTGCCTCAACGAACAGCCAATAATAGACATCGCCAGTTGCTGAATCAGGCTAACGGCGAATATTCGACCCACCCCACAATATTGGATAATTTATTTCTTGAAGTTCCCTTAACTCTTAACTCTTAACTTCTAACTCAGCACTCAGCACGGGCTAAACGCCTCGCTACCGCTAACAGCACTCCTAACGCCCAATGCCCATTAACCAATCTCTAACAATATTTTTAAAACACCGCGACTCTGAGCGTGTTCAAAAGCTGCAAGCCCTTCAATTAGGGGATAAGTGGCATGAATCAGGGGTTGGACATCAACTTGTCCTGTGGCTAGTAGCTGGAGGGCTGGGGCAAAGGGGCCACAACGGGAGCCGATGAGGGTGATTTCATCTACTACTAAAGAAGAAGCATCTAGGCTGAGGTTGCCAGCATAAGTACTTTTCAATACAAGAGTACCACGAGGACGGAGAGCGCGACGGGCGATCGCAAATCCTTCTGGGTTGCCGGTACATTCGACTGAGATATCGAAATATCCATCTGTAACAGCGTCGGCTAGGCTCGTTTTTATTCCCCGTGCTTCTAAGTTAGCCAGTTTTTCTCGATGACGACCCACAGCTAAGAGTTCACAGCCAGTTAGGGCTAGTGTCTGGGCTACCAACTGCCCTAATTTGCCATCTCCAACCACTAGCACCCGATCATTTGGATGCAATGGGACTTGCTGCTGAATTTCCAAAGCTGCTGCTATCGGTTCGGTAAATGTTGCTACTTCTGTCGGCACATTATCGGGTACGCGATGCAGGTTCTCCACCGGCAAACAGAGATATTCACCGAAGGCTCCGTTGCGGTTGACAATACCCAGAACTGTACGATTTTCGCAGTGGGTTTGTTGTCCACTACGACAAAACCGACAATGCCCACACACAGCGTTGATTTCTCCAACTACACGTTGATTAACTAAGTCTTTTGGCCCTTTTTCAACCACACCAACAAATTCATGCCCCAAAATACCAGTGTACGGATAGTAGCCTCTGAGTAGTTCCAGATCAGTGTTACAGATACCTGCACGCAAGACACGTACTAAGGCTTCTCCCGGTGGCGGTTCAGGAACGGGAATATCTGTGCGTAATTGTAACTGGTTGTTTTCGAGCCAAAGTCCTTTCATTTTTCTTCACGTCCTTTGCCTAGCTCTCTGTCTTGAATTTTGAATTTTGAATTTTGAATTTTGAATTTTGAATTTTGAATTTTGAATTGTTAAGTCTCTGTAGAAGGTATTTCTTTAATTTTGCTTACATCAGCTTTGCTTAACCAAGTAACTAAGTCGTCTGAACTAAGTGCAATCTCAGTTCCCAAGGTTTTGATATAGAGAAGTCCGTCACTGATAGTTAAATCTCTAATTGGATACCATGAATCTCGTGTTCTAATCAGAAGTTCCAATGGAATCCCTTGTCTGGAAGTATACTTGCGATATTTCCACCAGGCTCGCCAGAGAATGACACATTTAGTACAGTGCATCTGATAGCCTTTGGGAACTTCGCAGTATTGATACTGATAGAAACCCCGACTATCTACTTCTCCTTTGAGAAGATAACTATATTCTGCTAATGCCTGATTTATCAAGTTCCACTGGGTTGATTTTGGAGAAATCGAGAATTCAGATAGGGTGTTAGATAATTGAGCAATGGCAATTACACCTTCTGATTTTGCTGATAGTTGGTTGGTTTTATACACTGTTTGCGCTGTCAACATAGGATTTGACAACAAAACTTCTTTTTTCTGGATAGAGTTTTGCACAAACTCTCGAATTAAATCTAAATCAGACAACATAAAATTTTTTATACTAAATTAACCAGTGTGATGAAAGCCACAACACTACTTAAATTAATAACTACACTGTTTTTGTACTAAAATCAGGATTATTACCAGCTTTATTTATACTCAATTCTTTGTTTGGCTAGGGTTTTGTTAAGTTTAATATCGGGTATGTTATTCTCCACTAGGCTGATTGACAAAATTTCTGTTTACAGGTATATTCTAGCGGCAAATTAAATTTTTACGCCTTCGAGAAAAGGTTGAAATACCGGAACTAATTCGGGACGACTGACAACAAGGGTGGGAAAAGAGCGATCGCTATAATCTTCTCCCGGTGACAACGGAAACGGTTCTGATTTGAGCGATAACCAGACCCCGCCAGCAGCCTGAACAATTACCCAAGCCCCCGCTAAGTCCCAAACTTTTGGTGTCGCCTCAATCCCACCTAATGTTGCTCCAGTGGCAACCATCAAAAAGTTATAGCTAGCCACACCTAACATCCGAATTTTGCAGGGAAAGCCGTTTTGGATAACTGCGGTGCTACGAGAACAGAGGTTAAAAAAGTGATTGTTGCTGGGACTATCACCACTGGTATGGATGGGGTGGTGATTCAGAAATGCTCCTGTTGGCGTTGCTAAACCAGATGAACCCGCCCAAAAACCATGAAAAGCTTGATTCAAGGTTGGTGCATAAACATAACCAAAAATCGGTGTCCCTCGATACAGTAAACCAAGAGATATTGTCCAGATGGGAATGCCGCGTGTAAAGTTGGTTGTACCGTCGAGAGGGTCAATTACCCAGCACCACTCAGTACCGGGGAATGATTGATCGCTCTCTTCGCTCAAAATGCCGTAACCAGAGAAATTAGAAGCGATCGCATCCCGAATTTCCCGATCTGCCCATTTATCTGCTTGCGTCACCAAACTACCATCAGCTTTTTGGTCAGCCTGGACTTGCCCAAAATCTTGCATTAGCTGCTTGCCCACTCTGATAGTAGTAGTTTGAGCAAAATCAAGAATTGTTGTCCAAAAATCATTCATTTGTCATTTGTCATTTGTCATTTGTCATTTGCCCAATGCCCTATACAGTTTAGTCTAAATCGCTTTCTAAAACTGAAGCGATCGCCAGCTTTGTATTTGTTTGAAATTCTGCCACATTCACCCGATTGAGAAACCAAATCGACACCACCATTCCCACAGCTTCTAGAACGAATACCAGTCCATAAGCTAACTCTAGGCTTGGTAAAAACTTGCGTCCAATATCCAAGACTGTACCTCCGATTACTACCGCCACACCTCTAGAAAGGGACTGCGCTAATCCCCAAGCCCCAATAAATGTACCTGCGGCTTCTGCTGCGGTGAGATCCAACATCAAGCTAATTGCTGCTGTAGTTAAGAAACCTGCGGCTAAACCGAAAAAGAACAAACCTAGTTTGAGAACTGCGGCATTAGCTGTGAATCCTGATATACCTAGCAATATTGCACAGAATGCTACCAACATACAGCCTAAACGGGCAGTTCTCCGCTTACCCAAACGCGGAACAATGTAAAAGCCCGTAACGCCGTAGGCAATCAGTAGACCCGTTCCATAAAAAACATTTAATTTGGTACTTTCCGCTAGGGGCATTTTAAACACTTGACCCGCATAAGGTTCCAAAATCGGGTCTTGCATAAACAAACTGATAGTCATCACCAATAAAAAAGTGAAGAATATACCTGTTTGTGGGCTAGCTGTCAATATTTTCCAAGCATTGCCTAGAGTAATGCTGTCTTCTCGGTTTACTAATGTAGAACGGGTTGAGTATTGCGAGTACTTTTTTTCTACGCCGAATGTGGCTGCGATCGCTAAACCAAATACAATTGCTGGGACGATCAAAAACAATCTGTTGATTGCTGGCTGCAAGGTTGCGATGGAAACGCCTAGTGTTAATGGCTGTAGTAATATGCTACTAATAATCGCCCCAACAATAATTCCCACCATCAGCATTGACCAAACCACACCTACCACTTTGGAACGGTTATCTTCTTCAGATATATCCACCAACAAAGCAGCAAAGGCAGTACCGCTAGCACAAATTCCTAGCCCGTATATAGCGAAGATCAGAGACAAAAGCGCTGTCCAGCCGACTGTTTGAGTTGTCCATACCCAAGTACCTGAAATATTTCCAGCAATATTAAGCTGCCAGATCACTTGTATAGCTAAAAAGGCTGCGATCGCAAATATTGCCGCGCCCACCCAAACATAAGCTGTGCGATGGTATCCCCATAACGGCTTGGCATCAGAAATCTGACCGAACCAGACACGCGAAGGAGCAACAAATAAGGGCAGTGCTAGAACTACTGATACTAGCGTCGCCGGAATTGCTATTTCTTGAATCATGACTCTGTTGAGTACCCCCAGAGTCAAAATCGACATCATGCTCAACCCCATCTGAAATAAACCCAGCCGGAACATGGTCAGCAGGTTTACCCTTGGCACAGATAGGGATTTTGTTTTGGTATCAAATACTTCACCACTTGCCATAGCTATTTTTTCGTATGCTTTATAGGATTTAATCTCTCTCTCTTTAAATAAAGATAAACCCTACTCGCTTAAAATCAGCGAACGAAAAGTTGAAGTTGCGATTTGGCAAGCAATTATACACCTCAATTAGGGTATGCTTCAGCCAAGTTAGGATTAATTTTTAGGGCTTGGTTGTAATCTGTGATGTCTACGACGGTCACTGAGCGCAGCCGTTCGCGCAGCGTCTCGTAGAGAAGTGCGGGCTACGCCTATGCATAACGAGAGAATTTTAGGATGAAGTAGTGAAACGAGACTCCATTTACTATCAAATTTTTAAGCGTTTTCCTGGGTTACTCTTTGAACTGATTGATGTCCCTCCTCCTCAAGCACAAAACTATCGATTTGAATCACTTGAAGTCAAAGAAACGGCTTTCCGCATCGATGGTGTGTTTTTACCTCCAGAGGATGCAACATCCAGAGTTATCTTTTTTGCTGAAGTTCAATTCCAAAGAGATGAAGCCCTCTACCATCGGTTCTTTACCGAGTCGCTGATGTACCTGAACCGAAATCGTTCTCAGTACGATGACTGGTTTTGTGTGGTAATTTTTTCATCACGCTCTTTGGAACCAAGCGATCAAAGAACTCATCGAATATTTCTCAACAGCGACCAAGTGCAGCGAATCTATTTAGATGAGTTAGGCGCGACTAATCAGCAGCCAATAGGCATCAACTTGATGCAGTTGACTCTAGCATCGGATGAAGTGATGGCACAGCAAGCAAAGCAATTAATTGAGCGGGTAAAATTAGAGTCAACGGACATGCTGCCGAAAAACGAAATACTAGACATCATCACCACAATCGTCGTTTATAAGTTTTCAACCTTAAGTAGAGAGGAAGTTGAAGCTATGCTAGGACTGACTTTAGAGCAAACAAGGGTTTATCAAGAAGCGAAAGCCGAGGGTCGAGAAGAACGGGAAGCTGAAATGTTGAAACTTACCGTCCCTCTGTTACTAAAAACAGGAATGAATCTGGAGCAGATTGCTCAACAACTCAATGTTGATATAGAAGCTGTCCAGATTGCCGCACAGTCAACCACATAGAATGAGGAAGTTGAAGCTATGCTGGGATTGACTTTGGAGCAGACAAGAGTTTATCAGGAAGCGAAAGCAGAAGGTCGAAAAGAAGGACGAGAAGAACGGAAAACTGAAATGTTGAAACTTACCGTGCCTCTGTTACTAAAAACAGGGATGAGTATGGAGGAGATTGCTCAACATCTCAATGTTGATATAGAAGCTGTCCAGCTTGCCACACAACAAAATACATAGAATGGGCATTTTATGTCTGTTGTCATATTTTTGCAAAATGAGGAGGGCTTGATTAAAATCCTCAATTGCCCTTTTATGGTATCTAGAGCGATCGCGCCAAAATATGACAGATTAAAATGCTCATGATTTCATCGGAGTTGGGACTTGGTAGGATGGGACTCCAGTCTTTAAAGTTTGCATAGCCCTTCTACACTCACTCCCCCCCGAAAAATTGTTATGCTGCGTCCTGGACAACTAAATTTTCACTTGAGTTGGGGAATACTAAAACTATGTATTACTTTTTATATTTTCTATATGCGTCCAACTTTATGTGACACTTTCAGAAGCCGTGCCTTGTGGACATGGGATATGCTTGATAAAGGACGTTCTATCAATTGTCAAATTGGAGAAGAAACTTTAACAGATTTAAATATTCTTGAGCTAAAAATTAGGCACTCGACTGAAATTTGCAGCATAACATTTAATAAAATAGACGAAGGAACAAACGGCGCTGATTGGGAATGGTGGTTTACTAATTCCAGTGCAAACAAATGGATAGGATTTCGAGTACAGGCTAAAGTTATAGATATTAAAAAGCAATGTTTCGAGCATCTTTATTATAAAAACTCAAAAAATTCATTACATCAATGCGACATTCTCATAAATGATTCTTTAGCCAAACCACATCCCCGGATTCCTTTGTACTGCCTTTATTCAAACTGGAGTAATTCAACTGAACTACCTTTAGAATATGAAAACTACTACAGCTTAAGGGAGATTTATGGCTGTTCCATACTTCCTGCACTTGCAGTTCGTTATTTACGCTGCAAGAATAAAAAGCCAAAACATCTCAAACATTTGTTTCAATATATGCGGCCTTGGCATTATTTAGTATCTTATGGCAAAGATAAATCAAGTGAATTACCGCAGAGAGTTTATGATTATTGGGTGAATTTTATCCGTCCAATAGAGAATTTTGTTATTGAAGAACTTGATGATAATATTCTTCTGGAATTAAATGAATGGCGAAATAAATATTTAGAAAAATATAATAAAATATGCTTAGTAGATAAACCACCCCAAGAAGTAATTCAGCTAATGAATAACGAACTAGTAGATCGACCTGACCCAAATTTGCGAACGCTTACTGTTTTTAAGGAACGGGACAGAGTATGTGAGCAACTAGACGAGTTCATAAGTAACCTTTAGAAATCAATTAATTCTAACCTTTAGTATTCAGCAAAATTAAGCAACAAATTTAAAACACTTGATTAACGTACTGTTCTACATCAGCACGCTTAACTCGCCAACTTTTACCTATGAGTTTGGCTTTTCAATCACCTGCCGTAATCGCATATCTGAGAAATTATTCCCTTTCCAGAAGACAATTAACACAACAATTACCGAAACATGGATGCAATAATTACTGCTGATTGATTTAAAGACTGCTGAGTATTCCAAGCAGCTTGATTTAACCTATCCATTGGGGTTGATGTAGGGTAAAATATATTTGGTGAATAACCAAGTTGCATATATACACCTAACAAAAAATCTGGATCAATTATTGGTAATCCATTCGTTTGAATATTAGTATTTCTTGTAATGACTAACACTATTTGATTTTGATAAGAAACAACAGGTGGTTTGCCACAGTAAGGATTATAAGGACTATGCCCTCCATGAATACCTCCGTATAAACCATGCGGGTTACGAATACTACAGGTGTCATGCAAACTGCCATAAATCCCATAAAGATTGCTAATGGAGTTCGTATCATGTTGGTCACTTGATAGCAATCCTAAAAATTGTCCGTCAGCAGAAGACCATAACTGAGCTATGCCATTAGCAGCAGCAAGAAATTGTGGAATAGACATAATTTTTTGTGATCCAAGCTTCAAACACTTTTCTAGCTTCACTAACTATTACTGCTAACCGCATCAGTAGCAATAATGATATTTATTCAAAATTTTGTGAAGAAAGAAGGGCGACACTCCATCAAGTAGCTGTGTAATATCTTGCTGGTCTTGATGGCGATTATCGTCATCCTGATCGGTTTTGATAGATTAAAAGTCAAAAAGCTTGAAGAAAAACTTATCACAACATTGACCAGGAACTAGTAATATGCGACGTAAATACATATACCATTTTTAAGCCTTGCAGTTTGCCGAATTTTCGTAGCTTTTAATGGTCTGCTTACTTCCGCCAAGCTGTACTAGCTAAAAAATAGCGATCGCACTCCAGCAACTACAATAAGAGTACAACTAGTGTTGTACCTCCAGAGGCTGATAAAATGAAACGGACACTCTATATTCCTGATGAGTTGTGGACACAACTTGACCAATACTTAAAAGATCACCCAGAGCAAAACCCATCAAGTGTTGTACAGGAAGCACTGGCGGAAAAGTTACGCCCCAAAAATGGTTCAAGGCTACTATCGCTAGCAGGAATCGTGGAAAATGCTCCTACAGACGCTTCAGTTAATGAAGATTATTTGATACAAGGATGAAGCGTCTCGTTTTGGATGCAGGCCCCCTGATTGCCTTAGTTTCTGTCCAAGATGACTACCATCAGGAATGCAAAGCGGGTTTTAGTAAGTTACCAGCCTTGTTTGGTGAGGTTCTAACCCCTCTACCTGTGCTGTTTGAAGTTTACAAGTTTGTGCTACGAGAACAATCGAGCCGTGCTGCAATGACTGCACTAGGCGTCATTAGTGAGAACACAGTGACTGTACCAGTGAACATGGAAATGTTTCAGGAAATTTACAGCATGGTTCGCCAGATACCAGACTGGCAAGGAACTTTAGAAGATGCGTCTGTTGTAGCGGTAGCTCAACTTTATGACACTAGTGTTTGGACATTGGATTACAGAGATTTGAGTTGGTTCAAGAGTCTGGAATTGTGGTCTCCGTAATCATTACACAGGTGAGTTTAAACATTATTAAAATGTGGTTTTAACTACGCTATTCCATTGAATTAGTAAGATAAACTTGCCGTATGTATGTCATCAAAGTACTTAGCTTCATCCAGTAACCAAAAAGGCATAAGCAATGAGTAAAGAACCAGTCAAAGTAATATTATGGGAAGAAAATCAAAAAGATTTTCTAAAAAAGTTCTACGATCTCCAATTTACTCCCAGAGTAGGAGAGGAAGTTTACTTAAAAAAGGAAAGATGGAAAGTAACCAGAGTTGAGCATGATGTAGAAATTAGTGAGATTAATGTCTACATGGAATTAATCAAAAAAGCCAAGCAGGATAAATCATCTAATTCATAAATACAAGTAAATACACTCAACTATAGCAATCCTATTTGATTTGTGAGAATTGCGACCCGCAGATCCCCGACTTCTCGAAGAAGTCGGGGATCTTGTTTATGCGCGTTTGATTCAGGTTTTAAATTTTTATGCAAGGCGCGATGTCTACGACGGGCGTAGCTGCGGCACCACAATATTTGCAGCCAAGTGGTGACGATCGCACCCAATCTTGTCTGTAACGATACACTATAAAAGTAAAGAAATGTAAATAAACTAAATTTTGCAACTGTGGAAAACATCACATTGGGGCAAAATGGCCCAGTTGTTACGCCCTTGTGCATCGGCACTTGGGCTTGGGGTGATAAACTATTTTGGAATTATGGCGATCGCTATGGTCCAGAACAGTTACAAGAAGCCTTTACCGCAGCCTTAGAAGCTGGTATTACCTTCTTTGATACTGCCGAAGTCTACGGAATGGGACTATCAGAGAAATTTTTGGGACAATTTCTGCAACAGACACAACAACCTGTACAAATCGCTACAAAATTTGGCCCCCTACCGTGGCGATTTACAGCCCAATCCGTCTCTGATGCTTTAACAGCCAGCCTCAAACGTTTGCAATTAGAGCGAATCGCCCTGTATCAAGTGCATTGGCCTTTTGCCTTCTTTTTAAGTCAAGAAACTTTGATGAATGCCCTAGCGGATGAAGTGAAACGGGGCAGAATTGCCGCAGTTGGTGTGAGTAATTACTCAGCCGAGCAAATGCGGGACGCGCATCAAATATTGGCAACCCGTGGAGTGCCTTTAGCTGTAAACCAAGTCCGCTATTCTTTACTCAGTCGCCAAGTTGAAAGCAAAGGTATTATCACAACTGCGCGTGAGTTGGGTGTGACTATCTTGGCTTATAGTCCTTTAGCACAAGGATTACTCACAGGCAAATACAGTATTGATAGTGCTGAAACTCCTACTGGTGCAAGGAAAATAGACCAGCGATTTAAGAAAGAAGGTCTGCAAAAAATTGCCCCAGTTATATCTTTGCTACGCAACTTCGGGGAAAAATACGATCGCACTCCTGCCCAAGTTGCTCTCAACTGGTTAATTGCTCAGGGGAACGTTATTCCCATTGCTGGGGTGAAGACAGCCGAACAGGTGCGGCAAAATGCTGGTGCTTTGGGCTGGAAATTGAGCGACGATGAAATTCGAGAGTTAGAACTAGTTAGTCGTCCTTGGCTGTAGTATTTCTCAACTACTCAAACACAGGAGGCCAAATTTCTGACACTACTAGCTCCCAACCTGGTAGTAAGTCTGGTAGTGTCAGTTTGTCGTTGTCCTGCAAAACTATTGGTTCTTGGTTAAGTCGATAAACTGTGAGCGTCAATTTGTCAGGATCAATCAGGATACCAACTGTACATCCAAGTTGTAAGAATAGCTGAATCTTTTCTACCAGTGGTTTGATCCGGTCTGACTTAGATTTTATTTCTACCATCAAATCAGGTACAAGTTCTACAAAGTAGCGCTTGCTTATTTTAAGTCGATCAGCACGAACAAAAGATACATCAGGAGCGCGGAGATTTCGTTTTTCGTTATCAGCTTCTTTCCCGTTTTCAGTTTCTAATGTAGGCAAAATAAAACCAGCGCTAGAACCCGTTACCCGTCCTAGCCTTTGTGGGCGTACCCAGTTGCCAAGTAATCTAGCTAACTCAGAGCCTATTTCCTCTGACTCATAATCTGACGGCCCCATAACAACTATATTTCCGTCTACCAGCTCCATCTGCCATTCTGGATGCTCTGCTTGTAGTTGCTCTAAGTCTGGAATAGTGAACATAAGACCACGAAGAATGCATCTTTAATTTATCTTCCTACAAACTGGTAGAAAAAGTTACCCAAAAAGCCAAAAAGTCAAGAGCCAAAGTCAAAATCTTGACTCTTAACTCTCAACTCTCCAATTTGACTTTTGGATTGAAGAAAAAACCTCAAATCCAAAATTGATTAACTCCTAACTCTTAACTAAGAAGCTGATTCTCTAGCTGTAGGTGAACCTATCTTTTTACTAGGGGATGCAGAAGACTCCTGGCCACTTGTCCGCAGTTTTGGCTTGGGTGAAGAATGTCTTTCTTCTCCATTGCTGTTATCTGATTTCCAAGCAGAACGGGGGCGATCGCTAGAAGAAGATTCACGACGTTTGCCGAGTCTGGGTTTGGGAGCAGAAGATTCTTCTTGGGGAATTTCTACGTCTGAACTCAACCAAGCGGGACGAGTTTGATCGTAAGCGATTTGTAGTGCAGCTGCGGCGATCGCTTGAGCATCGTATTCTGCAATCAGTTCGCTAACTATCGGCAAGAATGAAGCCAAACGCTCACCTGTCAAAGCTTCGCGCACTTGTTCTTGCAATTTCAGAATGTGTTTTGCTTCAATCTGGGCGCGTGTGGGAATCGTCAGCACTTGCCAATTTTGGCGGTTATGACGTTCAAATGTTTGCTGCTTGCGGCGCTCAAATGGTTGTACTAAAGAAATTGCTGTTCCTTCTTTACCAGCACGACCAGTACGACCAATGCGATGGACGTAAGTTTCTACGCTATCGGGTAAGTCGTAGTTGATCACATGGGAAAGTTGATCGACATCTAATCCACGTGCGGCAATATCAGTTGCTACTACCCAGCGAACTTGACGGTTACGGAATCTGACTAATAACCGTTCCCGCGCTTGTTGCGACAAATCACCGTGATATTCATCGACACTGTGACCAGCGCCTTGTAACTGACTGGTGAGTTCGGCGGCGGTGCGTCTGGTGCGGACGAAGATTAAAGCTGTTTCTGGATCTTCCATTTCCAGAATTGGCTGTAAAGCTTTGGCTTTTGTCCAGTGGCGGGGGATCAAGTAAGCTACTTGATTAATTTTGTTGGGAGCGGCTTTTGGTTGCTCAACGGTGACAGTCGCCGGCGATCGCAAGAACTTGTTCACCAACATCCGAATTGATGGGGGCATTGTTGCCGAGAATAAGGCTGTTTGGCGATCTACGGGCGCTTGCGAGAGGATTTTGATCACATCGTCGATAAAGCCCATGCTCAACATTTCATCAGCTTCATCCAACACAAACCACTTGACTTGATCGAGCTTTAAACAGCCGCGATCGAGCAAATCGATCACCCGTCCGGGAGTACCCACAACCATGTGAACGCCACGTTTGAGTTGTAACATTTGGCGGTCAATTGATTGACCACCGTAGATTGCTAACACCCGCAATCCTTCGTTACCGATGAATTGCGCGATCGCATCGTGAACTTGCATCGCTAATTCACGAGTTGGTGTTAAAACTATGGCTTGCACGGCTCTTTGATTGATATCTAGCCGCTCTAAAATTGGCAGTGAAAATGCTGCCGTCTTGCCTGTTCCAGTTTGAGATTGACCGACTACATCACGACCGGCAAGCAATTGGGGAATTGCTTGTACTTGAATGTTAGTTGGTTCGGTAAAACCGATTTTTTCTAGTTGTTCGACACGTTCTTGGGAAATGCCTAATTCTTGAAATGAAAGAGTCATTAATTCGTCCTAAATTTTATCTAAGGATTTTTGGATTAGTCATTTAGTCATTAGTTATTTAGTCATTAGTCATTAGTCATTAGTTATTAGTTATTGGCTATTAGTAGCCTCAACTCTTGGAGAAGCTATGCCAACGAATCCGCGAACTTCAGGTAAACCCTCATGAAAACTGCTATTAATGCAGTGTTGACCTCAGAATAAGGGTGAATCTGTAAGGGTCATTTAACAAATAGACTTTGGACAAAAGACAAAATAACAATTTAGTTATTGACTACCTGACCGTAGAGGTCGTATGTATCAGCGTGGTGAATCGCTATTGGCACGATGGTTCCTAATTTTGCCTGGCCTTTGACATATACCAGACCATCAACCTCTGGGGAAAATCTACCTGAACGACCGATTAATTCACCACTTTCAGGATTTTCTTGCTCAATCAGGACATCGACGATTTTGCCTACTTCCTGTTGATTTTTCTTTTGGGAAATCGGTTGCTGGATTTCCATAAGTTGGTATCGGCGCTCGTCCATCACCAATTGGGGCAAATGATTTGGCAACTTATAAGCTGGGGTTCCTTCCTCAGAGGAAAAGGTGAAGACACCAACATGATCAAATTCATGCCTTTGAACAAATTCTAGTAGATGCTCAAAATGCTCGCTTGTTTCTCCTGGGAAACCAACAATAAATGTCGTCCGCAACACGGCTGTTGGTAGCGCCGTTTTGATGCGATCTATAATCCCATCATTTACGCGTCCTTGCCAAGGACGATTCATGGAGCGGAGAACATCTGGATGAGAATGCTGCAAGGGCAAATCCAGATAAGGCAAGACGTTGGGTGTTTCTTGAATCGCCGCGATCACATCTGGGGTCAGTCCCGTGGGATAAGCGTAGTGCATTCTGATCCACGGTACATCTACTTTCCCCAAAGCGCGAAGTAATTCGGCTAATTTTGGCTGACCGTAAATATCTAGACCGTAGTTAGTGGTGATTTGGGAAATTAAAATAATTTCCTTTACCCCTTGACTAACTAACTGCTCCGCTTCGGCGACTATAGATTCAATAGTACGCGATCGCTGGTTCCCTCGAAGATGAGGAATTATACAAAATGCACAACGATAATCACAACCTTCGGCAACCCGCAGGTAAGCAACGCCCTCGGTTGTAGTGCGATAGCGCGGTGTAGTCTCGTCGGCAATGTAGGTTGGCTCAATACTAACCTGTTTAACCCGCTCGCCAAGTTCAACACGCTCAATTACATTCACAATTTTCTGATAATCACCAGTGCCGACAACGGCTACTGCTTCGGGTAACTCTTCCAAAAGTTGTTCTTGGAAGTGTTGCGCCATACAGCCGGTGATGACGATTTTTTTGTTTGCCTCTGCCAGTTCTACCAAAGTTCTGACAGATTCTTGGCGAGCCGCTTCAATAAAACTACAAGTATTAACAATAACGTAATCTGCTAATTCTTCGTTTGTATCTACACCGTAACCTGCTTCTACGAGCAGTCCTAGCATGTGTTCTGTATCAATTCGATTTTTCTCGCAGCCCAGGTGAGAAATGGCAATTGTTGGCTTATCACCCATATTTGGAAAATATCTTCATTTTTTTCTTGTAGTCAAACATTTCAGCGCTAGTTTCGCTTTTTGGCGATCGCTATCCTTCTAATAACAGTACGGCGGCAGATTCTCACTGTCAGAAACTGTCCGTAACCATTTGACCCTATCAATAATAAAAATAGAGGTCATGTTATGATATTTTTATCAATCTGTTCCCCAGGGTAAATTGAAGTGTCTTTGGGTACATTTGACACTTGTAATGTTTTTTAACAATTCGCTTATTGGTATTTTACATTACCGCAGCGTGTGCGTTGTTAATCTACCCATCGGGAAGCCGCCCAAAGGGCCTGTTGTGAGAAGTCGCTACCCTCCGGGAAATCGACGAAAGCGACTACGCCTATAAAGCAGTAATGCTACCCTGGCGATTGGCAAGTCCTACGAGTGTGCGCGGACAAGACGCCTAAACCACGGAAAGCTGCCTTGCGTCTAGTGAGTGGCAAACTCCTCTTGTAGCCAGGTTTTATCTTAACATATCTTATGGGAGGTTTCACGCCAATTTCCATCTCAGGAAAGAAGCGGTAAGCCGACTATCATAAAACACATTTGACTATTTAATGGAAAGTCAAGAGTCAAGGGTCAAGAGGAGCCAGTCGCGTGCGGGGTTTTCCCCCGTTGAAGAGCTACCCCCTATAGAGGTTGCCTCTGTTAAGGGGAGTAGTGTTGAACTGGCGTTCAATAGTCAAAAAATTCTGGACTCTGGACTCCGCGAGGCGGATTAAAGACGTGGACTTATATCAGATATTTAAAACTCGTTCCCCAATTATTGGTGTGGTTCACCTGCTACCACTGCCTACCTCGCCCCGTTGGGGAGGTAGTTTAAAAGCGGTAATTGATCGTGCCGAACAAGAAGCCGCAGCCCTGGCAAGTGGAGGGGTTGACGGTCTGATTGTCGAGAATTTTTTCGACGCGCCGTTTACTAAAAACCAAGTAGATCCAGTGGTTGTAAGTGCTATGACCATTGTGGTGCAACGGATACAGAATTTGGTGACTTTGCCGATAGGTTTAAATGTTTTGCGAAATGATGCCAAAAGTGCAATAGCGATCGCTAGCTGCGTACAGGCACAATTTATCCGCGTCAACATCCTCACAGGCGTAATGGCAACCGACCAAGGATTAATTGAGGGAGAAGCCCATCAACTACTGCGCTATCGACGGGAATTGGGTTGTGATGTTAAAATCCTGGCCGATGTTTTGGTGAAACACGCCCGTCCTTTGAGTTCTCCAAATCTCACAGTCGCGGTGAAAGACACCATTGAAAGGGGTTTAGCAGACGGAGTAATTTTATCCGGCTGGGCTACTGGTAGTCCTCCTAACTTAGAAGATTTGGAACTAGCTTGTGGCGCAGCAAATGGCACGCCAGTTTTTATCGGGAGTGGGGCTAATTGGGAAAATATTGATACATTGATGCAAGCAGCAGATGGTGTCATAGTTTCCAGTTCCCTGAAACGTCATGGACGGATAGAGCAACCCATTGACCCAATTCGTGTCAGTCAATTTGTGGAGGCCGCACGTCGCAATTGGAACTCTAAAGGTGAAAGCAAATCAGCAGAACAAGTGAAGTTACATTCTTAATTTGGGAATGGGGCATGGGGCATGGGGAGAAATAAATAATATTCAATACCCAATTACCAATCCGCAATCCCCAATGGGGAGAAATAACTAATGCCCAATGCCCAATGCCCAATGCCCAATGCCCATTAACCAATAACAATTTATGATTCGCCGTCGTTCTACTCCTTGGATTCATAAATGGTCACGTCCATTGATTGCCGCGATCGCTGGATGTGGTGCTTTGATAACAGGTTATCTGACCATAGAAAAGTTAACCGGAGGCAGTGCCGCTTGTGTGGCACAGGCTGGTGCTAAGGGCTGTAATGATGTGCTTTCCAGTCCTTGGGCAACGGTTTTTGGTCAGCCTTTAGCTTTGTTTGGGTTTTTGGCATACACCAGTATGGTGATATTGGCTTTGACTCCCTTGGTATTCAACTCAGGGGAAAACAATAACCGCAAACAATTAGAAAATTGGACGTGGTGGCTGCTGCTGGCGGGTGCGATCGCTATGTCTGTTTTTAGCGGCTACTTAATGTACGTGCTGACATCTCAAATCAAAGCTATTTGTCCTTACTGTATCGGTTCAGCTTTGTTATCTGTGAGTCTTTTGATACTAACGATTATCGGTCGGACTTGGGAGGATATTGGACAAATCTTGTTTACCACCCTGATTGTCGGGATGGTAACACTAATTGGTACTTTAGGTGTCTATGCTGGTGTGAATCAATCAAATGTTACACCTGAAACTCCTGGACAACCCACAAAAATTACCTTTACTTCCAAGGGAGACCCTAACCCAGCATTCGGTTGGGAAGTTACCACTACTTCTGGTGAAGCAGAAATAGCCTTAGCACGCCATCTGTCCAAGGTAGGCGCAAAGGAATACAGCGCTTACTGGTGTCCTCACTGTCACGAACAAAAGCTGCTTTTTGGCAAAGAAGCTGAGGAAATAATCAATAATGGTGTTAAGGTAGAGTGCGCCCCCGATGGAGTCAAAGCTCAAATCGAACTGTGTAAAGCCGCAAAAATTGAAGGCTTCCCCACTTGGATCGTTAATGGTAAAAGCTATAGCGGAGTCCAAAACTTAGAGGAACTAGCGAAAGTTTCTGGTTACACAGGGCCTCGGAACTTCAAGTATTTCAAGTAAAGTACCTACACCGATCTTCAGTAGTTCACACCCCATAGTCAACTGGATGAATACAGTAAAATATGTTTCCAGTTGGCTTTTTTGTTTTTGGTAATAGATAATAGGTTTTGTCTAATACCCAATCGCAACTTTTCTCCAGCTTTTACCTGCAAACACTATAAGCTAAAGGAAATTAGTGCCAAAAGTGCAATCATACTTTAGACAGAGATGAAAATGCCGCAATTAATTTGAAAAATGCACCATCTAAAAAAGTAAGGTTGGCTCGATCTTAACTTATACGCCTGTGGACAAGAAGTAGCCGTCTACCTTGGATGAAGTAGGAAGAAAACACTAACTTATTGATTAGGTTTAGATAAGTTTTCGGAGCAGTTAATAGCTATAGAAAATAGAGAATATTTCTGCCTACTAGGTAATGGGAATGAATCAGCAGCTAGGCAAGCGTTTTGTGAAGTTAATCTTTGGACTGAAACAATCGCTTAGTCGAGGACACAGAGAATTGATTACTGCGGCCAGCGTTGCAGTCTGCGTCCTGCTTTTGCACTCCATCGGATTATTGCAATCTTTGGAGTTGGCAGCTTTAGATCAATTTTTTCGCTTACGTCCAAATGAACCGCCAGAAGACCGGATTACGATCGTAGTGATTGATGAGGCTTATTTAAACGAAGTACGTTTGTGGCCGATTCCAGATACGAAGATTGCCCAATTGTTGCAAAAATTAAATGTCCACAAACCTCGTGCGATTGGCTTAGATATCTACAGAAATTTGTCAGTAGAGCCTGGTAATCAGGAACTGCGTAATACTTATAAGTCAATGCCCAACTTAATTGGTATTGAACTACTAGCAAATGACAACAACAAAAACATTAGTGTTTTGCCTCCACAAGGACTAAATCAGGATCAAGTGGGCTTTAATAACGTGCTGTACGATCTTGATGGTAAAGTGCGTCGCAGTTTGTTGTATTGGCATGTTAAAAATGAAGTACACGAAAGTTTTGCCCTGAAGTTGGCTTTATTGTATTTAGAGTCAAAAGGAATTACTCCCACCAAAGCAAAAAGCAATCCTGAGTATTTGCAATTAGGTAAGGCAGTATTTACTCGTTTTGAGGCTAATGATGGTGCTTATGTAGGAGCTGACGATCGAGGCTACCAAATTTTAACCAATTTTCCCAAACCTAAATGTCAAGGTTCATCTAAGGAATTTTGTAGTTTTCGCCAGGTATCTATAAGAGATGTCCTAGCAGGTAAAGTTAAAGAAAACTTCATCAAGGATCGGATTATACTTATTGGCTCCACTGCACCCAGTCTCCCAGATCTTGTATTTATTCCCTACTCCAGCAGTGTAATGGGTACGGCAAAACCTGTAGCTGGTATTCAATTACAGGCTTATTTTATTAGTGAGTTAATCTCTGCTGCTCTTGATGGCCGACCATTACTCAAAGTTTGGCCTGACTTGGTAGAATACTTGTGGGTTTTTATCTGGTCTTATCTGGGAGCTGTGACGATATGGCGGATACGAAACGCAACTAGGAGTCTCGTCTGTATCCTAGTTTCTTGCTTTGTATTGACCGTGAGTGCATACTTTGCTTTCTTATCCGGTTGGTGGATACCTCTGATTCCCTCTGTGGTTTGCTTTGGCATCTCAGCTATTTGGATGACTAGTCATATTGCTCATATACAGGAAGAGTGGAAACGTTCTAAAGAATTTTTGCACCACGTTATCAACACGATTCCCGATCCAATTTTTGTGAAAAATGAACGACACCAGTGGATTGTTTTAAATGAAGCCTATTGTCGATTTATCGGTTATCCAAATAAGTTATTAATTGAAAAGTCAGATTATGACTTTTTCCCAAAACATGAAGCTGATGTGTTCCGACAACATGACGATCTTGTTTTTCGGACTCAGCAACCCCAGGAACATGAAGAAGAATTTACAAATGCCGATGGACAGACTCATCATATTGCCACTAAGCGATCGCTCCACAAAGACTCAGCTGGCAATTTCTTTTTAGTTGGTGTCATCCGAGATATTACTCAGCGTAAGCTGATGGAAGAACATCTGAAGCGTACTGCTGCTGAACTATTTCGCTCTAATAATGAATTAAAACTCAAAGAAGACCACTTGCGTTATTTAGCCTATCACGATCCCCTGACTGGTTTATCGAATCGCAAATTTTTTGCCGAACAACTTTACGAGTCTTTGCATTGGGCGCAACACAACAACTTGTTGCTGGGACTGCTGTTTATCGATCTAGATGGCTTTAAGCAAGTCAATGATAATTTGGGACATGAGAGGGGCGATCGCTTGCTAATGACTATTGCTGAAAGACTCAGCAACTCTTTACGCGCTAGTGATACAGTTTCTCGTTTGGGTGGTGATGAATTTACTGTGATTTTACAGGCAATTCCTAATGTTCAAATAGCTGCAAAAGTGGCCGAAAAAATTTTAAGTAGTATTATTAAGCCAATTGTTTTGGATGGCTATACAATCCGAGTTTCTGCCAGTATTGGCATTAGTGTTTACCCATACAACAGTCAAGATAGTGAAACTTTGATGAAACAAGCTGATACAGCAATGTACCGTGCCAAGCGCCTGGGTAAAAATCGCTACGAATTTGCTTAATTATTAAAGAGTCAAGTTTCCAGATTTTTTCACTTTAGTCACAATTTTTACCTTTAAATTAGGAATTTAGGTTGGAGATACGTCTAAGGCACTGTCTTGAAAAAATATGTCGGATTTAATTTTTTAGCCAAGATGTATACCTAGTAAGGCTTTTTCCCTTAAGGACTAAATCTAATAACTGATGTCAGAAAGCAATTACCGATTAGAGATAATTAGGAAAATAAATTTTTAGTGTAAATATTTTTACATTACAAATTATACTCGTACTGACTCATTTATTACGTTGTTTTTTAGTTTTAGAAATCCTTATAGTATTACAAATATGTTGTTTTATCTTTACACATCTTTAATCAACTAAGTCTTAACTATACAATCAGATAAGTATTATTTCATGTTTTTATGAACTCCCAATTTCGGGAACATAGTGTTTATACTTAGAAATATTAAGATATTATTAATAAACAATGAATTAAGCAAAATGCTCGTAGTGAATCATTGACATATCTAACCTTAGACTGATGTAAAAACCGCTTTTTAAGAATACTACTTAAGTATAAAGACTATTTTATATTCCGCAGATTAAGGTTAATATACAAGCAAATCCCACAATGATTTGTAGACTACCAGCAATAAGTTCATAAAGTTAAAACATTTTTTTCAAAAAGCACAGTAAATATACGGTGAGAAATAAAAAATGCGTTTTAAAATGAAAAATTAGTAATTTTACTGAAAGCTATGAAAGCTATGAAAACTAACTTCCGAATCACAAAGTTTATGATATTCTGCATAGGTGTTTCTATACTGATACCTAAAATTGCCACTTGCACAGGTACATTCAGTAGTGCAAGTGCTAATGCTTTTCGCGCTACTAGCAATAACACCTTAGTCGCCCGCAAGGTCAATTCTGAAAATTTAAAAGACGTATATATTCCACCAAATTATGGTGGCCCCGAGAGCCATAATGGTACCGGCACTCGCTGAGGGCAATTTTAGATTTTAGATTTTAGATTTTAAATAGTGGTAAAGCAGCGCGATGAGTTAGTTTATTCAAGACAAAAGTGGAGATTTCCACCACTGATGTGTTTGTACAAGTGTGTGGACTTGCCAATTTGGATCTGGTTGAGGATAATCTAAACGGAAGTGTCCGCCTCGGCTTTCGGTTCTAAAAGCAGCACTTTTGAGAATTAAATCAGCTATATCTAATAAATTGCGGGTTTCGGCCCAAAGTCCCAATTGCCGTTCAACATCTGGTAGGTCAAAACTAGCGGGTTCTACTGGACGTAAAGCAAGCAAGAATTGAGTTAAAGGCAAGGCAGCAAAATCTTGTTGCCAAGATTCAATAGTAGCGATCGCACTTTCCAGCCTTGATTGCTCCCGACAAATACCAGCACTTTCCCATACTAGACGCGGTAACTTCTCCCTGAGTGCTTCTAGCTGTGCTTGTTGGATGTGCCACTCACTAGCATCAGGACTAAATTTTCGTAACGGCAACTCTGGTATTTCTGAGGACAGCCCAATATTTTCTAACTTAATATTAGCCATTTGCGCCCCAAACACAATACATTCCAAAAGGGAATTACTGGCAAGGCGATTTGCCCCATGCACCCCTGTACTAGCGGTTTCACCCACTGCATACAAACCAGAGATATTTGTGCGATTCATCAGATCCGCCACAATTCCACCCATCCAGTAATGGGCGGCTGGCGCTACAGGAATTGGTTCGTGGAAGACATCAATGCCCCAATGTTGACAAACTTTGATGATGTTGGGAAAGCGGTGACGAATCTTGTCGGCGGGGATGGGGCGCATATCCAACCACACATGGGCAGTCGCCAAATCAAGGGCAGTATGTTGTAAATGGCTGAAAATTGCTCTACTGACGATATCTCTGGGTGCAAGTTCACCCGCAGGGTGGTAGTCAAAGGCAAAACGCCGCCCTTGATTATCGATGAGATGTGCGCCTTCACCGCGTACAGCTTCACTGATTAAGAAGCGATCGGCACCGGGTTTAGTGAGGGCGGTAGGGTGAAATTGGACAAATTCTAAATCGCGGAGGATAGCCCCAGCCCGATATGCGATCGCTACCCCATCACCCGTACTCACCGCCGGGTTAGTGGTTTGGGCAAATACCTGGCCGCCACCGCCAGTTGCTAGTACCACAGCACCAGCTCTTATCCAGGTGATTTTACCTTGATAAAACAGGCTAATTCCTTGACAGCAACCGGTTTCGGGTTCAATCCACAAACTCAAAGCCAAAGCTTGCTGAATGACTTGAATATTTTGGCGACGTAATACTTGGGCGGTAAGGGTGGTGGTAACTTCTCTGCCAGTGGTATCCGCAGCGTGGAGAACACGACGGCGAGAATGGGCGGCTTCCAAAGTTAAAGCTAAGGCTTGACCATGACGGTCAAAAGCTACCCCCAAGTTAACTAGGGATTGAATACAGCTAGGGGCAAGTTGGGCGAGAAATTCGACAGCAGTGCGATCGCATAAACCGGCACCTGCCTGGATCGTATCTTCAATATGCAGCGTGGGAGAATCTTCTGGGGCGATCGCTGCGGCAATGCCACCTTGGGCCCAATCACTGGCGGATAAAGCAACGGTTTCTTTGGTAATCAAGCCGACTCGCAAGGATTCTGGCAGACACAACGCTGTGTATAGTCCAGCTGCACCAGCGCCGACTACTAAGACATCAAATTGGCTGAGAATATCTATTATCTGAGACAAGGTAATGGGGAAGTGAGGAGTTAGGAGTTAAAAGTGAGGAGTTAGAAGTGAGGAGTTTTGAATTTTTAACTCATAACTCATAACTCCTAACTCCTAACTCATATCATGCCCCACTCCCTAGAATCAGGAGTGGGCTGCTATTTGCTACATTAACTGCAATTCAGTTATCTGTAGATACCGTTGTTAAAGCGATCGTCTCCTTCATTGAAGGCAGGTTCTAATTCTGTCACGGTGAATTTATCGAGGTTGGCTTGCAGGGTTTCTTTTTGGCGATCGCTCAATCCTGGAAGATCCAATACATCGTCTACCTTTTGGTAGGGAGCATTGGTGATGATTTTCTTAGCCAGGGTGGGATAAAGCCCTGGAAACTGTTGAAAAGCTCGGACGTTGGTATTATTCAAATCAATTTTTTTACCAAATTCCGTTCCTAGTTTAGCGTCTGCCCGATTCTGCCGCTCAATTGCCAGAACTGGGACTTGGGGAAAAGCAAAACTGTTGAAACTAGCAGCTTGGGCTATCTGAGTTGTTCCCAACCATCCCCAGCAACTAAGTAACAAAGTAAACACTGTTAATAAACGCGCCAATCCTTTCACGATTTTTTTACCTCTTTCCATCAAACAGAAATAAAAGTTTTAAGCTAACAACAGTTATTAGTCATTGGTCATTGGTCATTGGTCATTAGTCATTAGTCATCATTGGTCATTTGTAAAGGACAACTGACAAGTGACGAAGGACAAGGGACAACTGACAAAGGACAAAGGACAAAAGCTGATAGCTTAGTCAACACAGCAGTCATCAGAAACTAATATACAGCGTATTAATATCCACAATATTTACCGTTACTGGGTTTGACTGTACTTTTAGCAAAAATTTTCATCACGGTCAGAGTGTCTGTATGGCTGCGATAGGGTTGCATCAACGATCCCGGTGGTGTTCTCAGCGAGATGAAATCTTTTCAGGGTAGCTGATTCTACCTCTGAAGCAGACACCAAACTGCGCGATTTCTAAGACTGAAAACCTTACCAAAAAAGACTTGATGCTGATGGATTTTTATGTAATATTTCTTAACTAATTAATCATCTACAGCATCATTTTTGATGTGTCGTAGATTGGGCCTCCTGCCTTCTTCATGCAGCGATCGCAGCTAGCAAAAATAGGCTGTCTACCAAAATTGTGCTTAAAACTGCGCCACCAAAGGCATACCAGTGTTTTTGCTTTTGGCTTAAAGCTGAAATACCTACTGTTAATAGCGCTACGGCGAGAATTATCGCCCAAGTTTGTCCCCAAGGTGCTTGTACTTGCATGAGAGCATTTTGTAATATTTGCGGTACTACATCTGCATCTACTCTCATGATTTGCCGCCAATATGTCATCAAATCTACTATATAAAAATATACATCTGTTAAAACTGTACCGAGTAAAGAACCTAAATAAAACCAGTTACCTACCTTGCCCCAATTCTTCGCCAGACACCAGCAAGCAAAGGGTAAACCGATAAACTCCACCGGCAGATGCCATAAAGGTTCCCAGCGTAACCAGCCCCAGTAAATCGCTCCTGCTAACCAACTCCAGCTAAACCCCAAGAGCAAATCCCCCCAGACGTAAGTTGCAGGACGTGACATTAAGACAAAACTTAGCCATACCCAAAATCCTGTCAGCGCTAAACTCAGACTTGGTAGCGATCGCACTATTGGCGCTTCTATAAATACTGGCACTGTTACCAAAAACACCGCCGCCGCAAACACTAACCAAGTTTGTCGGGCAGAAATAGATGAGGGGAGAGACGGAGAAAGGCAGAGTGTAGATTCCAATTGTCTGATACCCTTCTGCCCAGTATCAGCTAAATCTAACTCAGTATCAATAGAAGGGGTAGAAGCGCTGTAAGAGGACAGTGTATTATTAATCAAAGTTTTTAATATTTGTTACTAAACTTTATCTTATTTAAGATATCACACTTTAAAATCCCCCCCTGGGGCATTGTAATTATACCGAAATTTTTAGGAGTGTTGGCGCAAACCAAACAAAACATCCCTGCGCCAGAGGAATCCATTAAACTAATTCGCAATTCGCAATTCGCAATTACGTTTTGTGTCGGGGTGCAAATCCCCGTCACAAAACGTGCCGCCCTTCTTAGGCAGGGGAACTTAAACCCCCAAAGTTAGTTAAAGTGGCACTATGTACATAACTTTTTTGTAGTTCGTTGTAAATGGAGACTACAGAGAGGCGAGAGGTGAACTGGTATCAGTCCGCTAAATATTAAAGTTTGATGAATTTCTCAAATTGCGTTGACTTATTGAGGTGGGTGTAAGAACATAGTCAGCGTCTTCGATGATGTTATCGATCGCTAAAATTGAATTTTCTACAAGATTGGGTGCAATAGAGAGTATATAAAACAACATCATCATCCCAAAAATAATGTCTAAAACACGAAAAAGGTATTAATTGCAGATGGAGTTTATTCAAGCTTTTATTTTGGGGATTGTGCAAGGTATTACAGAGTTTTTGCCAATCAGCAGTACTGCACATCTTCTGATTTTTACCAAGATATTTGGTTGGAAAGAACTAGGTTCTAAAGATTTTGTTGATGCGATTCAATTTGGCAGTGTTATCGCCATTGTTGGGTATTTTTGGTCGTTGATTTATAGCATTGTCAAAGGTGGAATCGAAGCACTAAGAGAGAAAGACTGGCAACGCGAAGAATGGAAAATTCTTGTCGGTATTGTAGTCGGAACAATGCCAGCTTTAATTTTCGGCTTTCTTTTGAAAGATGTTTTACCTGAGAGTGCATTAATTATTGGCATCATGTCAATTATCATGGCACTCATACTAGCTTTGGCAGAAAAAATTGGCACTCGCAAGCGAGGTTTTGATTCATTGCAGATTCGGGATGGTATTTTGGTTGGATTGGGACAAACACTTGCTTTGATTCCGGGAGTTTCTCGTTCTGGCTCAACGTTGACAACTGCCTTATTTTTAGGATTAGAACGCGCTACAGCAGCGAAATTCTCATTTTTGTTAGGGTTTCCAACTCTTACCATTGCGACACTGTATAAAAGCCTGAAAATATTCAAGTTGTTTCAAGCCCATCAGTTGCCAGATAATATTGTGGGACTGTTAATTGTAGGAATTATTTCAACCTTTATTTTTTCCTACCTATCAATTGCATTTTTGATCAAATATTTGGCAACCAAAAACACTTTGATTTTTGTTTGGTATAGATTAGCATTCGGTAGTGTGATCTTACTAGCGATCGCAGCAGGTTGGAAAGGATAATTCATAATAGTCATTAGTCATTGGTCATTTGTCATTTGTCATTTGTCCAAAGCAAATGACTGATACCCCATTCCCAATGCCCTTCAGGAGTACTGAGTGCTGAGTGGGAAATCTCACTTCTTTACTCAGTACTGGCTCAACGCCCCGCTAACTCTTAACTCCTAACTCCTAACTCTTAACTCCTAACTCTTAACTCCTAACGCCCCATTCCCAATGATTACCATTAATCCTGCCCGAATCACCAAAGTTCTTCCAGACTCAATAGCCGCAGAGATTGGCTTTGAACCTGGAGATGCGATCGTTGCAATCAATGGTACACGTCCCCGTGATTTAATTGATTATCAGTTTTTGTGTGCTGATGAAGTCTTGGAACTAGAAGTTTTAGACGCTACTGGTAAAACTCACAGCTTGGAAATCGAAAAAGATTATGACCAAGACTTGGGGCTAGAATTTGAAACTGCCCTATTTGATGGCTTAATTCAGTGCAATAATCGGTGTCCATTTTGCTTTATCGACCAACAGCCACCAGGTAAGCGCACCAGCTTGTATTTTAAAGACGACGATTACCGCCTAAGCTTTTTATACGGCTCTTATCTTACCCTGACCAATTTGCCAGAAAGAGAATGGCAACGGATTGAACAAATGCGTTTGTCTCCGTTGTATGTTTCTGTTCATGCCACGGAGCCAGAAGTTAGAATTAAACTGCTGAAAAATCCCCGTGCGGGACAAATCTTGCAACAACTCAAGTGGTTTCAAGAAAGACGGCTACAAATTCATGCTCAAGTTGTTGTTTGTCCTGGTATAAATGATGGCGAACACCTGGAGCAAACCCTAAAAGATTTAGCATCTTTTCATGCTGGGGAAGTGCCTACGGTGGCATCAGTGGCAGTTGTGCCAGTTGGGTTGACAAGGTTTCGGCCTCCAGAAGACGAACTCACACCCGTAACCAAAGAAAAAGCGAAAGAAGTGATTTCTCAAGTGCGAATACTCTCGCAGCAATTTCGCCAAAAGTTTTCCTCTAATGTTGCTTGGTTAGCTGATGAATGGTTTTTGATTGCAGGTGAAGAATTGCCGAGCGAATCTGAATATGAAGAGTATCCCCAAATTGATAATGGTGTTGGTTCAATTCAGTTGTTTATCAAGCAATTTACAGCCGCCGCGACAAAGTTACTACCACCAAAAGTTTATCCTCAGAGAAAATTAACTTGGGTAGTAGGCAACGCAGTCGAAAACGCCTTTAAACCTATCTTGAAACAGTTAAATTCTGTAGAAGGTTTAGAAGTAAATATGCGTGCTTTATGCAGTGATTATTGGGGACAGAGTATCACTGTCACGGGGTTGCTAACTGGTCATGATTTGCTGTTGAACTTGCAAGGGCAGGATTTGGGAGAAGGGATTTTACTGCCAAATGTAATGCTCAAACATGGTGAATTGGTATTTTTAGATGATATGACTATTGAAGAATTAGCCGACAAATTGGGAACAAAAATCTTGCCAGTAGGAGGAGTTGAAGATTTAATCAATACCTGTATTATTTAAGTTATTTTTCTTAGCTCTTTAGAGGATGTTTTAAAAGTTCTCTTCTTGGTAAAAAAACGTTTTAGATCCCCCTAAATCCCCCTTAAAAAGGGGGACTTTGATTCCGGTTCCCCCCTTTTT
>NZ_JABXKI010000149.1 GCF_017115095.1 Nostoc sp. NMS4 | reverse complement strand
ATATTGGATAATTCTTTCTACTTCTGTGTGATATTGACTAACCAGAAGTTTGGACATACTTTATCAAACTTTTATAAATTTAAAGTATGTCAAAGTTAGCTGCTGTATCACCTAGAGAACATCAGGATATCTAACTAATAAAAATTAAAGTTGTTTTGAGATGTCCGTAAAAACTAAGAGACGCGATTAATCGCGTCTCTGCAAAAGATATATATATAACAATACGTTTGGTGTTAGAGGTTGTTTGAAAAGTGGTTGGCTGTGATTTTAGGCAATTATTGATCCCCCCTTAAAAAGAGCTACGGTGTACACATAAGTCGAATTACCCCCCTTAATCCCCCCTTGTAAAGGGGGGAAACCGGAAAATCTAGTTCCCTCCCCTTGGAAAGGGGAGGGTTAGGGTGGGGTAAAACCCAGATTCATCAGGTATTTCAGACTTGTGTGTACACCGTAGCCTTTATAAGGGGAGGGTTAGGGAGGGGTAAAACTTACGCTTAAACCTAGATGAGTAAACTGCTTAATTCTTCCCTCACCCTACCAATCAAGACACCTACTCGTCAATTTGACCAACGCGGCGGATATTCAAAATGTCGCTCATTTTCTTAATTTGGACGAACACTTGCTCTAATTGAAAGCGATCGCGTATATCTATTCCTAAGTCCATCAATGCAGGTTGACCAATAGAGGTTTTCACCTGGGCATGGCGGACGTTGATCCCTTGGTCACTCAAGCGTGACAAAATATCCTTTAGTACCCCTACACGATCCAGGGCTTCAATTTGAACATCTACTGGGTACGTATGCGGACGGCCACTACTTTCAGCGCTTGGGTTCCACCTAACTGGCACTAAGCGTTCATACTCCACAGTCTCCAGATTATGGCAGCCTTGGCGATGAATTGAAATCCCCCTACCTCGCGTCACCACACCAATAATCGGTTCGCCAGGAATCGGGGTACAACACCCAGCTAAATAATACATCAACCCTTCCACCCCAACAATTGGCGAATCAGTGGAGCGAGAAGTACTTGGAGGCGCATCTCGCAAAGCTTTTGAACTTGGTTCTTTGGGGATAAATGGCGACACATTGGCAACTGGTTGTTGTCCCTTGGCTACTTCTCGCCAGCGATTTAGCACTAGGTTCAACGTAATTTCTCCGTAACCCAAACCAGCGAGTAAATCTTCTACGCTGTGGTAATTACACTTTTCGGCGACAATCTGCATCGCATCCGACTTTAGCAAACTATCAAAACCAGTTTTACCAAGTTCCTTTTCTAACAATTCCCGTCCACGGGCGACATTTTCTTCTCGGCGCGATCGCTTGTACCATTGTTTTATGCGATATTTTGCCGCCGAAGTCCTAACAAAGTTCAACCAATCCAAGCTCGGATGGCAGTTCTTTTGAGTCAGAACCTCTACAATATCGCCATTGGAAAGCCGCGTTGACAGTGGCACCATTCGCCCATTCACTCGCGCCCCTGAACAGTGGTTTCCCACTTCTGTATGAATGCGATAAGCAAAATCTACAGTGGTAGCACCGGGACTTAAAGGCACAACATCCCCCTTTGGGGTGAAGACATAGACATCATCTTCAAATAAATTATCTTTGACGCTATCAAGATATTCTTGTGCATCCTTGAGATCGGTTTGCCATTCCAACAGTTGCCGCAGCCAAGTAAACTTGTCATCTGTCCCTGTCAAATGGCTAATGCTAGAACCACCTGTTTCTTTATACTTCCAATGGGCGGCAATCCCATACTCAGCAATATGATGCATTTCGATTGTCCGAATTTGCACCTCTAAAGGACGACCGGTTAATCCAATCACCCCAGTATGCAATGACTGGTAACGGTTAGGCTTTGGTAGTCCAATATAGTCTTTAAATCTGCCAGGAATTGGGCGAAAAGCATCATGAACTACCGCCAGCGCCCGATAGCAATCCTGATTGGTTTGAACAATTATTCGCAGCGCCGCCAAATCGTAAATTTCATGAAATTCCTTTTGCTGGCGGTGCATTTTTTGATAAATGCTATAAAGGTGCTTGGGACGACCACTAATATCCTGAAAGTGGATGCCGGTTTGCTGCAAACGTTCTCGCAAAATGTCTGTAGCTTTGGCTAATTTCTCTTCTCGCGCCGTCCGTTTTTCAGAAACATACTCTTGCATTTGCCGAAAAGCTTCCGGTTCCAAATACTTAAAAGCCAAATCTTCCAGTTCCCATTTAATCCGCCAAATCCCTAAGCGATTGGCTAAGGGTGCAAATATATCTCGCGTTTCTTGGGCGCTGCGGCGGCGGCTGGCCTCTGACATATATTGTAAAGTTCGCATATTATGCAAACGATCTGCCAATTTCACTACAATCACCCGAATATCTTGCGCCATTGCCAAAAACATCCGCCGGAAGTTTTCGGCTTGGCTTTCGGTTTTGCTGGTGAAATTGATTTTAGAAAGCTTGGTGACACCTTCGACCAATTGTCGTACTTCTGGGCCAAAGCGTTCTTCTATTTCTTGACTTGTAACTTCTGTATCTTCAACGACATCATGGAGAAATCCAGCTGCTATCATAGCAGCACTGCCTCCCAAGTCACGCAACAAGTCGGCTACAGCAATGGGATGAGCAATGTATGGTTCTCCCGATTTGCGGTATTGGCCTTCATGCAATTGGTAAGCAAATTCAAATGCTCGACCAATTAAGACTGTATCATTATGCCTTCGGTCATCTTCCCCTGAGCCGCTACTTGTCGATGACTCCTTCAAACATTTTTTTAACCATTCGGGAATGGCAAGGTCAACTGATGAATTTATCGCTATACTGCTCATACAATTGGGTTTAGAAAGGATCGGTAGATAAGTGAATGATAAATAAAACTAGCAGCATCGCCCTGAAAAGATGCTGTTGCCCAAAGACGGGTGGAAGAAGCAGTGTAAGGATGATTTTCCAATTGCAATAGCGTAGCCTTTGGGACGCTGGAACGTCTGGTAGTCATCCATTTTGAGTTTCAAGGATCGTTAAAGAAAGAAAATCCATTGATGGCAAACAAAGCCTCAAATCACGATTTGAGGCTTTTAGTGGTGATAAGTCTTTAAGAAAGTTTATTGTATAAGAAAAATTACTTGACATTAATACTATCTTAACTAGCACTGGATGTCTTTAAACTGTGAGAAATATGTGGCATTCGTAACTTTATTAGAGCAATTACGCTCCGATGCCACAACTACCCAAATTCTTGTGCCAGAACTGCGGCGGCGTGTAGCCATGTTGCAGCAGTTTTTTGGGCAACAGATTGTGCCTTTGGCTGATGAAAACTGGCGAGTGCAGTCTTATCAAACGGAGATGAGCAAGCAATTGCGCCTGTTGGAAATAGATGTGATGTTTTTCCAAGGAGCGCGGCAAGCATCTACTATACAAACGAGACTTCAAACGATTTGCGATCGCTTGACAACCCTCATTCAATACTGTGATGCTATTATGCAACCAGAAGCGGAAGGAGAAAAATAACAATTGTCCACCTTTTTCTCTATCATCTCATTTATGAACTATAATGGAAAGTTATTTTAGCAACAAGTTGGGCATTGGGGCGTGTTTTCAAACCCTTCTTGAAGCACCTGAATCTTTGAGATCCCCCCAACCCCCCTTAAAAAGGGGGGCTTTTAGAGTTTCTTTTCCCCCCTTTTTAAGGGGGGTTAGGGGGGATCTTCTAGTTTGAAAACAGTCACTAGGGATTGGGGACTGGGGAGTTAGAAGTTTTTAAGAATTCTTCGCCCATTCCCTACTCCCTACTCCCCATGCCCTATGCCCCATTCCCAATACCTTTGAGGAGAAGATTCATGGTGCGGCGCATATATGCTTCTACAGGCTCAGTTGTGGGTTTGAAGATCAATGCATAATATAGTGACCCGCTCACAAGGTCAATAATTAGGTCTACGTCTGCATTATTCTGAATTTCGCCTCTAGACTTGGCACGCTCAAGTACTTTAGAAAAGGCTTCGCGTCGGAGTTTTGTATATTTTGTCCAATAGACCTCTGCAAACTGAGGATTGCTAGACGCTGTACTAATTATCAGTGCTAGTGTCTGACGACCAAGGGGACTATCTATTTTTTTGGCGGCATTATTAATCAGGATATCCATGTCTCCCCAAAAGCTACTTGTATCGGGGATCGCTACATCATCTCTGAGACTTTCGATCGCGTCTGCAACTAGTTCTTCTTTGGAAGTATAACGCCGATAGATGGTTGTTTTACCAACTCCAGCACGAGAAGCGATCGCTTCTATGCTCATATTCTCATACCCTACCTCTGCAAGCAAGTCTAAGGTCGCTTGCAAAATAGCTTGGTCGGCGTGGATGCTGCGTGGTCTTCCAGAAGTGCTGTTGATTTGCTTACTCATAAAAATATTATCCCCAAGCAATATCTTTTTGGACATTTACTCTACTGTTGGGCATAGAACATAGCTTCTGGGAAGCAAATAAGCCTTATAACCCAATTTTCATGCACGAAAACAGCAGCAATGACCATCCATCTTTAGCATAGGTATTTCTGCCGCTTTTCAGGAAGAACTCCCTTGACCATTTTTATATGATACGCTACCGTAGCGTATGTATACAAAATTTAATTTTAGCTTTGGTGTCAGCGTAGGCTAACCGAGGCATGGTTTGACATCTCCCAAATATTATTTGTGCTAAATAATGGCTACCAACATTAAACCTTCTAGTTTTGACCAATTTGGTTATGTCCACGGGCCATTGAAGTGGGCGATCGCATTTACGGCTTCTCTGGGTGCAATACTAGAAGTAATTGATACTAGTATTGTCAACGTAGCTCTGACAGATATTCAAGCTAGTTTGGGTTCAACTATCAGTGAAGTGGGTTGGGTAGTTAGCGGATATGCGATCGCTAACGTCGTCTTAATTCCCTTATCTGCATGGTTGGGAGATTACTTTGGGCGTAAAACCTACTTTATTTTCTCGCTGATTGGTTTTACGATTTCCTCTGTTTTATGTGGGCTATCCTTCAATCTACCGATGTTGATCGCGGCGCGAATTCTCCAAGGTTTATGCGGTGGCGGATTGCTAGCGAAAGCCCAGGCGATTTTGTTCGAGACTTTTCCCCCAGCTGAACAAGGTTTAGCTCAAGCAGTTTTTGGCGTGGGTGTGATTGCTGGCCCGGCAATTGGCCCAACATTAGGAGGATTTTTAGTAGATGGTTTAGGCTGGCGCTGGATTTTCTTTGTCAACATTCCCTTTGGGATCATTGCAGTAGCGATGTCTTTGGCATTTTTACCAAAAAATAAGGATAAGGGCGATACCAAAAACCAAGCTGTTGATTGGTGGGGAATTGGGTTTTTAATCGTGGCTGTGGGTAGCATACAAACTGTATTAGAAGAAGGGGAAACAGACGACTGGTTTTCTTCTAGTTTCATCGTTACTTTGGCGATCGTCGGTATTATCGGCTTGGGGTTGTTTATTTGGCGAGAACTGAAAACAGATCACCCGGCTGTGGATTTAAGAGTTTTGCGTCACCGTTCTTTAGCTGCGGGAAGCGTTCTCTCAGCAGTGGTGGGTATGGGGCTTTATGGCGCACTCTTTGCTGTGCCGATATTTGCTCAAAGCGTGCTGCAATTTACGGCAACACAAACAGGACTATTGTTAGCACCTGGGGCTTTAGCATCTGCGATCGGGATGATTTTATTAGGCAAGCTGACTAGTATAGTTGATGCCCGATTTTTAATTGCGATCGGCGCTGTCGGCTCATCTGGAGTCATGTTTCAATTGGCAGCAATTACCCCACAAAGCGGCACAGACGATTTATTTTGGCCATTGGTATGGCGCGGGGCTTTTACTGTATTTATGTTTCTCCCTTTGAGTTTGGCCGTTTTAGGGCCGCTACCCAAAAAAGATATTTCCGCCGGTTCTGGTTTCTACAACCTAACTCGACAACTAGGTGGCAGTATCGGCATTGCCCTACTTACAACTCTGCTTGACCGCAGACAGACTTTTCATCGAGATATCCTGTTAGCAAAACTTAGCCCTTATGACCCAGAAACCAATCAGCGTCTCGACTTGCTCAATGGGGCACTTCAAAATCAAGGTATGGATGCGGCAACAGCACAACAACAAGCACTAGCTTTATTGAGTCAAACAGTAGATACTCAAGCTGCTGTTTTGTCTTACGCAGATTGCTTTCGAGTCGTAGGCATAGGGTTTCTTTGCTCATTACCCCTATTATTATTCCTGGGTAAAGGGGGTGCAGGAGTCAAAGCACCAGTCGGTCACTAGGGCATCTGAATTCTGGCGACTGACGCATGTATTCTGTTTTTATAAATAGGCGATTGCCTATGGATTTGATCAGTGAATAATGGGTAACTCAATACTAAATTCAGTTCCCCAAGCTGGATCAGATATCACATTAATGTTACCATTATGGCTCTCGATGATTTGGTAACAAACCGATAATCCTAATCCTGTCCCTTTACCGACTGGCTTAGTAGTGAAGAAGGGATTAAATATCTGATGATGAATCTGGGTAGGGATTCCGCTACCGTTATCCTTGATGCGAATTGCAATGTAGCGATCGCTTAGTTCCTGGGTGCGAATCCAGATCCGACTGGGATAATTTTGCATTGATTCTGGCGATCGCACTTGTTCAGCTTCTTCTAAAGCATCGATCGCATTATTCAGAAGATTCATAAACACTTGATTGAGTTGCCCTGGAGAACAAAAAACCCAAGGCAATTCTTCATAGTCCTTAATCACTTCAATACCATAATGACCCTGACTAGGGTTGAGGCGACTTTGTAAAATCATTAATGCAGCCTCTAAACCCTCATGAATATTAACCACTTTGAATGTTGCTTCATCTAATCGAGAGAAATTTCGCAAAGATTTCACAATCTCGCTAATACGCTCGGAACCTGTCTGCATTGACTGGAGTAATTTTTCGATATCCTGTCGAACAAAATCAAGATCCAGGGCTTGAATTTCCTGCTGAATCACTAGGCTCGGATTAGGATATTCTTGCTGATAGAGTTGAATCAGTTTCAGTAAATCATCATAGTATTTACTTGCATAAGTTAAATTTCCATGAATAAAGCTAATCGGATTATTAATTTCATGGGCAATCCCTGCAACTAACTGTCCTAGTCCAGACATCTTTTCCGTTTGGACAACTTCAAGGGCTTTTTGCAGTTTGATTAGAGTTTGTCTTAAGGTTTCATTCGATTGTGAGAGTTCTAATTCAATGCGTTGGCGTTGTCGAATTTCTTTACTCAGCGCCTGAATTTTTTGGTTAAGCAAAACAAATTCATTACTCGTTCGTTTTTCTAACCGTAATAAATTGATGGCTGGATTTTCTGGCGATCGCGGCTGGATCACAGCTCCTTGACTACGACAAGCAATCCCCTCTCCCTGAGCTTGGTGGATGGTTAAAGCTCCCAAAATCATTTGACGACTTTGGGAGCAAGCTCGAAGATAGTCGATGATCTTCTCTGAAGAATCAGTGACAAACTCGGTAAGATGTTGACCAATGAGTGCTTTACTCGTCTTGCTAAAGAGTCTGGTAGCAGGTTGATTTACTGCCAAAATTTCACCTGTGCTAGTCACAAGAAGCAGAGGTTCTGGTAAAGTCTGGGCAAACTTTAAAAATTGATCGGGTGTCATGATCTTGGGGTACAGGGATCTTTACCGTTGCTCGTAGCACTGACGGGGTAAAAATGAAGAGACCAAACTATGCTTTGGGGATTAACTTCAGCCGATACATATTACAGGGAGGTGGTTATAGTCTGCAAATATCCCCCTTGACGCTGTTACTATCCTTTGAAGTATTCTTGTGCTGTAAACTCGTCTAATACTTCGCTAGGTTTGAGATAAATGACGATTTTGCATTCTTGTGCACCTTTAGCGATCGTGTCTTGTAACTCGACTCTAGCGTAGCCGAGATTGTCGGCTACAATTGCGCCAAAAATATTAGATGTCATGACACACATGGCTTCGCGCCCTTCGACCTGTTCTGCAAAGGGGCATCTCCGATTGCCTAAAACGATCTTCTCGTCAGTTTCTTCAATCACGTAAAAGTCGCCTTGAATCCGGCGTTTCCAATCTACGAGAACGGCAGTTACCTGCTCACGAGAAAGATTTGACAGTTGCAAAGCGTTCTGGTATTGCTGATTGACGTGTTTACCTGTTCGATAGCCAACCACATTCAAAAAGCCTTCTGCCTGTTCAATCCCAACAACATCTTGTAAGGTTCCAGCCAATTCTCGAATCATTGTACGCAGAAAGTGATCGCGCTCGATCGGTAATTCTAAGGATTTTATTTGGTTTTCGATCAAAGATACATTAACCATAATGGTGTTGTTTTTTGGATATTTTAGATAAGACAAGCATCAATGGTGTTTAGTTAAGCGAAAGTGAGTGACACGCAAAAATTTCTTAATTAAGTACCATGTGTAGCTACAATAGTTTTCCCTAACTGGCCACAAAACTAACTTCAACTTAGGATCGAATAGCACTAAGCTTAGTTATTAGACCTTTTGCAAAAGTCTATAACACCCCACCCCGTAGCCCTAGCAAGGGGAGGGGTTCTTGTTTTTGATTTATGCAAGAGGTCTATTTTTTGAGTCAAGCTCTTTGAGAGGGTTCAGCCGGGATAGCTTCTTAATCGGACAATAGGCAAATTTCTGTCATTAGACATCTCCGAAAAAGAACGGGTTCTGGGTAACGCATATTTAATTTCTGGAGATGTCTAATGCGTAAGTCCTGAATTTTTATCTGCTGAAAGTTACAGAAGAGGCTTAATATGCACTGATATATGTGCATCAGAAAAGTAAAAGTCCCACTCAGTTTTGAGCGGGACTATATGAAGTCTTATTGCTAAAATGAGAAATCTTATATCTTAGAAAAAGTTCATTATTGTAATAATACCAACGCTGGTTAATACCATTAAAGCGCCCATAATTATAGATTGGCCTAACGGATTGCTGAATTTTGCATTGTTCATTTAAGTAAAATCCCTTTTATTAATAGTTCCTTAACCATATCAAAATCAGTATATATATCTATAAAAGCATTGTAAAACTTAAATTGCCGTAACATTTCTTAGTAAATACTTCATTTTTGCTTATGTAAGAATTTTTACTGGGCATTGTATAGCGGTTATTTTTCTTATCCCCAATCCCAAAATGTAGTAATTTCCGAACAAAATAATTACCTTATATCCGAGCGGAATACGCGGCTTAATGGGGTAAGATCGATATTAATCAAGGTAAAAATATTTGAATAGAAGATTATCATGACAGTCTCCACGGCATCTAGAAACCAAGCGATCGCTTTTGACTTAGAAAAATTAAATCAGCAATTTGAAACTGCCACTCCCAAAGAAGTATTGGCATGGTCTATAGAAAATATCCCAACCGGACTGGTGCAAACAAGCGCCTTTAACGTGGATGACATGATAATTACCCATATTCTTTACACAGAACTGAAGCATCCCGTTCCTGTAATCTTTCTCGACACCTTGCACCACTTCCCTGAAAGCCTAGAATTAGTTGCCAAAGCCATACAAATCTACAACCTGGATTTGCAAACTTTCAAAACTCCAGACGTAGAAACCCGCGAAGCCTTTGAAGCCAAATATGGCGACAAACTCTGGGACAAGGATATTGCCAAATTCCACCACATTACAAAAATTGAACCACTGTTACGGGGTCTAGATGAACTCAACAGCGTCGCTTGGATTACTGGCCGCCGCCGCGACCAAGCAGTAACCCGTGCAAATATGCCCATATTTGAATTAGATGGTAAAGGTCGGCTGAAAGTAAATCCTATAGCTACCTGGACACGTCAAGATAGCTGGGTTTATGTGGCTGAACATGGAGTCATTTACAACCCCCTCCACGACCAAGGTTATCCCAGCATCGGCGACCAACCCATCACCACGAAAGTAGGCGAAGGCGAAGACGAACGCGCCGGACGCTGGCGAGGAAGTGATAAAACAGAATGCGGAATTCATATTTAGTCATTGGTCATTGGTCATTTGTCATTTGTCATTAATATTAGACAAAGGACAAATGACTAAGCACAAAGGACAAATATGATTAAAATCCTCCATCTCTCCGATATCCACATGGGAAGCGGCTTCTCCCACGGACGAATTAATCCCGCAACTGGATTAAATACACGACTGGAGGATTTTGTCAATACTTTGTCTATATGTATTGACCGAGCGCTGACAGATGCTGTTGATATGGTGATATTTGGTGGCGATGCTTTCCCAGATGCTACACCACCGCCTTATGTACAGCAAGCTTTTGCCAGTCAGTTTCGCCGTTTGATGGATGCCAGTATTCCGACAGTGCTGCTGGTAGGCAATCATGACCAACATTCCCAAGGACAGGGAGGAGCGAGTTTAAATATTTACCGCACTTTGGGAGTGCCAGGGTTTGTTGTTGGTGATACATTAACTACGCACTGCATCCAAACCCGCAATGGGAAAGTGCAAGTAATTACTCTGCCTTGGCTGACTCGTTCTACTTTGATGACTCGCCAAGAGACTGAAGGTTTGTCTTTGGCGGAAGTCAACCAATTATTAACGGAACGTCTGCGAGTTGTTTTAGAAGGGGAAGTTCGCCGTCTTGACCCCGATGTGCCTACTATCCTTTTGGCTCACTTGATGGCTGACAATGCTACCTTGGGCGCAGAACGCTTTTTGGCAGTAGGTAAAGGCTTTACTCTCCCCCTATCTTTGCTAACACGACCTTGTTTTGATTATGTAGCGTTAGGACACGTCCACCGCCACCAAAATCTGAATAAATCTAACAACCCGCCGGTGATTTATCCAGGGAGTATTGAGCGGGTAGATTTTAGTGAAGAAAAAGAAGACAAAGGCTATGTGATGCTGGAACTGGAGCGGGGAAGCGCTGAGTGGGAATTTTGTCCGTTAACAGTTCGGACTTTCCAAACCATTGAGGTGGATATCTCGAAAGCAGATGATCCGCAAGCAGTGTTAATGAAAGCGATCGCAAAATATAATATTCAAGATGCTGTAGTGCGGCTAATTTACAAACTCCGCTCTGAACAAATGGATTTAATTGACAGTTCCTCTCTACATACTGCTTTAAGTCCCGCTCATACCTACACCATTCAAGCAGAATTAGTGAGTCAATTAGCCAGACCCCGGATTCCTGAATTGAGTGCAAGTAGCAGCATCGACCCAATGGAAGCGTTGAAAACTTACTTGAACAATCGTGAAGACCTGAAAGACATCGCAACATCAATGATGGATGCAGCGCAGAAGTTGTTAGCAGATGAAGTGGAAGTTTGGCTGGAAGCAGCAATTAATGAGTAGGATAAAGCCAATTAATTTACTATATTCCACTCCCCAAAACTTATGACGCAAACAATCCAAGCAAAGGTCATTGACTTACGCTACTTAATCGATACCTTTGGTATTCAGTTAGTTGTGGATGACTTATTTTTCCGTGAATGGCAAGAAGATTTATCAGAAATTAATGATTTAGATAAACAACTTTTAGATAAGGTGAAAATGGGTTATTTAAATCTTCTTAATTACCCACCTTTATTAGAAGATGTAGTTAGAATGGCAGTTGTAGACCCATTACTTTTTATCGGAGATTTTTATCTAGCTCCTTTTTATGTAAAGTCAGAAGAATCTATAGATATTGCTGTGCCAGATGAAGATGTAATCATTAAAGGCAGAATAGATACCTTAGTTTTGAAAGAGCAATTATGGGTGATGATTATTGAGTCTAAAAGAGCTTCTTTTTCAGTTGAACAAGGACTTGCACAAATTATTGCTTATCTGTTAGGAAATTCAGATACTGATAAACCTAGCTTTGGGATGATTGCCACGGGAAGCGAGTTTATTTTCGTCAAATTAGTGAAAGGAAATCCACCATGTTATGCTTTATCAAAGGGTTTTTTGATGCGTAACCCTGGAAATGAATTGTACGATGTACTACGTATATTGAAACGCCTGACTCAGTTGGTAAGTGCTTAAATTTTATTGTTTGATTATATATTACTCATAGAAGGGACGATGTCTAACACCAGCCGATACGCCTCTACGCTACATAAGTTACCATTGAGTAATGAAAAAAATGTCTGATATTTGAATAGTAGTGATTACAGGAGTAAACATACAATGAAAATTAGAGGAATAAAACGCGGTCAAACTATTGAATTATTAGAGCAAATTCACAGTATTCCTGATGGGGCAGAAATAATCGTTAATCTAGAACTTACTTCTACTGAACCTGTTGTAGAAAAACTAGACTTAACAACAGATGAAGAAAGGCTAGCAAAATTGAATAAATTATTTGGAGCTTGGCAAGAACAACCAGAGTTAATAAATATCTTTGCTGAAATTGACCAGCAACGTCATACTTACCAAGGAAGGGGTATAGACTCAATAAATAAATACAAGAAAGACTAATGTATCTTCTAGATACTAACAGATGCGCGATCGCTCTTTCAATAATGAGAGAATGTACCATAACTTACGCACTGAGATCCCGAAACCCCCTTAAAAGGCGGCTTTAGAAGTTCCCCCCAATTTATCGGCTACGGTGTAAACACAAGCTGAACTGTTTAGACCTGACGCAACCATTCACTTACACCGCTAAAATGATTTCAAGGAAACTCTTCAGCATAAGTATAACGCTGAAAATTAGCCTGTATTATCTGGTGCGATCGCAGGAGGCAAAAAATGGGCTGGGCTGGATTAAGAATTGTGTTGGTAGAACCAGCTGGGCCGATAAATATCGGCGCGATCGCTAGAGTAATGAAAAATTTCGGTCTATATAATTTAGTATTAGTGAACCCCCAATGCGATCCGTTCTCGACGGAAGCTTTGATGATGGCTGTTCATGGTCAAGAAATTTTAGAATCTGCGGTATTAGTGGCGACCTTACCAGAAGCATTGCATGGATGTGTCCGGGCGATCGCTACTACTGGTCGCGTTCGCAGTTGGGAAACACCCTTAGAAAATCCCCGCACTGCACTACCCTGGTTACTGGAGGAACCAGAAAAACCCACTGCACTGATTTTTGGCAGAGAAGACCGAGGATTAAGCAATGAAGAATTAAATTATGCACAGAGGTTTGTTGGCATTCCCACAAGTCAAGATTATGTCGCCCTGAATTTGGCTACTGCTGTCGCAATCTGTTGTTATGAATTGTCACAATGCGCCCAGCAACCTGAGACTCAAACCCTACCCCAAAAGGAACTTGCACCTTTAGATGTTGTGGAAGGATACTACCAGCAATTAGAATCACTATTACTGAAAATTGGTTATGTCTATCCCCATACGGCAGCCAGTCGCATGGGAAAATTTCGCCAATTGTATAATCGCGCTCACTTGAAAACTGGGGAGGTAGCCATGCTGCGAGGAATTTTGCAGCAGGTAGAATGGGCTTTGAAAAACCAAAAGAATAGTGAAAACTTGTAATTATTCGTTTAATATATACGCAATCATCCCCCCAAAATAATTAATATGGCTTAAACTAAACACAAAAATGCTACTTAGTGGCAAAGTGGAATTTGAGTATTAATATTGCTTAAAGATTAAATTTGGGGTCAAGAGTCTGCAAGAAAACAGTCAAGTGGGTCACAAGGAGTAACGGTGTCAGAATCAAGTGGCGAACTAACAGCTTTCTCGCGGCGTGAACCCTTAAATCGCCGCCAGCAGCCACAAAAAGTTCAAAAGGTGGTAAAAAAGAGAGTTAAAGCTAACAGCCAGCAGCCAGCTACGAATGGACGAGAAGGGGCGCTAGCACGTCCAAAAAATCAAATCAGTCCTCCCCCAATCCCTGGCGCTACACGTAGGGTAAAATCGGGGTTAGTCATGCCAACGGCAGTAAAACCAATACCTAGTATAAAGGGGAAAATTCCTCCCTTCCGACCAGGTGCTGTGATGGTTAAAACAGTGCGGATGGAAAAGCCAAAAACAGGCAGACGCTCATCGCGGAAAACCCGGTTAAAGCCAATGGCCAAAACTGTATTGTATGTTTTGCGGTTATTGATTGTGGGTGTTGGGATGGGTGCAATTGTCGGCACTGTATTGTCAGTGTTAGACCCAGCCAATCGCATCAGCACAAATTCGGCATCGCAATCTAATAGTAATGTTACTAATCTGGCGCGATCGCAGCCACAACCTAGCCAAACTCCTCCTAACGCAGCTTCCAGTCTATACCTATCTCAAGAAATTACCTCTTTGAAAAGTGCCGTGCAAAATTTGGCAACCACCAACCCAAATCTCACACCGGGAATTTTCTTAGTAGATTTGGATACTGGTAATTATGTAGATATCAATGGCTCTACTAGTTTTCCGGCGGCTAGCACGATTAAAGTGCCGATTCTGATTGCCTTTTTTCAGGATGTGGACGCGGGGAAAATTCGCCTAGATGAAATGCTGACCATGCAACAAGATATGGTAGCTGGCGGTTCGGGAAATCTGCAATACAAACCACCGGGAACCCAGTACGCTGCTTTGGAAGTTGTCACCAAAATGATTACAATCAGCGACAACACGGCAACAAATATGCTGATTGCCAAACTAGGAGGAATGGACGCTTTAAACCAGCGTTTCCGTAGTTGGGGATTGACAGCCACAACAATTCGTAATCAACTCCCAGATTTGCAAGGGACAAACACCACTAGTCCCAAGGAACTAGGGAATTTAATGGCGATCGTTAGTCAGGGAAATTTAGTCAGTATGCCATCACGCGATCTCATGCTGGATATCTTGCGTCGCACCCAAAGGGACACCCTGCTACCATCAGGTTTGGGAACAGGTGCAAGAGCATACCACAAAACGGGTGATATCGGCACAATGTTGGCAGATGCAGGTTTAATTGTTGTTCCTACCGGCAAGCGCTATATAGCTTCCGTCATGGTACAACGCCCAGAAAACGATCCTCGTGCCGAAAAATTGATTAGCTCAATTTCTCGTGCAGCCTACCAAGAGTTTAGCCAAAATCCGGTAACACCTGGCGCTACTACCAACACAGTACCCGCAAATGGTTATCAGCCCCAGGTTGCGAATCCGGCTCTACCCAACGGCACAACAACTGCGCCCATGAGCATTTATCAGCCTCCTGTTGTCACTCCTATACCCAACGGTATGGGAAGTACAGTACCCACAAACGGTTATCAATCTCCAGTTGTTAATCCACAATATTATCCCCCAAGATAAGTAGGTCGGCGTTTCGTTGGGATCAGGCAGGGAGCAGGGGAAACTAGCGTTGCACTGAATTAAAACCACAAAGTATACTCCGTAGAGACTGGCGATCGCAATTCAAGTTACAATTTCTGTTTGCAAATCAAATAGGATTGCTATAGCCGAAACTATCAACCAAATAGTCATTGCTCAAATTCAAACACTAATTGTCAAAATTCAAACGTTTGCAACAAATATTCTTCCATATATAAGAAACGCTTAAGTATTTCTTGCAAAGGTATAATCAGTTGCAACAAATGCTTAATACTTTGCAACAAATGCTCTTCCATATATAAGAAACGCTTAAGTATTTCTTGCAAAAGTATAATCAGTTGTAGCAAATGCTTAATACTTTGCAACAAATACTCTTCCATGTATAAGAAACGTTTAAATCATTGCAACAATTGTTGTAATGAACTTATGAATTGATTAGTTATTGGTCATTAGACTTCTTGTAAAAGTCCATAACACCTCTCCTCTAAGGACACACAAGTTTAATTACCCCCCGTTTATTGGCTACGGTGTACACACAAGTTTAATTACCCCCCTTAATCCCCCCTTGTAAAGGGGGGAATCTAGTTCCCTCCCCTTTACAAGGGGAGGGTTAGGGTGGGGTAAACCCTAGTTGTGGCCTAGAGTTTAACTAATAACTCCGTGCAGTAAGTGTTACCAAATATGCCATCATTAAACTTCTCATTTCTTGCAGTCCACGATACGCAACTTGTACGATTAGGCGCTCTAGCTGAACGATATTTTGCAGATGACCCCAATACTTGTTTAATTAAGTTGCGACAGTTTGGGGAATTGCTGGCTCAGTTAGCAGCAGCCAACGTTGGACTTTATGAGGTAGCGGATGAACGGCAGATTAATTTGCTAAATCGGTTGCGCGATCGCGGTTTAATTAAAGGAGAAGTCGATCGCTTGTTCCATGAGTTACGAAAAATTGGCAATCAGGCAACTCATGAGCTTTCTGGCAATCAACGCACGGCTTTAAGTGGGCTGAAATATGCGCGTGAGTTGGGAATTTGGTTTCATCGCTCATTTAGTAACCATCGCAATTTTGACCCAGGCGCGTTTATTCCCCCACCTGACCCCAAAATAGAGACACAGGCACTTAAAGCCGAGTTAGAACGCCTGCGAGATGAAGTACAAAAGAATTTTTCGGAGGTTGAGGCAGCACAAGCATTAGCCAAAGCTGAGATGCTGCAAAGAAGTGCCGCCGAAGGTTTAGCACGGGAAGCAGAGTCTAAGGTGCAGGAGGTGTTAAATCACCTGGCAGAAATTCAGGCTCAAGCCAAAAGTGAGACTCAGCAAATCATTCAGCAAACCATTACTCAAGCTCAAGTGGCGGAAAGTGGCGTACTGCTGGATGAAAGAGAGACACGCAGACTAATTGATGCTCAACTACGGGCAGCCGGTTGGGAAGCAGATTCCGAAGAACTGACTTATCAAAATGGTGTGCGTCCTCAAAAGGGAAGAAATTTAGCAATAGCTGAGTATCCCACCGCTAATGGACGGGCTGATTATGCGTTATTCTGCGGCTTACAAATTGTCGGAGTAGTGGAAGCTAAACGGCAGAGTAAAGATGTTTCTGAAGGTGCGCTCAACCAAGCTAAACGATATAGTGAAGGGTTCCAAATTGCGGGAGAAATTTTTGCAGGTGGGCTGTGGCAAAATTATCAGGTTCCATTTGTCTTTGCAACTAACGGACGACCATATTTACAGCAACTTCTAACTAAGAGTGGCATCTGGTTTTGTGATTTGCGGCGAGCGACTAATCTTCGCGTCTGTCTACCTACTTGGCACTCTCCTCAAGGATTACTTGATATTTTAACTCAAGATGTTGACCAGGCAGTAACTCGTTTAGCCCAAGAAGGTTTTAGCTATGGTTTGAAATTGCGGGATTATCAAATTCGCTCCATTCAAGCGGTAGAGTCTGCCTTAGCACGAGGACAACGAGAATTACTCGTAGCGATGGCAACAGGAACAGGAAAAACTAAAACTTGCATTGGTTTAGTTTATCGGCTGCTGAAAACTAAGCGGTTTCGCCGGGTGTTGTTTTTAGTCGATCGCACCGCATTAAAAGAGCAAACCACTAACGCCTTTAAAGATTCTCGCATGGAAAACCTGCAAAGTTTCGCTGATATATTTGAAATTAGCGATCGCAACAACACTGAATTTGATCGCGATCTTAAAGTTCACATTACCACGGTGCAGGGTATGGTCAAGCGGGTTCTCTACCCTGTTGATGGTACAATGGTTACACCCGATCAATATGATTGTATTATTATAGATGAGTGTCACCGGGGCTATTTATTAGATCGAGATTTAAGTGATACAGAATTAGAGTTTCGGGATTTTAACGATTACGTGTCGAAATATCGGCGGGTTTTGGAGCAGTTCGACGCAGTTAAGATTGGTTTAACCGCAACTCCAGCGCTACATACTACAGAAATTTTTGGTGAACCTGTCTACATCTACAGTTATCGGGAAGCTGTGATTGATGGTTGGTTAATTGACCATGAGCCGCCCTTTCAAATTAAAACAAAGCTTTCTGAAGAGGGAATGGTATGGAATGCTGGTGAGCAGATGGAGTTTTTCAATCCCCAAACAGGGGAACTTGATTTAGTTCATGCCCCTGATGAAGTGCGGATTGATGTCGAGCAATTTAACCGCAAAGTTGTGACTGAGGAATTTAATCGCGTCGTCTGTGAAGCCTTGGCGCGACATATTGACCCCTCGCTACCAGAAAAAACCTTGATCTTTTGCGTCACTGATGCTCATGCAGATATTGTTGTTAACCAACTTAAACAGACGTTTCAGCATAGATATGACAGCGTTGAAGATGATGCTGTGGTCAAAATTACTGGGAATGCAGATAAGCCCTTAGAGTTGATTCGCAAGTTTCGTAATGAAGTTAATCCGAAAGTTGCTGTAACCGTAGACTTATTAACTACCGGGATTGATGTGCCGGCGATTTGTAATCTTGTGTTTATTCGCCGAGTCAATTCTCGGATTCTCTACGAGCAGATGGTGGGAAGGGCTACCCGCCTTTGTGATGAAATTGGGAAAGAAGTCTTTCATATCTTTGATGCCGTGCGGCTATATGAAGCGATCGCACCTGTTTCCACGATGAAACCCATTGTAGTTAATCCTAACATTACCTTTACCCAACTACTGCAAGAGTTAGAGATAGTTAACACTGATGCTGTCGAGATAGTGATTGAGCAACTGCTAGCCAAACTGCAACGCCAACGTAGACATTTAAGCGACAGTAACCGCGAACAATTAGAAGCGATCGCGCAAATGCCAATAGAAAATATTGGATCTCACCTCAAACAAAGTACAATACAACAAGTTCGGGAATGGTTTCGAGATAAAAAGGCGATCGCGCAAATTCTTGACCGTCGAGATGGTGGAACTCAGCCAATATTAATTTCCCATCATCTTGATGAATTAGTCTCAATTGAACGCGGTTATGGCAGTGCTGCACGTCCAGAAGATTATCTAGAAAGTTTTAGAGCCTTTTTGCTAGAGAACATGAATAAAATTCCGGCGCTGATTGTTGTCACACAGCGCCCCCGTGAGTTAACAAGGACGCAACTTAAAGAACTGCGAATGCAGCTTGATGCAGCTGGATATTCTCAAACCAGCTTACAAACGGCATGGCGAGAAACGACTAATGAAGATATTGCCGCTTCAATTATCGGCTTTATTCGTCAAGCGGCCTTGGGTGATGCTTTAATTCCTTACGGTGAACGGGTTGAACGCGCTATGAAAAAAATTCTAGCGAGTCAACCTTGGAATACACCGCAACGCAAATGGTTGGAACGGATTGGGAAGCAACTCAAAGCGGAAATAATTGTTGATTGCGAAGCCTTTGATAAAGGAGAGTTTAAAAGTCAAGGCGGCGGATTCGAGCGATTAAATAAGGTTTTCGGTGGAGAATTAGAGAATATTGTGATCAAGATTCATGAGAGTCTTTGGGATGTTGCGATTTGATATAATTCGTGGCTACGGTGTAATTACCCCCCTTAATCCCCCCGATGCATTGGGGGGAAACAAGAAAGAAATAAATCTAGTTCCCTCCCCTTTACAAGGGGAGGGTTAGGGTGGGGTAAAACCTTACGTATACTACTCTCATCCCGATATAATTCGTGGCTACGGTGTAATTACCCCCCTTAATCCCCCCGATGCATTGGGGGGAAACAAGAAAGAAATAAATCTAGTTCCCTCCCCTTTACAAGGGGAGGGTTAGGGTGGGGTAAAACCTTACGTATACTACTCTCATCCCGATATAATTCGTGGCTACGGTGTAATTACCCCCCTTAATCCCCCCGATGCATTGGGGGGAAACAAGAAAGAAATAAATCTAGTTCCCTCCCCTTGTAAAGGGGAGGGTTAGGGTGGGGTAAAACCCTACGTCTACTACTCTCATCCCCTCTGCGTGAAAAAAATCTACTATGACCGCTACTACCGATATTGTTCAAAAACTCTGGAATTTATGCCACGTCCTGCGAGATGACGGCGTTACTTATCTGCAATATGTTACAGAATTAACCTATCTGCTATTCCTAAAGATGGCGCAAGAAACGGGGGCGGAGGCGCAATTATTACAAGGCTATCGCTGGGACGACTTGGTTACTCAAGATGGGGTAGAGCAACTAACATCTTATAGAAAACTCTTACTGATGTTGGGTTCGGAGAATTCATCTTTGCGAGTACAGGCGATTTTTGCTAATGCTCAAACTTCCCTCAAGCAACCCCGCATTCTTAAGAAGCTTGTCACCAGTATTGATGAATTGGACTGGTTTTCAGAACATCGAGACGAGTTTGGCGATTTGTATGAAGGACTATTACAGAAAAACGCCGACGAGAAGAAATCTGGTGCAGGACAATATTTTACACCCAGACCGTTAATTGATTGCATGGTTTCCTTATTGAAGCCACAACCAGGAGAATTAATTCAAGATCCGGCAGCTGGAACCGGAGGGTTTTTGATTGCAAGCGATCGCTATATTCGACAATACCACGATCCTTTCGAGTGGACAGAAGCGCAACAATCTTTCCAGCAACATCAGGCGTTTTATGGCATGGAGTTGGTGCAAGATGCTCACCGTTTGCTGTTGATGAATATGATGTTACACGGAATTGAAGGGGCTGTAGATTTGGGTGATAGCCTTTCCGCAGAGGGACAGCGACTAGCAAAAGCTGATGTAATTCTGACTAATCCACCCTTTGGGACAAAAAAAGGAGGTGGACTACCTTCGCGGGATGATTTTACTTATCCCACCTCAAACAAGCAATTAGCATTTTTGCAACATATCTATAGAACCCTCAAACCAGGGGGACGGGCTGCGGTAGTTTTGCCAGATAATGTATTGTTTGAAGATGGACAAGGGCGGGCAATTCGGGCTGACTTGATGGCTAAATGTAATTTGCATACCATTTTAAGATTGCCCACTGGGATATTTTACGCCCAAGGTGTGAAGACAAATGTATTATTTTTCCAGCGTGGCACAACAGAGAAAGGCAACACCAAAGCAGTTTGGATTTACGATATGCGTACCAATATGCCCAGCTTTGGTAAACGTATTCCCTTGACTCGTGGGCATTTCTCTGAGTTTGAGCAGTGCTATGGAGATGAACCCAATGGCAATAGTCTGCGTGTCGATTTGGGAGAAAATGGGCGTTTCCGGTGCTTTACGCGAGAGCAGATTACCAAACGTAACGAAAATTTGGATATTTCCTGGCTGCGAGATGATAGCTTGCGATCGGGCGATAATTTACCAGAGCCGGAGATAATTGCCGCAGAGATTATGGAAAAGCTGCGAATTGCAACCAAGGAGATGGAAGCTTTGATGATATTGCTAGAAGGTGAAGAAGCGGCGGAGGCTGTCAGTGCTTCCGTGGGGTTGTCAACCTTAGAATAAAATTACCCCACCCTAACCCTCCCCTTGCAAAGGGGAGGGAACTGGATTTCCGGCTTCCCCCCAATGCATCGGGGGGATTGAGGGGGGTAATTCTACTTGTGTGTACACTGTAGCTCTCTACCCATCAAAATGAGTTTGACAGAAAGTAATAGTGGGTGAATTTTAATGAGTCCAGAACAAGAGTTATTAACAAAGTGGCGTTCTCTTCCACAAGACAAACAAGAGGAAGTTTTAGATTTTGTGGAATTTCTTCACTTGAAAACCAAGTTACAAGAGAAAGATAAAATTCAACCTACGACTCCTGAAGGTAAAGGCTGGAACTCTGGTTTTTTTGAAGAGGTAATTGGTGGTTGGGTAGGAGAACCGCTAAAACGGCCAGAACAAGGAGAATATGAAACTAGAGAGACTTTCACAACAGGATGAGATTTAACAAGTTATGAAGACGTTTACCGCTTACGTAGAATACGATTCAGCCACAAAGTTATATGTCGGGATTGTTCCAGGGATTCCAGGGGCGCATACTCAAGCAGAAAGTTTAGACGAATTACAGGAAAATTTAAAAGAAGTAATTGAGCTTTGTTTGGCTGAGTATGGTAATGATTTAGACGAGTTACCCCGGTTTGTGGGAATTCAACAAATTGAGGTAAGTGCATGAGCAAACTGCCAATTGTCAATTATCAGACAATGGAAAAGCTTTTGCTAAATTTGGGTTTTGAAGCAGTCAGACAAAAAGGCAGTCACGTTTTTTATCGACATCCCGATGGTAGAACGACAACAGTTCCTCGTCACAAAGGTCGAGATATTGCCCGTCCCTTAATTCGGGAAATTCTTAGAGAGATTGAGTTAAGTCCAGAAGAGTTTGTACAAGAGTTAGAGAGTTTGTAGTTTACATGAGTGATGAATTAATAGAATTACCTGAAGGTTGGAAATGGACAACTTTAGAAGATTTATGCCTAAATCCTAAAAGTGATATTGTTGATGGCCCTTTCGGTTCAAACCTTAAAGCGTCTGAGTATTTGGATACTGGGGTTCCAATTATTCGGTTACAAAACGTTGATAGAAATGTATTTATTGAAAAGAATATTAAGTTTGTTAGCTTTGACAAAGCTAAAGAGCTAGACAGACATAGTTTTGAAAAAGGAGATATTATTATTACAAAATTAGGAGAACCTTTAGGTAAGGCTTGCCTTGTTCCCAATAATCTTAATAAAGGAATAATTGTTGCTGATATTGTTAGAGTAAGAATCAGTGAAAAATTTGCTCTAAAAAAGTATATACTTTATGTAATAAACTCTCAAGTTGTTATTTGTAAATTACAGACATATACCAAGGGAACAACGCGCCCAAGAGTTAACCTAAACCATATAAGACAACTTTTTATTCCCCTTCCACCACTCAATGAGCAAAAGCGGATTGTTGCCAAGATTGAAGAATTAAACGATCGCACTCAACGAGCCAAGGAAGCGCTAGAGACTATACCCCAATTGTGCGATCGCTTTCGCCAATCCGTCCTCGCTGCCGCCTTTCGAGGCGATTTAACAGCCGACTGGCGCGAACAAAACCCAGATGTTGAACCTGCTTCAGTTTTGCTGGAGAGGACTTTACAAGAAAAACGAGACAGAACAAAAAATCAACTAAAACATAACGAACTTAATCTATTAATTGAAAGTGAATTAGAAGAATTACCTAAAGGTTGGCATTGGACAACATTTGAGCAAGTTAGTGAGCGTGTTACAGTTGGTCATGTTGGCTCTATGAAAGATGAGTATATATCTGAAGGAATACCTTTTTTACGTTCTCAAAACGTTCGTGAGAATAGATTTGACCCAATAGGGCTACAGTATATTTCAAAAGAATTTCATAAAAAGTTAAGTAAGTCAAGTTTGCAGCCAGGTGATTTAGTTGTTGTTAGGTCTGGGAGTGTAGGAATTACTTGCGTCATACCTAATAATTTAAAAGAAGCTAATTGCTCAGATTTAGTGATTGTAAAACAACCTAAAGCTATCACTCCTTATTACGGTTCCTACTATATGAACTCTGTGGCACGTTCTCATGTAAATGAGAAGCAAGTAGGTGTTGCATTAATACACTTTAATACAAAATCAATGGCTCAATTACCTATTCCTATTGCACCTTATAAGGAACAGGAAGAAATTATCGGACGAGTTCAAAAACTTTTTAAATCTGCTGACACCATTGAACAGCAATATCAGAAAGCTAAAACCAATTTAGATCAACTCAATCAATCAATTCTCGCCAAAGCCTTCCGGGGTGAACTCGTCCCCCAAGATCCCGATGATGAACCTGCATCAGAATTACTAGAAAGAATTCGAGCAGAACGAGAAAAATTAAACAATGGCAAACAAAAAAGCCAACGAACAAGCAAGCGCAAAAGCAAGACAGTAGAAGAACAAGGGGTGTAGATAAGGAACTTCTAAGAGGTTGTTTGAAAAGTGGTTAGCTGTGATTTTCAGCACCTCTTGATCCCCCCTAGCCCCCCTTAAAAAGGGGGGAACCGGAATCAAAGTCCCCCTTTTTTAAGGGGGATTTAGGGGGATCTAAAACTTTTTGCTACCAACAACAGGACTTTTCAAACATCCTCTAATAAAAAAATAATCAATCGTTGTGTAGGCAGAGGAGCAGGAGGAAAAGAAAAATATTATCTGAATAAATTGGGTAATTTATTTGTTAGAAGTCCTTAAACTAAAGTTGTTGTCTTTTAACTCTTAACTTTTTTGATACCGCATCCCTGGTAATTGCGAAACATAACCCATAAGTTCCAACTGTAATAAAGCGCCGGAAACTGAGCCAGCAGCCATGCCGGTTTGTTGGACAATAAAATCAAAGGATAAAGCTTCACTTGTAAACGCATCCATTACCGTTTGCAATTCTGGCGATAAAGTTGGCAAACTTAACTGTTCTGGTGCTGTGGAAGCCTCAATTGCATCAATTTGTGGTATTGCTCCTAGCATTGTTAATAGTTCATCTAGTTCTTTAAGAATGAAAGTTGCTCCCTGACTGAGTAACTTTAAGCACCCTTGGGATGGATAATCGTCCAATCTTCCAGGTAAGGCATAGACATCTCTACCAAATTCATTTGCGTAGGTAGCTGTTATTAAAGCACCAGATTTTAACGGCGCTTCCATTACCAGGATGGCGCGACTTAAACCTGCAATAATTCGGTTACGACGGGGAAAGTGAGTGCGATCGGGTGGGGTTTTTGTGGGGTACTCACTCACAACTAACCCAGCCGTCAAAATTTGCTTGTACAAATCCCGATTTTTATGGGGATAGATGACATCGACACCAGTTCCCAAAACTGCGATCGTCCGTCCACCTGCTTTCATGGCGGCGATATGGCTTTCTGTATCAATTCCCTCGGCCATACCAGAAACGACTGTAAAGCCATTTTTAGCCAAAGCTGTACTAATTTGGCGAGTCCAACGGATACCGTATTCTGAGGGTTGACGGGTTCCAACAATCCCAACCATTGGTTTTTGTCCGAGATTTTCTTGGAGTTCGACTTCACCACGATAGTATAAAATTGGCGGTGGACTAGGAGTTTCTAGCAGTAAGCGGGGATAATCTGCGTCTGCTGGTGTCCAGAAATGGGGGTTTTCTTGCTGGTGCTTAATGAATAGTTGTTCTGGGTGTAGACGCGATCGCTGTTGTACTACTTTTTCTAGTGTTTGATAACCAAAACCCTCCACTTCTCCTAACTCTACCTTGGTAGCGTTCCAAGCAGTTGCTAACGTGCCAAAATGCTGTTGCAGCCGTCGCAGTAATACCGGACCAATACCCGAAATTTGCGCCCAAGCTAGCCAATATGCGCCTTCTTCTACCACCGTTCTATCCTCACGCCACTGGATTGAGTATTCCCAAATTAGGGTTGGCTGTTGATGGCGAAAAGAAGACGCGATGAATCGCCGTCTCTACAAATCCTCTTTTGCAATTTCCCTTGACTTTTGACTCTTGACTCTTGACTATTAACTATTGACTATCTTTTTATGTTCTGTGATGAAATATTTCTATCGTCTTTTAATCAGCCTATCTGGGTGCTTAATATTTTTACTGGTGCATAGTGGACTTGGTTTGTTGCCTAGTTTGGCAGCTGAAAAAGTTACCGTCAGGTATGGATTGTTTGAGCAATCGATCCCGGTGGCAGATATACGCGACTATGATAAGACACAAAAGGTTTCTGGCGATCTGAAATCTTTTCTAGATTACCTCAGCGCTAAGGAGAAACAGAAGTTTCAAGAAGCCCTTCAGGTGAAAATGTCGCTTGATATTGTGGCTTTAGATAAGCTGATAAACACCGGAATGGGCAAGCAAGCTTTATCTTTTGCATCCGTTGCGATCGCTCGCCGCGATCAAGCCAGTATACAAGCACTACGATCGGCTATTATCTTAGGAGCAAGATCGCCCGAAGGTTTAGGAATAACCAGCTTTCTAGCAGCTTATCCCAGTAATCAACTAGTTATTGATGTGTCAAAAATTCAGAAGCTAGTCGGTATGGCAAATTCCTCTTCTAGTTCTGCCGATGCGCCGCCGAAAGATGATGTAAGTTCTTCACCTTTAGGGAAAATTGCCCTACAATATCAGACACTCGCCGCCCAGGATAAACAGTTTTCAGGTTGCTTATTTGGCGATTCTATTTCGGCTGGACTTGGTAATACTCTTGGCAGTGGTACTTTTAATTTTGGGTTAAATGGTCTAAGTTCAATCTCATTACTAGAACAACTAAAAAGTTTAATTCCTACCAAGGTGAAATGCGAAAAAGCCATTATTGCCATAGGTGGAAACGATGCTTGGTATGGTATTAGTGATGAATTATTTAGCAAAAATCTGCAAGAAGCGATCGCACTTATCCGCACAATGGGAACTAAAGAGATTTTTCTGATTCCGGCTTTTTATTCAACAGTTGCAGCAAGCTTAGATCCAACTGTATCAGCGCCACTTCCTAAAGTTGAACAAATTAATGTTTTGATTAATCAAGTTGGTGAAACCGAAAAAGTGCCAGTTGCTGCCGCCGGACTAGCACCATTGTATGAAAATAATGTTCTTAAAGAAAATTTAACCAGTGATGGCGACCATCTGAATGCAGAGGGTCTGAAAATTTATCGGCAAGCATTATTACAAATCTTGAGTAAGTAATACCATTTTAGATTTTAGATTGAAAACTCTAAAATGCAATACGCTTGGGTTAAGGCTAGTAGTCTTTGCCAAAGTCATTTTTTTAACGTAGACGCTTCTCTACGAGACGCTACGCTAACGGCTTCCCGTAGGGTACCGCAGAGGCACAGAGGACACAGAGAAAAGAAAGAGAAGGAAAAAATTTCTTAACTGAACTGTATTGAGCTATATCCCCGGCTTGTAAAAGTTGTTGGCGATCTGGAAATTACGAATTACGAATTACACTCTTAGGCTTTCCAATTCAAAAACCGTGCATAAAGATAAGCTATACCTTCATCAAGAATTGTCCGTACACCTTCGCTAGAAGCCCACCATTTGCTTGGATTGTAATCTTGCGTTGTGGCAGCAATCACACCAACTTTAATATGAGGTGTAAGTATTTTTCTAAAAAGAAACCAACTCCTACGAGCATGAACGTCTAAGGAAAAAAGATTAATTGATTCTATCTTTAGATTTGAAGTGGATAGCCAGCGATAAAATTCAGCAGCAGATGCATAACTACGATCTTTAACTACGAAAGGTGTCGGAACAGCTATTACTTTTTCGGCTTCTAAACCAAGTTTTATGAAGGTGTCGGCTGATACGTCTGCAAAGTTATTGTATCCGGTAAGATAACTCCCTTTTCCTAATGTGCCTCCGGTAGTAATTATTTGATGATAAGAACCGTTTTTAAATTCAGTCAAAGCTTTTTCTATAGCATAATCTGGTAGCCATCCTTCAACAACTAATACTTCTGCTGATTCGATTGGGGAAGTTACGGCGAGAAATGAGTGTATGTGAGTAAAAATGAAAAATGTTAAATAAGCAATCAAAGCGATCGCAATCGCCCACCCCTGAGCCGTAAGTGTCCACATTTCTTGGTGTTTGATTAATTTGATTTTGGGAAATTTTTGACACTGACGATTTTTTCTCTGCATTAAGCCTTAGCTAAACGTTGTTCTTTCAAGTAAGTAAACACAGACTTATCTCCAATATCAGCAGGAATTGCTTGTACTGTTTTTCGCAAGGCAAACACCAAAAATAACGTTGCCCAAGTTCCTAATAAAATACTTTCTCCTTGAGTTGGTAAAATTCCTACTAAATGTCCTAACAATAGTAGCGGTACTATTGGGGTTAATATTTTGGTTTCTAGGCGATTGAAGCAAAAAGCCTCTTTAAAATAAATCCCTGTCAAAGCTACAAAGATAAAACCAACTCCAAATAAGGTAATTGGCTGATTATAAACAGTAAGAACCAAAGGTTCACTACTAGCGATCGCCAAAATCACTGATGTTATACTACCGATCGCCCAAAAAATTTGCAATGTTCGGTGCAATGATGCCATGTAAATATGAATAGTAAATAAACTAACACCAAGAGCGAGACTAAAACAAGCATATAGAGGTGTCAGTGTAGTTACAACAGTTGGGTTATTGTTGAGTAAAATCAAAGCGCTGCCGATCGCAAAGCTCAGTGCTGCTACCATCAATCCAGCACGGTAGATAATTACACCAATGCGATCGCTCTGAGTAATTGTAAATTCCCCAAACTGACCTTGATAAACTTCTGGTGTAGAGAGTGTTTGTATAGTCATAGTTGGCTGATAACGATTGTTTTCTATATGTATTAATCTTGACAATTATCAAAAAAAGCTAAAATATACATCTATCATCTGGTAACGGTTAGACTAAATTCTACCTGGGGCATTCAAAGTAATCAGAAGCAATCCAAAAATGGCAAAGAATAATCAGACTGTTCTGGTATTAACTTTACTAATCACAGCAAGTCTTATCGGTATATTTGCTGTTTTGGGCTGGATTGGATATTCGTTAACACGGTCTAAGTCTGAGACCAAAAGCCCAGAAAAGACTGATTTAGCTAACATAACTACTAATTCTAGCTCATTGAAGCAAATAGAAATCACCACAGCCCGCAATGTCGATTACAGCCAGTTGCAGAAATATTTAGAAAGCAAAGATTGGCAAGCAGCGGATCGAGAAACTTACCTGAGAATGCTAGATGTTGCAGGGACTAAGGCACAAGCCGAGGGTGCTATTGGCAAAGATGAAATGAATGCACTTTCGTGTGTCGATTTGAAAACCATTGACAAGCTGTGGAGTACAGCCAGTGACGGGAAGTTGGGCTTTAGCGCTCAAGAAAAGATTTTGAGGGGAGAAAAAAACGATTATCGCCAGATGTATGACGCGGTTGGATGGCAAACTTTAACAGGTGAGTGGCTGATTCAGTGGAATTATAATCAGCAAACTAAAAGATACGAGTATAAACCTGGCAAGGAACCAAACTTTAAAACTTTCCCCCCAGGACATTTACCAACGGTGGAAAGAGGATATAACTTTGATGTTTCTCTGGATGCGGCACTTACGAAATGTGGTATTTAAGTTAACACGACTTCAAGCGGTTCTTGCCAATCTAACTGCAACTGTGAGTTAGCATTGCCGCTATTAATGGCAATTTCTATCCAACCGTGACTGCCAACTAAAGCTATTATCTCTCCCATTTTGACATCACTGTAAGTTTCACAGCCTGGTATAGTCAACCCAGCTGCTTGCACATACCAGGTTTTGCCTTGCACATAACTCGCTGGGATGTTACTCACTAAGTTACCAAAGTAGTCAATATATTGAATGCAACCGACTACACCAGTGGTTGTTTGCTTGCAGTCGTCTATATCCAGCTTTACCAAACTTGCTGGTTCGATTTCTTGTCCGAGCTGTTTGAGAGAGACACCACTAGCAAGATTAGCTCCCACTGCTGCAAAGATATCTCTACCGTGAAAAGTCTTGCTTGGTTGAGGAGTGCGCCAATAATTAAGATTTGTCAATTCAATGGCGGCGATCGCAGGACTTAGACTGAGTACGCCGCTAAATATACCATTATCTGGGCCGACCAAAAACCCTTGAGCAAATTCTACTGCGATCGCTCGTCGCTTACTTCCCACACCCGGATCTACTACTGCTATATGCACTGTCCCAACGGGGAAATAGGCATAAGCATTCATCAGGCTAAACCTGGCTGCAACAATATCTTGCGGCGGAATTTGGTGCGTTAAGTCTACCACCGTCAGTCTGGGGTTAATTTGGGCTATGACTCCCTTGATTATGCCTACATAAACATCGCGATCGCCGAAATCGCTCAGTAAAGTTATGAGTGCTTGTTCACCGATCTGGCTTTTATACATATTTTGGTCGAAATTATATAAATAAATATTTTTCTGTAGCAACAGCTACAAAATATGTGTTATGTTAACAATACAAGACATAAAGCGAAAAATTAAAGCAGGAAATTAGTATGAGTCAAAATAGATTACAAAGTGTGAGCAAATCACGAGAAGCTCACAGAGCGAATATTCAAAAAAGCCTAGAGCATCGCTTGGAAATAGCCAGAGCAAAAGGCGACGAACAGCTGATTCGTCAACTGGAAGCTGAAATGAGGTATTCCAGCTAAATCAAGTTTTCATTGTTCATAGTTTTGTTGTGTAACCCGCTACGGCGGGTTTTTTCTTTTTAGCTGGAAACAATTCTCAAAGGTATTGGTGAAGCTATGTCTACCTATGGGGTGCTGCGCCTACGCTCCTGTATTTTGACCGAATAATTAGCCTAACTTAAAACGCCGCAATTACTGAGTAATGTTGCAAGGTAGACCCTCCCGTTACGACTTAGACCGCTCCCATTGCAAGTCAAGCTACGCGCAGCGTCTCCGCAGGAGAAGTGAGGCAGAGGGAAGATAAGAAAGTAGGGTACTTAGTGAATTTTCCGAACAAGTGAGCGTAGCGAAATGTGTTAGCTCAAAATTTATTAAACCCAGCAGAACGACGATAAAGTAACCAGATAAATAGAGGTGAACCCAGCAAGGCAGTGACGGAACCTACTGGTAGTTCTACTGCTCCTAGTCTAGAGAGTAAATCTGCAAAAGTTAGTAACCATGCTCCTGCAAGGGCGGAAAGTGGTAAAACAAAGCGATGATCTGTACCAACGATCAGGCGGACACCGTGAGGGACAACAAGACCAACAAATCCAATCAAGCCACTGATGCTGACTGCACCTGCGGCTAAGAGAGTGGCGACACCCCCAATTAACAGGCGCGATCGCGTCAACGAAACGCCTAAACTCACGCTCATATCATCTCCCAAAGCCAGTACGTTTACCGATCGCGCCAGCAAGCATCCCCCAATCAATGCAACGATGATGTAAGGGCCAGTCGTAGCAATTTCTTGCCAACCCCGGCCATTGAGACTACCAACTAAGAAACTGAGCGCAATTTGAATTTGCCCATCTTCAGCTAAAAGCAGCAATGTGCTTTGTACAGCACCAAATAAAGCACTCACCGCCACTCCGCCTAAAATTAATCGCTCAACCGAAATTCCCGACCCCGAACGACCAAGTAAAATAACGATCGCAGAAGTTAAAATAGCTCCCATCCATGCTGCTAAAGGAATTGCGATCGGGAATATTTGCCAGACAATCATCAGAATCACAATTAATCCTGCACCTGCTGAAATACCCAAAATAAATGGATCAGCAAGACTATTACGTAACATTCCTTGCAGCAGCGCTCCTGACATTCCCAAGGCTGCGCCGACAACGATCGCAGCCGTAATCCGCGGGAGACGCAAATCCCAAAGAATTGTCTGTTTAACCGGATCGCCTTTGTGCAGTATGGCTTGCCAAAATTCCCACATATTTAAGGGTACTGCTCCTTGAGAAAGCGACAGTGCTAGCGTTACCACCAGCGCTGCACTCAAAAGTAAAACAGCCCAAAATACGCGATGTTCAGTAAAAATTGTCTGAAATGGTCTAGTCAAATTTAGATATGTATTTTTTTTAAATATAATCTGTCCCAAAGAAAGCTGCATTTATAGCTTTTCTTCGATAAGGGACAGGAATGTAAAAAGTTGAGCCTCAAAAGGTCAACGTCGAGCCTCAGAACTCAGCAAGCACTCAGAACTCAGGGCTATTTCATTCTAGACAGAAACCGCCCAGAACTGAAGTTCTTTGGTTTTTAGCTAAAGTCCGTTAAAACGGACTATAACATGAGTCTTAGTCGTCTTTAGACGACTTTCGCTATTAGACTCAGAATTCATTCTGAGGCGGACTAGATGAGAATGAAATAGCCCTGCTCAGAACTAATGCCCCACTACGTTAGTTCAAGTCCACCTTGATAGCCAGTGACAATGCGGCCACCATCCTTGAGGATGTGGATTTCTATCTGATCGCTAGCCCAAGTAATCTGGTCTTGGAAAGCTGGGTTTAACACACGAACCCGTTGATTGCTAGAAGAAACTGGAGAATTAGGAGAATTAATTGCCAGAGATTGTACAAAAGGCCCGTCAATCAGAATATCGAGTT